>JAPPOO010000050.1 GCA_028817875.1 Alphaproteobacteria bacterium | reverse complement strand
CTTTTCCCATCATTGGCCTTACTGGGTTAAACCCTGCTTTTATAGACGCTTTTAAAGCCCTACTTCCATAGGTATGTGCCCACAAAAAACTTAACCTCCATAACTCAAATGCAATTGAAGCTAACTCTTTTAAAACTCTGCGGTTTCCCCACCGCCCCTCCCAATCAGGCTGACATACAACATCCAAGTAAGCTGACTCACACGTGCGGTTCCCCAAAATAAAGACAACAACTAAATCTCCACCATTAAATACACCGTAAAAATCAACTTGTTCAAAGTATGGTATAGCTTGCTTAAAACTGGCTGGAGTTTGAGGAAACCCTTGAACCAACATCATCCTATAAATATCCTGATAGCTCTCCTCTCCTAACGGTATAACTGAAGACATATTCATGACTTAATAACCCAGTTCATCGCCGTATATGGGTTGATAACGTCGAAGTTTGTTATTGTATGGCTGTGGGCTGTATCTCCCCCTACTGAGGCCGTCATCTCTCTGTTAGCAGTTGTATTACTTAGTATTTGCGCTTGAGAACCAGCGACGCTACTTCCTGTCCCGCTACTGTGTACCTGTTCATCTCCTTGGATTGTTAACCCATGCGTGTGAGACGGCATTTCCGATTCTGTTAGAGTATGCCCATCCGTGCTCCCGCTTTTACTTTCGTTACCGCCAGTGTCTCCTAGTGTTGTCACACCTGTAAGTCGGTTAGCTGAAGTGCCGCCCATATTATCAAGCCCGAAAATAGTACGGCCGCGCATATCAGGCAGGTTGAATGTTGTACTACCATCCCCATTACCGTAAGCAGTTCCAATTGCAGCAAACAATGCTGAGTACGTTGTACGGCTAACTTCCGCACCATCGCAAAGCAACCAGCCGTTTGGTACAACTGCCCCCGCATATGGTAGCAAACACCCAGCTGTTACAATAGCAGGTGCATCTAACTCTGCTGGATTGCCCGAACCGTCAAACCCTAAGTATTTATCAGCTGTTCCGTCGGCTAACTTTGCGAGCGTTACAGTGCTATTCCCCACAACTAAACCACTACTACTGACTTGCCCGTGAACCGTCCAACTAGGGCTTTCTTCCGTGCCTGTGTTTTCGACAAAATCCAGTGTTCCTGTCC
Organism: Alphaproteobacteria bacterium; assembly: GCA_028817875.1. Classification (GTDB taxonomy): domain Bacteria; phylum Pseudomonadota; class Alphaproteobacteria; order UBA2136; family JAPPOO01; genus JAPPOO01. The sequence continues at coordinate 8,992 of JAPPOO010000050.1, read as the reverse complement.
CAATAGATAAACCAAATTCATCTCCACCATCTTTTTTAAGACGAAATACAGGCGCACTATCCCGCATTTTTAAAGTATTGAACTGAAACTGGCTGTTTCCTGTTGTACCAACTGCTAGAAATGCATAAGCAACACTACCTGGGTCTTGGCTAATTACCGTACTGCTACCGTTTGCATCAACAATATCACATAGAATAATTTGCGTTGTACTCCCACCGTATTGGCTGCTCACAACGTTGGCGAACACATTAAAACTGTTCACAGATAAACGAACCCGTTGCCCACCTGTTAATAGTTCTGTTACATCGCCATCAACCTGTATTGTTGTATTATTCACTTTTACAGGGTTTGCATTATTTACTGGAATCCAATCATCTAGTGCAGCTACTACGCTAGCCTTAAGCGTGCCATCAGCATTAACTGAAACACTTAGTCGGTCATCAATAGATGCACGTGTGCCAGATGCTTGGTCAATTTCGTTCAAGGCATCTACAACATAGTTAAAGTCGCCGTCTACCTTACTGCTAGAAATAGCAATTTTCGGTTCAGCCGTTGCATCGCTTTGGTATTTCTCTCGGTTAGATAATGCGCTATTCCCCGTATAGCTAGAATTTGGACGTTGGTATTTTAAACTCATTGCTCTTTTACTCCCCGTATTTTAAGCCCAAACAATGTGATAGGCCCTGCTGTGTTATTACTTTCAATCGCGTAAGAAAAAACGTCTGCTACAAAATGGTCACGCTTGAGTTCGGGCTTAGAAACTCCGTTATCCCACAACCCATTATCCCACTCGCCGTCATCCCAATAATCCGCAGCAACGCTAGCCGTTACGCTGTTTTGAATAAAACTGGAGCTATCGTAGTTTTTGAATCGCCTAAGCATAACTTCAGCCACAGCCCCTTGGTCGCTAATTACTTCAACCACCTTGTTTGCCCAACGCTTAAAGTTGTTTCCAACGTTTAACCATGGTGTCCACCAGCGAGTTTCTATTGCTGCTGTGCCATCTGCCCAAACGGACTCATCGTACTCATATAGCTGCCCACCACTGGCGAGGTATAGCTTGCCATCTGGCGTGTTTAAAAATGCTGTTGCGCTAGCAAATAACCCTTTGAATACTGTCCACCCGCGACCACTTCCTGAAATTTGAAATACCAGAGATTCACTAGCAGGCTTAAACCCAAACCACCCTTGGGCATCGTACTTAAAAGCTTCAACTTGCCGATAGTTAGCTACGTTTTGCAGCATACTATTTACAGCCTGCCCCAATGTTGGGTCTATTTCCGCACCAAAATCACCAATATCAAGCTGTTCTGTCTGTAATGTACGGGAAAGCGTCCTTGCGCCATACCTTGTGAAAAACCCCACATCATTTGGCAAATCAACCACTAAATCACCATGCACAACCCCTAAAGGCAGTGTTTTCACCCAGCTAAAATCTCCCGTTGCCGTTGGGTCAAAGCCACTCCAAACTTGTGTATGGTTTCGACAGAAAAATACCGTTAAGCCATCTTTAACCCCCATGGCCATAACTTCATCCAACACTGGCATTTTATCGGCAATATTAATGCTTTGAAGCAAGCCGTCCGTATCTCGCCATGCGGTTTCATCGTTTAGCCCCGCCGTATAGTAAATACGGCTTCTGTCTACGTCTGTCCCAAAACTATCAGGTTGTAACGGCCCTTCCCCAAAACCCCACAAACGGTCATGAGCTGGGTAAACATACGCAAACTTAGGCGGCTTAGCCGTAAACGAAACTTCATTTAACACGTTTGTCAAAACTGTATCATTCAGTACAACCGTAATGGTACCTGCCCCACTTACGCTTGCGACTGTACTGTTAACGTAGGTGCTTCCACCAAGCCTTGCCTGTACCGTAGTGCCTGGTTGGTAAAAGGCAGCGTCACTTTCTATGCTGAAGGTTGTTGGCGTGAGGTACGTTAAGTTTGCCCCTGCATCTACAATGCTCTGTTGCACAATGCTGAAACTTGTCCCATCCCAACTTATTAAGTCGTCTACTCCATTGCAAATAACCAACCGCCCTGCAAAATGTGTCCAGCGGATGGTACCGTCCGTATCTAAACCGCTATAAACTTCCTGCCACGTTGAGCCGTCCTTTAAGTAAATTTTACCATCAGCCGTTGCCGCTAAAATCTGAACCGTTCCATCGCCTTTGATGTAATGCATCAAGCGGTTAATATCTGCTTCTAAAGCATCGCCTATGGCTGTACACCCGTTACGCTTACTACCGGCACCATCCTGCCGCATATACATGTTGACAATCTCTCTGGCAAACTCCATCGGCATTTTGCTGGGTGCCCGTGCGCTTGACATCAACTGCGGTGGAAATGGAATAAATAACTCTGTTAAATTCCCCATAACTTCCCTCTTTTACGTATAAAAAAAGAGCCTTCTCAGCTCTTAAAAAAATTCCTTTGTATTTGGCTATAAAGCCTCTGCCGCTTGTGTTCTCACAATTTTATCAGGCTTGGATACTAATGATAGTTTGACCCGCCGCTTGGCTTCTTCCCACTTCTTCTGAAAAAGCAGCAAATCACCCTTTGTTGAAAAAGAACGCTCATACATGGTTGCCCAAACCAAACCACCCCATACAAGTGCGTGGTGATATACCTTTGGTAGTAAAATTGTCTCTTCCGTGCCATCCGTTACCAATTCAGTCAAATAAGGCAAATATCTTACCGTTAGTGTAACTGCTGCCTTTGGGTATACTTGCAGGGTACTTCCCTGAAACCAATAGTAAGCAGGGCTTCCCGTTGCATCTAGCAATGGCTCTCGGTCTACCATATCCGCCAAGCTTGCTTGTTCTAACGTTCTGCTATTTGTAGCATCTACCACCCGCACCATACGCTGTACATCAAAAGCTAACGCCACTTGCCCACTGCTATTTGTGGCAATAGTTTGTTCTTGCATAAGTTCATCCTGCAAATAGGGCTGAATCTCATCCATCAGCTCTATATAGGCATGGTTTAGCCATACCAATGCTTTTTCTTTCAACCCCGTATCGGGTGTTGCCTCATCATGACTTAACTCTAAAATACGCTCTCTTAATTGGTTTACGTCCACAGCTTTCCCCCTTCCATTAACCACCTAAAAAAGGGAGGTTCCCCTCCCTTTTTAATCATAACTAGCTACTAGTCAACTTCGCCTGCGCTGAATACGTGCACAACGCCGTGGTCCATACTGTTAAATACGAGTTTTTCTACACCGCGGATTTCATCAATCGCGAAACCGTTTTCGTGGCCATAGTCATCTACATCTTCTTTGTAGTTTGTGCGTTTACCCCACGCTATAGCAACAGACTGAGCACCGCATAACACGTTATGTGCTACGTCAATACTGCCTGCTCCTGCGCCGCTATCAATCGGCATTTCATCACATTCGAAGATCATCACACCGTCCCACATGCCTTTATAGCGTTGACCATGTACCAGCACAGATTCTCCAAAACTTGTCGGAATATGTACGTTTACATCCTTAAAGGCTTGGTCTTCTAGTAAGTCACGCACTGCATAAGGGTGTGCGAATAGAACAAAAAGTTCCTCCAACTTGTTACCATTTTTATAGGTAAACGGACGCACTTTGCGTGAACCATCTAGCAATGCTTTACGTTTTGCACGGGAAATCATAGCCGTTGTTAACTTGTCGTTCGTGCTATCTACCGTTGCCAAAGCAGTAGAATGCGTAGCATCCCAGTTAGCATCAGTTGCTCCGTATAGGTAACGGGCCTGTACCCGCCCACTGCTTGTATCCGTTAATGCTGTAATAATACTGCTTTTCAGTTTATCGCTTGCCCAGTCTACCAGTGCTTCACGGGCTTGGTTTCGTAAATCAAAAGCCACGCGCTTTTCACTCATTTCACCACGCAACATTACTGCGTGCCTTAATGTATCAACCGTAAGTTTTTGGTCATAAAAAACAAGATCTTCCTCGTTTCCTTTAAGAGCCGTATCCCCTGTTACACCAGCACCTGAAAGCTTGGCTCGTAACTGTACGGTTACAGAATCCCCCGGTGCTTTGGTTAGCTCTTCCTTTACTTGAATAATATGGTTAGAACTATCCCCCATAAAATTGAAAAAGGGCGTCTGCCCCAAATATTCACCAAAAACTTCGCTAGACCACTGCTCGGCAGAAACACCGTGTGTCGTTTGAATTGTTGCTGTCATTCTTTATTACTTTCCTTGTCGTTTAAAAATATCGCCAAGCGGTATAGGGGCTGTACTTTTTCCCTTTGCCGCCATTTGCCGACCCGAGCGTGAAAACGGCGTTGCCAACGGTTTTTTCGCCTGTTCCTCTGCCTGCTGAACAGGTGCCGCCAGCTCTTGCTTCATTTCTTCTCTAATCGCCGTGCGAATACTCTGAGGGTCCGCGCCGTACTTATCCATAAACTCCGCGTACGGCTTAAAACCCACCGCTACTTGTAAAGCTGCCAACACCGGCCTTTCACTTTGCAGCACCTGCTGCAACAAGGCAGGATTTGCCTGTATCGCCTTTTCATAGGGTGATGTTATGCCATCCGCCTGAAGTTGAATAAGGTCATCGTACGGAATACCAAACAGCGCCAACACGGGGCGGATTAATGCCTCGTCTTCTGCAATTCTTTTCTGCTGCTCTACTGTATAGGTACCGTCATCCCCCACAGTTTGCGGTTTTTTATCGATAACATCCGCCATACCGTCTTCATTCATCCCCTCAGAACCTGTTTTTTCATTCATTTGTTCCAGCTTATCCCTCAGCACTTGTAACTTTCGCTCCAGCGATGTGCCTGTTCTCGGCTGTGAACCTTTATCTAAACCCAACATTGTTTTCCCTTACCTTATTAAAAATACTCAAAAGCTACCGCTACACTTTTAACGGATGCGTGGCATAACGCGCCGCCTGCACCGTTGAGCAGACAACTTCCACCCGTATATCGCTTTCATACACACCAGGCGTTACCACAATCATCTCTCCCTGCTCGTCCGTACCAAACACAGGTGCTTGCAACTCTAGCGACGGTAAAATACGCAAATCCATGCGGGCACCGTCACTATCCTCCGCAACCGTTCCTAAAAAGCTGTTACTGCCCTCATCTACAGCCGTAAATTCAGGAAAACCCGCAACCATTGTCGGCATATCAGCCGCTTTAAACTGAACTATTGTTAATGTGCCCATGCTGATAGCTCCTGTAATTGTTGGCTTGTGAAGTTAGATTTTTTCCAATAATCCACTTGGTACACATGGCCATGTAAGTGGTTGGTATTGCCTGCTTTACCAATATCTAACTGAGGTGTTCCAACACTTGATGCCCCATTGGCGCACGTTGTTGTTTGCACGCTTGCCCCATTAACGGACGACGTTAAATCGCTACCATCATGTTGCAGAACAGCTGTTACCCAACCGTCTGCTGGTGGAGCGCCATAACTATGAAATGCCGTTCCGCTTCCGCTTGAAAAGGAAACAACCTCCACATTGCCGCCGCTGGTTAAACGGGTTGCTAAAAAGTTGCTTGTTCCGTCTCCTACACATAACGCATATAAGTAGTTTCCCCAGTATTTTGGTGCTTTAAAGCGGATGCGGTACGTTCCGTCTAAACTGCTTTGGAATTGTGGCAGGTTGTCAGGTTGTGAAACAGCTAACATATCCGCATAACGGGTTGTGGAACTGCTATCCAACAGTACAAAGCTATTTGGCTCGGTTCCTTGTGTCGCCTGCATACCTAGCACAAAAATATCTTCGCCCGATGTTGTGCTATTAGGCCCAACTCCAAAACTAAGAGTTGAGGTTGTATTGGCCGATGTAAACTGCAATTTAACAACGTATATGCCATCTGTTGCTGTGTATTGCTCTAGGTGTGAAACAGTCCCTGCAAACTCACCGACAACACTCAAACCACTTGATAAACTGCCGTATAAGTACGTTTCTACCGCGGCATCACTATCTCGAATAATAATCCGTGCCTGTGCGGATGAACCTGCTTGGATAAAGTACGTCACACTAAAAACATCCCCTGCTGTGGCTGTTGTAAAAGCAGCGTTTACGCGGTTCCAATCTCCCCCTGTACTGGCAACTTTAATCTTTTTAAAAAGACCTACCGTTTGGGTGGTATCCGTCACTGTTGCGCTGGTTGAAGACCAACTGCTAGCATCTGTTGGGTTGGCAACCAAGTTTGTCGCTTGCCCTTCAATCTGTGCCCCTAAGTACTCCCCTGTTACGGGGTCGTGGTCTGTCCTCAATATATTCGCATTTACTTGCTCTAATACACCTCCTGCACCTGCACGGGTTGAGGTATCATACGTGCGGGAAAAACCTTGCACGCCGCTGTACCGACCCGTATGCCAGTTCAAACTGAAATCAGGCTTAATCATAGGCTTTGGCGGCCCCGCAGATAACTGCGGCATCATCACTGTTTGCATAAGCTACGCCCTCCTTATGCTTGCAGAACTTTTAGCGTCCATGTTCCGCTGGCTACATTCAGGCGGATGCCCGTTACTGGCCCTATGGCTGCATCCGCAAAACTAGCGGCTTGCAAACCGTAAGCACTATCCACCCATGTAGCATTGTTTGCTTCAATTACATCCACAGGGTCTACTGTCATCTGTAACGTTGCTGTTCCGCTGGCTGTCATTTTAGCAACTGCACTTACCCTGTTATCTGGCAGAACAACAAACTGGTCGCTTGTGCCTGTAATACTTGTTTGCTCTTCAAAAATTGCTACTTCCCGTGTTGCCATCTATTTTTTCTCCATTTCTGTTTCTAATGCGTCTAAATTTTGTTGTTTTTCACCCATATGCCTTAAAATTTCCTCTTTATTGGATAACGTTGTTGCCTCCACCAATAGTTTTTGTGGAATTTCAACCCCTGATTGCATTAACATATTCAGTTGCTGCATATCTAATTCTCGCCCGCTTACGGCATCCCGTACCTCTTCTACAAGCACATCGAACACACCGCTTTTTACATCGTGGTGAACAAACTCTGTTCCGTCTGACTGCTGCTCTTTACGGTTCAGCTGCACAAGGCGTGCAGCCTGAAAACTATCCGTCAGTTGAATCACCATTTCATGCGTAAAGTACTGGCGAATGAGTGATAGAATCTGATGTCCCAATTGCTTTTTCACCCGACGCAAAGCATCAAATGCAAACATTTGGTTAAGGCTTCCTGCCAGTTGACGCTGCTGAATCGCCACGCCTGAAACGGCATTGCTGTTCTTACCGATTGTTTCGTCAAACACGCCCATTACTTCCTGAATATCCTGCGCAGCTTGGTCCATCACCGTTACTTGGCTTTGCGCTAGTTCAGAGTTTCGGATAATTCGCAACTCTTTACCGGGGCGTTTTAAAATCATCCCATCTGGCCGTGCAGCTTCCCGCGCAAGTAAGTTCGGGTCTTCCACCGCATCAATATCGGCAATGACTTGCGCCGTGTTCAACAGGTGCATCGCCTTGCTGCGGCGTTTATTCAGTTCCCGCTGTGGGTCAATTGCAGAGCGCACCAAACCATACGGTCGGCCGTCTTCCTTATGCCGTTTAAATATGTATGGAACCAATGTGAAACGGTTATGTTGGTATGCCAACGGCGTGTGGGAAAGCAACGTATTTTCACTGAAATACGCCACATACACACGCGGTTGAAAGCGGCTTGTTACCTCACCATCAGGCACATTATAAGCAGCCGTTTTATCAAACGTGACTGTCTCCGTTCCGTCAGGCAACTGTACTGTGTACTGCTTCTCTGTTTGCCTATACTGAACTTCCACAACCCGCACCAGTTGCTCTTGCTCATTTATGTAACTTACGCTATCCCCCGTAAAGGTTTTTAACGGCTCTCCTCCTCTTTTTAACTGCTGCAATACTTGCTCGCTTTTGGTCGGAAAAAACTGTTTTAGCTCTTCTTCATCCAGCCACCGTTCCCGACACACAAACCGTGCGTCTGAAAAATCTAACCGTCGTGCTGCGCTATCCCACACAACACTGGCTTCATCTTCATAACGGTTAAAAATGAACGGCCCTTCTGCAACTTCTTCCACACCAATGTCCAACCACCCGATACCTGTCACCAAGCCCGACTTGAACACGTTGGAAATTTCAATTGCTTGGTCGTTGCGCTCGGCTACATATAAAGCTAAATCGCTCAATGCGCGCGCAGTTGCCTCTTCCGTTGCCTCTCCACTGCGGGAGCGGTACAAAATACGCGTACGCCCCGCCACTTCTGTGCCGGCAATATTGTCCACCTTGGCGGAAATTTTATTGATAACAATGGGGGGCTGCCCGTTTTCCTGAAGCTTCCCCTTTTCCTCATCCGTCCATTGGTTGCCGTCGTAAAATGCCCAAGCCTCCTGCGCATCCTTCTGCCATTTTTGGTACGCAGGTGCCTGAACAGCCTGCTCAAAATAGCCTTTTACTTTGTCTAACACTGCCGATGTCATACTTCATCCTCTTGTTCCACAGTTAAAAAAACAGGCCCTACCGCCTGCTTGATATTCAACATGAGTGCCGTTGGCGGCCCTGGTAACCAACCTGCCCACCCACCGTCAAAGGGTTGCCATAGTTGGCGCTTACTATGCTGCGGGTCGTAACTGATATGGATATCCACCTCATCGTCAAAACTTCCCTCAACCACAAAACGTGCCGCCCCTAAATTTGCGTCAAAAAAAATCGGCTCCTGCCGACCTGCCTTCTCATATGTGTACTTTTGCATTTTAGTTACCTTTTTTGTTTTGTGTAGTTTCCTAGTATATCTTGGCTAATTTGAAAAAATTTAAATAACGGACTTGTTTTTACTTTTTCCGAAGCTTCTAACTGAGGAAGCCTTTTTGATATATACCCCTCTAATTCCCTACTCTCTGCCACTACTAAATCTTTTTGAGATTTTTCATAATCAATATAATCCGTTAGCTCTCTAACTATTTTTTGTTGTTCTTTTATTTGCTCTTGGTAATAGTGCTTGGTACTAACGTCATTCTCTATAGAAAGGCTACGCTCATACTGCTCTATAT
>JAPPOO010000036.1 GCA_028817875.1 Alphaproteobacteria bacterium | reverse complement strand
TCACAACTTCTATTTTGGTGGTCCTCTTCTCTTGTCAATATCCTCATTATCTTTTTTAACACGGGCGTTATTTTTTATTTTTTTATAAAATTTTTTGTGGGGGGAGGGGGTGGGAGTATGCTGGGTGCAGATAGACAGGGAAGGTAGAGGGGGATAGGTGCGGAGCAAGGAGGGGGCTAGGTGAGATGCTGTGAAGGGTTGTGAGGGTATTGAGATTTGTGCGAAACGGTTGGGACGAGGAAAGGCACGGGGGAATGTGGTTTTTGTGGGTGGTTGTAGTGAATGGGAGAGGCATTTTGCTAGCTTTTTGATGTTAACTTATTAACTAGGTTGGTGAAGGCTTGTTGTTGGGCTGGGTTTAGTTGGCGGAAGTTTTTGATGAAGGTGAATTGATTTTTTGATAGCCAGCAAATGGCTACTGGGGGAACCCCAGCCCCCACAACAACCAAATGCTTCTCGCATTTGGGATGTTGGGAACCGTTAAAACACCATAATTAGTTGAATGATGCGTTAAAATCCCCTGCATAGCAGGGGGTTTTAGACTATTTGGCGAGTGTTTGAACGAGTTGGAGTAGCAGCCTTCTTTTGCGTTGGCTTAGGCCTAAATAAACATTCAGAAGGTCTACCAATCTACGAAAATCGCGTTCTGTTATTGGGGAAGATATTTTGTTTTTATCGGTCATGTTTTTAACTCCTTGTTTAATTAAACAAAAAGGCTGCTTGGGTTGAAGCAGCCGGAGGTTCAAAACCGAACGTAAGTACGGCCAGTGCCTTTTGGGCATAGCCTTGGACAGAGACACTGCCTCCGGCCATAACCGAAAGCAGCGTTTTGGTATCGGTGACGCAAACACCGCTTACGTTGGAGTTTTGAAGCCCCACACCTGTAACTCACAGATGCAGGGCTAGTTTAGCATAGGGTTGTAAGGTTTGATACGGTTTTTTGCGGTGATGCTATTTGGTATTGTTGGGAAAATCGTTACTTTTTTGTTGGTGATATTAGCGAAGTATACCATAAGAAAGCATAAACTAAACCCCACGGGTGCCTGATTTTGGTGCAGATGGGGACTTTGACCTATCTATACTTTTTATCAAGGTAAACGTGGCCGCAGATTCTAAGGAGATTTGAAATGCGGATTTTTACTATTGTTGCTATTGCTCTTACACTTTTTGCTTCTTCTGCCTTTGCTGAGAAATCTGAATGGATTTCTTGCAAAAAACTCCGCGGAAGCGGAGTGAAAATTGGAGAAGTGACCGTGAAAGCGGTAGCTTACAGTAAAGCTAAGGATCAGGTCTGTGAAGGCCTGAAATTTAGAAAAGACCTTGTTTTAAATCCTGAAAAGCATTTCTTCTGGGGTGAGGATAAGGTGGTATTTGCTTACCATCAGAAAAACTCAACCTATGGCTATTGGGCTATGGTTAGGATTAAAAAAGCTAAGGATCAGGAGATTGTTCTTGATGTAAGCTTTTCTTACCTGAGTGATGTTCTTACAGAGAAAAAAGAAGGTTGGAGAAGAGATCAGGATTAATGTTCTCTTCGGCAAGCCCCCCGCTGATGCGGGGGTGTCTTGTTTTTTTGTTTAGCGAGATTAGTGGGGTATACCATAAGAGTTTAGAAATTAATCCCATGTTTACTTTTATAAGTATGGATGGGGTAATAAGGCCTATCTATATTTTTTTATTAAGTAAATATCAAGTTTTGGAGACATGAAATGTCAAAATGTGAACTTGCATTCTGCACGGTTGTATCAATCATGGCCGTAATGGGTATGATATTGGTTCAAATCTAAGTAAGAATGGTTATTTCCTTCTCTTGCAGTTGCTGCTGTAAGAGAAGGTTTTTCTGTTGATGAAATATTGTGTTTTTTGGGGGTGTAAAAATAAAAAGAGATGTTTTTTGGTTTTTCTGATATAAAGCTTCGCTCAAAGACCCATTTAGTCACGTTTATTGGGGTTAAGGAGCCGCGCTTAGGAGAGGGAGAACCCAAATGCGCAAACTTATAA
>JAPPOO010000063.1 GCA_028817875.1 Alphaproteobacteria bacterium | reverse complement strand
ATCTATATCTTGAGCAACAATACATCTTATTTGCATAATCCGTGCTGTCCTTTGTCGTTAAGTTTCTCTCTCTAGTAGTGAAGTTTAAGGAGGGACAATGAAGCGGGTTATAAAAAAAGTTTTTTTCTCAAAAATTATCTTTTCATATGACCTTTGTTATCAAAAATGAGAATAAGGAAAATGACTCATGGAATTGATGAATCGAATTGAAAACCTAGACTTGGCACACGTAGCAGACCGTTTGGTTAATGAAGCAGGTTTTGAAGAAGATATTGCGATGACAGCAACGGAAATGTACAAAAAGTTTCTGTACCTTAGAAAGGTTTATGTTGGTGAATCTCTTGTTCCACCCCGTTTGGTAGATGAAGCGTGGCATGAGCATATTCTATTTACTAGAAATTATACGGCTATTTGTGAAGATTTGTATGGGTCTTACATGCATCATACACCACAGCCAATACGCCCGACTTTGGAGCAAATGCGTGGCCATAGTGCTGGTTGGGAACGTACGAAAGAATTGTTTCAGCAGGAATTTGGTATTGATTTAGAAAATAGCCGTGTAGATGGTATGCGTGTTGCGGCGAATTCTAACTAATTTTTGAATTACTTAGGTTGTGAGGGTTTAGTGAAGCAATTTATTTTGAGTTCACTGAACCCTTTGCCGATTTCTACACCTGGCATTGTTTTGTGATTACCTATATGGTTGACTTCGTATGTTTTATGCCAGTTGATGCGGTTGCTTTTCAATATGTTTTCCACAGCGGCATTTTGATCGAAAGTATAGATTGGTAAAAGTTGGTTAGGGTATTTTGTGCGGGACGATAAATACACAAGCCCGCCGGGTTTTAAGAGTTTATCAATTGTACTAAGAAATTTACCAACGCCAAGTACGTTGTTGTTTTCAACCAGTGGAATGTAATGCAAAAGGCAGTGGTTATAGATAATATCGTACTGTCGTTCGTGTTGCTTGAGGGTTGTGTAGTCTCCTTTGATAAAAGAGTTTTCAGGCACCAAGCCTTTGCTAATGTTTTCTAAATAGAGTGTTTCTGCGTGGTCAGAAGGGTCTAGCCCGTAGAGGTTTAGGAATTCGTAATTGCGGTGTAAAAAACCGATATGACGGCCGCAACCGCAGGCGATATCCAGAAAGTCTAACTTTTTGCCAGCAAAAAGTGGGGTGATTTGGTCAACAAGGTATTGCATATACTGCTGATTGCCTTTATCTAACTTGCCGTTCATGCGGGCAAAATAGCTGTAAGTTGCTTGGGAATTATAGTACTCAATGGCGGCGGTACGAACGGCTTCGCAAAACGGGTGCGCCCAATCTTCATCCAATTTCATATTGGGGTTTTCCAAATACAAGTGCGCCATATCTAAATATAAATCTAGCGTTCCTTGGTGAGCATGGATGGCAATGTAGTGTAGCCCCCATAAAATTTCTTCTTTAGTGAGGGGGGCGTTATGGCCTTGGGCATCCATAAATTTTTGGTTTATCCAAAAGAGTTGGAGCGCTTTACTGAGGCCTACAGGGTTAAAGGCGGGGCCGCGGTATTGGTATTGGATGGTATCTAAAACCGATTGATGGAGTTCTTTTTGGCAGTTGAGTGTAGCACTGTGTAAGCGGGTACCGTGCAAAATCCAGTCTGCTGATTCTCCTGTTAGAGCTGTGATTTTGGCAAGTCTATCGGAAGGAATAGGGGCGCCAGCTGCATAGCGGTAAAGTTGAGGGACAGAGATGCCAGTATCCTCAGACATTCTTTTGATGCCGTAAGTATCTAAGATATGTTTGATTCTACTTTCTAGCGTGTTCACGCGGATAAGATACAAATGTTTGTCTGGGGCAGCAAGTTCTCATTTATGATAGACACCTGTAAAAAGAGTATTTGACAGCTATCCTTAGAAATATGGATACATGTTAGTGAGAGATCGTAATCGTTTTATTTGAAATAAACTTTAGCTATGGAGTGGAGATATGACTTCAGAGCTTACAAGCTGTTTTAGTCGTGAAGACGTGCGACGG
>JAPPOO010000010.1 GCA_028817875.1 Alphaproteobacteria bacterium | reverse complement strand
TTTATATGTTTATTAGCAAGTACTTCCCAACATAAAAAACAATGTCCTCCAAGGGTTAGTATTGTTCCTAGTGCTAGTAGAATACCACTAGTGTTTGCCATCACCTCTAAGCTTTCAGGTGGCACTTGTATTAATATACCTATGAGTAAATAAAGAATCCAAGCACCTGCTAGGTAGCTCATCCATAGAGAAGGAATAATATAGAGTGCTAGGATTAACATCATTTAAGACTTTTGTTGTGTATAGTAAGGGACAAACCAGTCTGCAAATTTCTGAAGGCCGCTTTCTAGGGATGTTGATGGTTTCCAACCTATCGCTGTTTCTAATTTACTGGTGTCCGCGTAGGTTTTATAAACTTCTGTTGGGGGCCATTCTTGCAGGTCTAAAATGGGCTCTTTTCCTAATATTTTCCCCATTTTTTGGATGTAATCCAATAGTTTTATAGGTTGGTTATTACCAATATTATAGATTTCGTGTGGTGGGTTTTTCTCTGTCTTTTGCGGGATATGGTCTGAAAGCCTGATAACACCTTCTACGATATCATCAACGTATGTAAAGTCTCTCCATAAGTCTCCATGGTTAAAAACTGGAATAGGGCGGTTGTCTAGGATGGCGCTGGCGAAAAGCCATGGACTCATATCTGGGCGCCCCCATGGGCCATATACTGTGAAAAAGCGTACAGCAGTGGCTGGTAAGTTAAAAGTATGGCTGTAAGTGTAGGTCATAAGCTCATCTGCCCGTTTTGTCGCAGCGTATAGGCTAACGGGGCGACTTACATCATCTGTTTCCTCAAAAGGAGTTTTTTCATTTCCCCCATATATGGAAGATGTGGACGCATATACAAAATGTTTGAATTTTTTTGGATGCTGTTCTTGGTACTGGCGGCAGACTTCTAACATATTGAAATGGCCAACGAGGTTGCTGTGGCAATAAGCTTGTGGGTTTTTAAGGGCGTGGCGCACGCTGGCTTGAGCTGCCATATGTAAAATGACAGCTGGTTGAGATTCGCCTACGTATTCAAGTAACTGTGTATAGTTAGCTAGGTCTACTTTACGGAATATAAACCTATCTCCACCAAGCTGTTGGAGTTGTTCAATTCTTTCTTGCTTGAGGGCTACGCTGTAGTAATCATTCAAGTTGTCTAGCCCGTAAACGGTCTTTCCATCACGGAGGAGTTTTTCTGCTAGTGCCGCGCCGATGAAGCCTGCGGCTCCGGTGATTAGGTAAGTCATGTTTTTTTGTATCCTGTTATTGACCAGACAGCCTCTGTCGGAGTTGTAGAGGCTTTTATGTATGTTTCTATTGGGACTTTTCTTTCTGGCTTGGGAGGTAATCCTGAGTCGTGCATATAAACGAATTTATCGTCTATATCGTAAATAAGTACAGCATGGCTAATATAACCATCTTTACCATTTAATGTACGACTATTAAGAATTGAACTAACTAAAAAGTTGCTGTTGAGGAATTTTTTGATATCTTTAATTGTTGGAACTCGTACTTCCTGTATGTAGCTGGGATGTTTAATAATTTCATGTATATCAGCTTCTACTTTATTTAGGTCAGCCATTTCTTTTTGTTTATTTGCTGCTTCTGTTCCTAATTTTTTTACTAATTCAGGGTAAATACCATTTTTTAGGTAATTGGATATGTTAGATATTGCAACTCCATGAGTTATGTAACCACGCTTTAGTAAATTAAGCCTCCCTCTGTATGGCCAAGTCCACTTATTAGGCTCTTTGTTCGTGAACTCATCCCATGTTTGCCAGTCCCAAACTTCGTCAGGTTCAAAGTACTCTAAAATTTCCCTAAACGTACACTGAAAGCAATGTGTATCGTCAAAGTTTTCGTAAAAAGGAGGGGGTATTTTACTCATATCTTTACTCTATTACTAAAACAAGAAAGAGGCCACCGTAACTGATGGCCTCTTTCATTTTTTTGTTATGCAACGCGTGGTGTGTTGCGACGATTTGTTTTGTCAGCAGTTGCTTGTAGGTACGGTAGTAGGCGAGGGCCGATGTAGTCATCACGCAGGGCGAAGTATAGGTTTGCCATCTGGAAGCCAACTTTATCACCACAGTCAAAATGCTGACCACGGAAAACAGACCCCATACAGCCTTCTTCTTTTGTTACTTGGTCAATAGCATCTGTTAATTGAATCTCATTACCAGCGCCTGGTTTGATAGAAGGTAGAATTTCCATATGGCGTGGTGTTAGTACGTAACGACCTAATATCGCTAGGTTACTAGGTGCTTCTTCTGGAGATGGTTTTTCAACGAAGCCTGTCACTTCTGCTTTGTCGTCAGTCAGTCCTTCTTTTCCAAGGTTTAGAACGCCATAGTTTTTTACACGCTCCATAGGGACTTCGTTTGCGACGACAACGCTTTTGCCAGTTTCTTCATATAATTTGATTGCATCAGCTGTTGGGTTGTTGTCTCCTGTGCAAGCTACTACATCTGGTAACAGTACAGCAAAAGGTTCATCACCGATGACGCTAGCAGCACAGCCGATTGCATGACCTAACCCAAGCGGTTGTCCTTGTCTTGTGTAGTAAAGCTTTGTATTTGTTGGCATGATATGCTCAACTTTATCAATGATATCGTGCTTTTGTTTCTTTTCTAGGATGTCTAGTAGTTCGTAAGGGCGGTCGAAGTGGTTTTCGATAGATGTTTTTCCGCGTCCTGTAACAAAAACAAATTCTTCAATTCCAGCTTCTAGGGCTTCTTCTACAACGTATTGAATAATTGGTTTATCTACGACAGTAAGCATTTCTTTTGGCATAGCTTTTGTTGCAGGTAGAAATCTTGTTCCTAAACCAGCTACGGGTAAAACAGCCTTACGTACTTTTTGTGTCATGGTCAAAAATCCTTTTTTCTAAAATCTTAATGCGCCAAGCAACTGTGCTTATGACCCCTACACCTACGACTAATGTCCATATGCCTGCGCCCATGTAATGTCCAGCTACGGCTACTACTAATAGTATTGCGTTTATTAAGATAACCCAGCTCACAATTGTACTGTGTCTTAATCCTAATTTTGCAGCACGGTGGAACCAAAACTTACGGTGAGGTACCCACGGTTTGTGCCCTTCTGCCAAACACTTAAGCAATGTATAAGTTGCGTCTCCTGAAAAAACAAGTGTTACTGTGAATAATGGGTAAATAAGTGACCAAGTGTCCCACTCTAGAGAGAGTAGTAATAGCCCTCCTAGAATGAATCCAAGCCATGTACTGCCTACATCTCCTATAAATATTTTTGCTGGGTGCCAGTTTATTCTGAGAAAACCTAAGCAAGCACTTCCTATAATACCTGCAATAGGCCCTAAAGGTGGGGCAAAAAGCATAATTGCAATACATAAAAAAACGGCTTCTGAGCTGGTGAGTCCGTCTAGTCCATCCATAAAATTATATAGGTTCACAAACCATGCCCATGCAAAAATGATTATGGTTTTTTCTACCCATAGGGGAACAATATCAAACAATTGAGGTAGGTAAACTACTGTTATTCCTACACATGCCAAGTGTGCTAATAGTCTTACTAGGGGGGAGCGGTGTTTTAAGTCATCCAGCCATCCGACTATAGCTAAAACCGCTGAAGCAAGAAAAAGAACGGTTAGAAATGTTGCGTGTGGTATTTCAACCAATTGTATAAACGTCAAAGCTAGCGGAATAACAACGCTTACAACCAAAATGCCTCCGCCATGGGGGGTGAGGTGTTTATGAGCACTTCTTTTCGATACAGGGGCGAATAACTTTAGTGCTGTGCAAAAACGTATTACTTGTGCGCTGAAGGCTGTTACAAGCAGGAAAGGAGTAAGGACTAGACCTATGTAAACCAATGAGGTCACACATCATCCTTTTTCTTTTTTTGCTGGGCTTGTTGTAGGATACCTAAATATTGTTGCGCTAACTGGCTATAACGCCTGTGCTTGTCTACGAAAGCTCTTCCTGAAGTGGCCATTTTCTCTAATTTATCAGGGGCATCAATGATATTTTTGATAGCAGTTGCCAATTTTTCGGGCGTTTCTGGTGGGACAACAATGCCGCCACCGGAGGTTTCGACAATTTCAGCCGCTTCTCCCTGTAGGCACGCAATAACTGGTTTTTTGGCTGCCATGATTTCGTTAATTTTGGAGGGGATTGTTGTTGCAAAGCTTGGTATATCGCGTAGGCAAGATATGCTGATTGTACACATATCGTACATGGCCCAAACTTTTTCTTTGGGTTGATTTGGTAAAAATTGAATGTTTGGGATGCCTTTTGCCATTTCTACTAATCGTTGCTTATCAGCTCCATCCCCCACGATTAAAAAATGGATGTCATTACGGTTAATGAGTGAGCGGGCAGCATCGATTATTTGGCTTAAGGCTTGTGCCTTTCCGTGGTTACCGACGTAGAGTACCACCTTAGACAGAGGAGCGATTTGTAATTCTGATCTTAAGTTATTTCCAGCTTTATTTTTGATGGCGTCATCAGCAGCGTCAAAATCGGCATCCCCAACAGCGTTGTGAATGACGTATATTTTTGAAGCATTAACACCTTTTTCTGTGAGTTGCTTTGCATAGCCATTTGTTACTGTGATGATATTTTTTGCGCGGACGTATATAAATCTAGCTAACTTTTCTAGTAGCCAAAGTAGTGCCCGGTTGTTTAGGACTCCCATGTCTTTGAAAATTTCTGGCCAAAGGTCGCGGACTTCCATGATAAAAGGTACGCGGTAACGTACTGATAGGAGCCAAGCAGAGATTGTGTGAAAGAAATCTGGTGAGCTGGCGATTATTATATCAGGCCTGTTTTCGGGTGTTACACGCCAGTTTTTTCTTAGTAGACTCCATGCGAATGATAGTTGCGTGAGAGCTTGGGCAAGTGCTTTCTTTTTGCGTGTTATCCATTCCCAATGGTATCTGACGGTAATGCCATCTACTTGCTTTTCTTGAAATTGTCCGTTGAATCCTTCGGCGAGTTTACCGTGAGGGCGATATGGTTGGCCTGCTAAGACAGTTACGCGTTGTCCTAACTTTTCCCATTGCGTTGCTAGTCCGTGAAAACGGTTAGCGGGGGCATTGGTTTCAGGACGAAACGATTGGTTTATAATCCAGATATGCATAGCTTACAGGTAACATAAAATATTTGGAAAGGGTAGTTTAACCTTTTACAATTTCTCCATCCACAAGTTCAACAATGCGTGGAATTGCTCGGACTTGAATAGCTTCTTGAGGTAGGTTGTAAATATGTTTTTCCATACGAATATCTTTGTTGATAGGAAGTTTCCATGTTTTTTCTAAGCGCATACCGCGGGTTACGCCGATAGTGTCAGAAAGATAAAAACTTTTTATAAATTGCCCTGCGGCATCATTAAAGACAATCTCAGCACCAAAAGATTTTACATCTTGAGGGCCAATATTGCGGAGTTTGAGAGTAACTAAAATATTAGATGTGCTTCCTTCGCTTGTATCTGTGCTTAATTTGCGGATACTTTCAATTTGTAAGATGTTTTCTAAATCAAGAGTTTCCTGTTGAACCGATACTTTATTAGGAGTAGGGGCTTCAGCTTTCGCCTGTATTTGGATGTTACTTGCTTGATTTAAGGTGCTGTTGAAGTTTGGTATATCAACTAACTGCCAGCCTTGAGTGCTGTTTTCAAATCGTAGAGGGAGTTCGATTAGGCTATCTTGCTCGTGCTCTCTTTTTAATAGAATGCTCATTTCAGCAATGGAGTTGTCCGCAATGATGTTGCGGACACCGTGGTAAGACATTTTTTGTCCGCTGCTTAGCTTTTGCCAGATAGTTGCAAGTAAATCATGTGGCAGAGATTCAGGTTGAGTACTTTTTGTAATAACAGCAAAAGCATCCTCTTTGAGGCGCTCCGTTAAACCGTTTTTTGCCATGCCTTCAATATTTTGTTGTTGTGGGAGCTTTTGGCGTAATTCTTGAGGTAAGTCTTTTATGTTGAATACCATGTTTTGGTAAAATTGCTCAACAATATTTTCTGCTAATTTTTCAGTATTTACATGCCTTTGAAAGGTTTTAATATCTCCTTCTTTAAAGGCTTTTTCTATTTGATATAAAGCCATTGATGGGCTTTTGTGTTCTTGCTGCCCCCACATTAAGAGGCCTATAATTAAAATGACTGTTAGTATTAGAACTCCTGTTAGCCAGCGGTCTTGCCCATATGAGGTGGTGTTTTTATGGTTATAAGTATGGGGTAGGGGTGCTACGCTTTCTTTTTGTTGTGATGCTGGGGGTGTTTTATTGGACTCGTTTTGTTTGGTCATTTCATCCATAACTTTTCGTTTTAAGTCAGTTACCTGAGATGCAGCAATTTTTTTGCGTGCGGATTTTACTTGGATATCTTTTTTCTGCCGACTAGAAAATATCTTCTTCTCAGAAGTCATGAAGTCTCTCCCTTAATTAACGTTCCTCTCGGAGAAGATACATCATATAGTGTTGTGAGCCAAGCAAGTTATACTGCTTGTAGTGCTTAGTTTTTTTCTATGCTTAATGACCAGCTTATATGGCAGCCATTACGCCAAAAGCCTTGAATGACCAGTTGAGTTGTTTCCTCGATTATACCAAATTGTGGTGCATACTGGCTTGGCAGTGTATAGAGGCGTCCTCCTTCTACTTTGAAGGTAAGGTTCTGATTGTTTTTTGTTGTTAAGCGAGCATGTTGTTCATCTATGAGTTGACATTCTACTGATGGGTGAAGATGGAAGTGAGCTTTTACGCGATGGTTGTTATTTTTAGTTGTTGTGATTTTATCTGTTCCCTTTACGGAAGAACCGTTAGGGGTAAGTGTCATTTCTCTGTAGTGAGTTATCCCTAGATGGCGGTATCCGTTGTGGCTAGCAGAGATTTGTTGGTTTCCATTATTATCTAGTTGAACTTTTTTTTCTACGTGTGTAGGGCGTCGTCCTACACGGTGCTCAGCCCATATTTCTGCGCTGTTTTCTTCGTCTACTACTATGGTGTTGTGTGCTGCAGTGCTACGTAAAAAGCTCCTTAACTTGTGCTGGTATGCGTAGGTTCCACTATTTACAAAAATACGCTCTTCACCCAAACAAAGTTCAAAGGAAAGTGTTTGTGCGTGGCTGTGTCCAGGGAGTTCGTCAGGGCCTATTTTGCCAGCATCAAACATGACAAATAAGTCTTTTTGCCGAAGGCGTACGTAGTTTGTGACTTCGTTGGGTGGCTTGCTTTTTCCGCATCGTCGTGTCAGTGCATCTAGTTCAGCACAGCTTTTTTCTTCACTATCGTTAAAAAGACCTAGCTTTCCATCTGGATACCTATAGAAGGCTAGTGCTTCTGACATTCGGTCCAATGCGTCGTCTAGAAGTGGGGGTATTTTTAGCCCTGCTTTACGTAGAAGAGCTTGAATTTCTAGCAAATCCATGAGTACTTGTACGTGGTACATGGGGCTTCGTTCGTAGTGCCCGCCATCAGGTAAAATCTGATGTTTTAGCTGTTGGAGTAGTAGTTTTTGCCCTTCAAGTACAAGGCTTTGCCCTGCTGGCAGGCATACGCCACCAAAAATAAGTGTTTTTATATTTTTGATAAGGTGGTTTCCGCCTAAATCCCATTCTAGATTGTTGGATAAGTAAATAAGTTGGCGTTGTAGACTGCTCCAGAATGCATCTTTAAGGCTTTCAGGAGCTTTTTTGAGTACCCATTCGCCATATACTAGCATATTAACAATGCGCAATGAGGTTGGGTACGGATGCCATATCACGGGGTGGTAACTATCACAGTGGAGTAGCCAGTCTTCTATGAGGGTTTGTGCTGTTTGTTGGTCTTTTGCTGTGTGGAGGTCAGCTAGCCAATCCCAATAGTGTAGGTTGAATGTCCATAACGGTGAAGCTTTAGGTAGTAGCCATTGCCCTTCTGGTTTTATAATTTGGTGGCCAACGAAGGTGAAAGAACGTTGATTTTTTATTTCTTCTGCGTGCTTTATACACCCCTTCCAGAGTTTTGTTGGTTGGATGGTGGGCTTATCGGGAGTACCTGTTTTTTCCAAAAGCAATGGATATATAGGCGTTTGGTAGTAGTACCTTTTAAGGCGTGCCCAAATGCGTGCCCAAATTTGCTTGGGTGGGATATACCAGAGGGTTCTTACAAGAGTGGGTATTTTTTTTAATTTCACGTAAATGTTATACCGTTAAATTTTATATTGTGCACGTAAGAAAAAGCCGCGAAGTAATGCGGCTTTTTCTGGTAGTGATACTCTGTTATTAGGTATCGTGTTCTTGGTCTGCTGGTTTTTTGCAGAATATAGCTAAACACATTAAACCGATAATGGCACTGAGCCCTGAACCAATTAGAATACCTAATTTAGCTTCAATTTGTAGGCTTGCAGCGTCTCTAAACCCTAAGGAGGCGATGAATAAACTCATGGTAAAACCAATACCAGCTAGCATAGACATTCCCCAAATTTGAGGCCATGTTGTGCCCATAGGTAGTTTGGCTAGGCCAGATTTCACGGCTAACCATGTTGTTCCTACAATACCAATTTGTTTTCCGAAGAATAGACCGACTATTACTCCTAACGTTACGGGTTGTAGAGCAACATCTAAACTGAGGCCTTCTAAGGATACACCAGCGTTAGCAAAGGCAAACATTGGTAAAATGATGTACGCTGCTAGCGGATGTAAATCGTGCTCTAGTTGACGTAAGAGAGAACAACGGTCTCCTGGTATTTGCAGTGGAATTGCGAGGGCAACTAGTACACCTGCGAGTGTTGCGTGGACGCCTGATTTTAGTACGCAGAACCACAGGGCGATTCCTACTACAAGGTAGGCAGAACCTTTGTTTATGTTCATACGATTCATAACGAATAAGATGCTGATTAAGCCAGCGGCCCACATTAATACGTCTGTATGTAAATTACTTGTGTAGAAAAGGGCAATTACGATGATAGCGCCTAAATCATCAAAGATAGCTAGGGCTAACAAAAATACTTTAAGGCTTAGTGGAACTCGCTTTCCTAATATAGACATAAGGCCGACAGCAAAAGCGATATCGGTGGCTGTTGGTACAGCCCAGCCAGCAATAGCATCGGGGTTGTCACTATTAAAAAATACGTAGCAAAGGCCTGGTATTGCCATACCTCCTACAGCTGCAATAGCTGGTAGAACGGCCTGTTGAACGGAAGATAAATTTCCTTCTAGCATTTCTCGTTTAATTTCCAAGCCAACGAGTAGGAAAAATAACGCCATCAAACCATCGTTAATCCAGTGGATGATATGTTTATTAAGTTCAAAAAGCCCTTCGATACCAATAACCATATGTACCTCGTGGAGGATGTGGTGGTAGCTATGTGCAAAGGGTGAGTTGGCAACAACCATGGCTGCAGCTGCGAAGAAAAGAAGGATAATTCCTCCGGCGGCTTCGTAGCTTAGGAATTTTTTTAGCATGTTGATGGGGTTATAACCCTCAGGAAGATTTTGTACTGTTTTTTGGCCCATTGTTCTTTTAAATCCATTTTTATTTCAGGCTTATAGCTTGTTTTGCAAGGATAGAAAGCAAATACCTGACATGCAAGTAAAAATCAAAAAGCCTCAGGGAATACTGAGGCTTTTGGGTTGTAATATATGATGTTTTAATTCACGATTTTCCAACTGCCATCTGGTTGGCGACAGGCTGTACCATAGGCACGCTGAGTCTCACCATCGATTGTTACGGTTTGTTGAAATTCACGGCAGTATTCACCGTAGTTTGTAGGGCCTTCGCGGGTTGGAGTAATAGTACCGCTGTTGCCGGATTGCGGGTTGTACCATTCAACTGTTTGGCCGACAGGCACGTTTTCGGCCTTGGTGGAAGCTGTGCTGTAGTGTTGGCGGTCTTGCGGGGTCATCCCTGCGGCGATGCGGCTACCAGCCCAAGCGCCAAGCAAAGCGCCGACAACGGCGGCTGTGGTCTTGCCTGATCCTTCCCCAATTTGGCCGCCAAGAATACCGCCAATGGTGCCGCCCATAACGGCTCCGACGGTTTCGTTGGAAGGGTGGCCTGGGGGGATGTGGCCATCTGCCCGTGGGGCGGTGGTTTGGCAGGCGCCGAGTAGTAGGGCAAAGCTGCATGTAGCGGCTAAAACTTGTTTGGTCATGGGGTTGTTATCCTTTATTTACTTAACGTTAGTATAGAGATAACGGATGTGAAATTCAAAATCCTTCTTTCAAAAAAATTTACGACGAAAAAAGCGTCAAAATTAGCTATAAATGAGAGTGAAT
The DNA here is from genome assembly GCA_028817875.1 of Alphaproteobacteria bacterium. Taxonomy (GTDB): domain Bacteria; phylum Pseudomonadota; class Alphaproteobacteria; order UBA2136; family JAPPOO01; genus JAPPOO01. The sequence continues at coordinate 168 of JAPPOO010000010.1, read as the reverse complement.
AAGGGATTAATCGGTATTAAAAAGTGATATTTGAGGTCAAAAAAGTGTAAATAAATGCACAAAAAGAGCAAAAAATGCCAAATTTTTCTTCTAAGAAACGCCTTTGGGCAACTTTTTCCATTTTTTGCCCATATCCCACTGCTTGTGTACTTCTATGTACACGGCGCA
>JAPPOO010000003.1 GCA_028817875.1 Alphaproteobacteria bacterium | reverse complement strand
CAGGGTATTTCTTTTCTAAATCATCCATCTCCTCATTACTTTTTTGAACTTTCTTCAAAGAAATCATCTCTTTTTTCTCTTGTAATTGTGTCGGTACACAGCGTCCCAACAACTCCGTCTTTTCCCAACCGAGCGCATCTCTAATTTTATCCTTCATATAGCGATCTAAAGGCCATTCCTTCCCATTAATAAGCAAAGAGGAGGGAACATCTCCAAACTTGTTTAAAATACGGTCACCATGCTTGTTTTGTTTAATCTCTTGAGCTATCACCTCAGCATAAGGGGCACCTATGCCTGGTTTTAAAGAAGAAGCACTAAATTCGCGGTAGCGACCATTAAGAAGCAGTCCCTTTGTTTCACGATATTCACGATTACGATCATTATCAGGAGTCGTTAACTTTTTGGTGCAATAACCAGCTATATATTGAGCAGAATCTTGCGTTAAAGTACCCAAATCCACGTGACCAAACTTCCACTTATCTCTAACTAAATCACAAGCAGGACAACAGTCCTTTACTCCTTGAGCATATCTAGAGCGGCCAAAATGGCAGCTGGGATATCCGAAAACGGCCAAGTGATAATGCGGACGCCAAGTATTATCTCCGTACTCCCCAACAGCAAAAAAACGAAGAGGATTGGCCACGTAAGCTTTACGGAGCTTTTTAAAGAATTTTTGGACGTCTTCTCTCTGGAGAGAACCATCTTTTGGACAGTTTTCACTATCGTAGGTAAGAGTGATAAAAGAATTTGCTTCATGACAACGAGCCTCCAACATTAATCTTAAGGTTTTTTCCCTGCGTTTATTAATTCGGCAGGAACGACATTGGCCACAGGAAACCAAGCCGTTCTTTTTACTGGCCACTGGACGAGTACAATCCATGAAACATCCATGGAACTATTTACATGCGGTAACCAAGACGACGAGGACGAGAAGGACGCCGAGGACGATAGCCACGACGACGACCATAGGTAAAGGGTTTATATCTTTTCTTGAAAGTCTTGCGACGATAGTAAGCCATTGTTTTTGCTCCTATTTAACATTGTATTCACGTCGCATAAATGTAATTCTGTTGTATACTAAGTATTGCCCTAATTTTCAAAGACTTATGACAGTTTTTAGACAAGAGCTGCTAATGTAGTAGGCCATAGAGGCTGCATATGGGATTTTGTCCGCTGAACAGACTACACAGGTGCTGCTATGGCCAGTATTGCTTAACAGAAATAAAAGCAGACCGCAAGAGGCAGAAAGGCTGGGCAGCTCTGGTACGTGCTATCCGGTGGGATTTGCTAGGTATGACCCAAGAGCAATTTGCTGAAAAGCTTGGCCTTAGCCAACGTATAGTTTGTGCCATGGAAAAGGGCAATAGAAAGATGTACGTTGATACTTTGCATGAGCTTTCTAAAATATTCCAAAAACTCTACGAAGAAGAAGCAAAGATGGCTTTTGAAAGGGGAGACTTCCGTTACAAACATGTGCCTAGACAGCAAAAAGAACGCGTAGCTATAGCAAAATTGCCTGAAAAAGAGCCTAAATACAAAGGTTACGACTGTCCTGTGTGCTTAAAAACGGGGAAAGTAAGCGGGTATGGAGAAAATGAAGAGCCTATAACAGGAACTTGCACTTTCTGTAAGGGGACGGGAATCGTACTTGTCAGGGATGATACTTAGCCGTTGTTGCGAAAATACAAAGTTTTGCAACACCCCACAAAGCGACAGGTTTCTGCGGGTTCCGCTGTTGCGTAAATCATGTTGCATAATGTACTTGCTTAAATAATCAGCATTTGAGATAATATTAGCCAGCAAATAAAAAGGCTTTAAAATGATTTTTGGTTACGCCAGAGTATCCACACCAGCGCAATGCTTGAAAACGCAACAGGAAATACTTACAGGTGCGGGAGCGGCCATTTTATTTTGCGAGGTAGCATCGGGTAAAAGTATGCGAGAACGAAAAGAGCTAAAAAACATGCTAGGCCAAATAAAAAATTCTGACGTCATTCTAGTGACCCGCCTAGATAGGCTTGCTCGTTCAACCTCGGATTTGCTGCATATCATCTCTGAACTCAAGCAAAAAGGGGCGCAAATACGCTCTCTGGCCGAACCGTGGGCAGATTCAACCAGCCCTGCAGGGGAAATGGTGTTGACTGTTTTTGCTGGCATTGCCCAATTTGAGCGCGAGTTGATTAAAACGCGGGCAGAAGAGGGACGGAGGGTTGCCCGCGCCAACGGGGTGAAGTTCGGCCGGAAAAATAAACTAACTGTTCACCAGCAACGGACAGCCTTAGAACTTCTAGCAAAGGGAGAAGGGGTGCGCGCGGTCGCACGCCTGTTTAACGTCAATGCCTCAACAATAAGCAGGCTAAAAAACAAGGAGCAATAAAATGATGTTCGAAGAGAAAAAACAATTAGCGGTAAACGGGTTAATGCTCATGGCTGATACTCTAATGCAAGCAGCTAAAAAAATGGCTATGGCCGACTGTGAAGAGGAGCTGATTCACTACGTCTCTAACTTGGAGGAAACATGGCAAGGGATAAACCAAAAGAATGACTGAAAAGCAAAAAAAGAGGCAAAAAATAGGCCTTTTAACGGGCTATTAACGGGTTAGGGAACGGGTTAAATTGAACAAGTAAAAAGCGGGGAAAGTGTTGATGACTAAGATTAAGAGCCGTATGACTAAGGAAGAATTTAGAAGATGCCTAAATTTAACTGGTTTAACTGTATCTGACCTCTGCACAGCTATTTACTTTGAAACGGGTTCAACAATAACACCGAACCGGATTCACCAAGTGTTTGCACGTAATGAACTAGCTTCCTCCACACTCACCGCTTGTTTACGGATTTTCTTTATATCCAAAGGGGTGAACTATGACCGAAACAGTGAAATTCAATGAAGATATGGCAGGGGACGAGGCAATTGCCAGCAGCCCCGAAGTATCAGAGGGTGAGTATGAACAGGCTCAAACCCGTTCGGAACAGGTTGAGGAACCCGTTGAAATCATCTTGCCGCCGCCCGTATCAGACAAGGTTGCCCAGCGGCATGGACGGTTCACAACCAAGCTAATCAACTTAATTTGCCAGCAAAAGCGCGGCGAAAAGCTAGAGGACGACACGGCCGAAACCATCGGCGAGGCCATGGGCGAAATGTTTAGCTTTATCAGCATGGGTTTTGGCAGCAAAAGGCTATACTTTGCGCTTTTTGGCGGCATCAGCATGACCCTGCTGGGGGCATTTGCTTGGTATTCACTAAAAGACGATAAGCCGCAGGGTGAGCTAGATGATTAGTGTTTTATTATGCTTTCTATTTTTTATTGTTGGGTTGTGCTTGGGAGCAATCCCTATGGCTTTCTTTGCTGGTATGGGGCTAGGAGCCAAAAACGCTGTTGACCAAATCAATAGAGCTAAAACGGACTTTGTACAGGAGATTCGTTACACCCTGAACGATGTAGCAAGCTGGTTTAAAAAGGAGAAAAAGCAGGATGATGGAGAGCAACCCGCTGGGGCAGCAGAGACAGAGCAACCAGAGTAAGCCGCAAGCATCAGGTGGAACAAACCCCACTAAGGATGCGCTCTGGGGCGCGTTATACGTTTTGGGTGGTGTTGGCGTGCTAGCAACCGCTTTCATGCTATGGCCACGAGGCAAGCGCGAAGAAACACCGGAGGAGGAAGCCCAACCGGAAAAGCCGGATGTTGACGAAGCCGAGCAGATGCGCCAGCAGGTGCGTAAGGAAATGGCAAGCAAAGCTGGTAAGGCTAGCGTAGCGGCTCGCCGGAAGAAGAAGGCCGAAGCAAAGGGCGATGAGTGATAACTTCTCACACAAAGCAATCTACGGGGCTACCAAGACCGGAAAAACATGGTTAAGCAAGCGCATAGCTAGCCGCCTCCGGCAACGCAAGCAAAAGGTAATAGTTTATAGTGCGGTCGGGGATATTCACTGGCCGGAGGGATGCCAGTTTTTCTTTAAGATTGACGAGCTGGAAGAAGCTCTGAGCAATCCGGCCAACTTTGGGGCGCATGTGTTTTTGGACGAGGCCTTTGTGCTGTACAAGCGGGTAACTGAAAAAGAGCACCCCATCCTTTACTACATGGGGAATATGGGGCGACACAAAGGCTATACCATGTACGTCATTACCCAACGGCCGCAGAAAATCCCCACCCATATTCGGGAAAATTGCTTTGAGGTGTATTGCTTTGCTCTGGGCGGAAAAACCGGACGTATGCTTGTAGAGGAAGACTACGAGCGGGACGAGTTCACCCAACAGCTTGGCCAGCCCATCAATAAAGCTATTCAACAGCTTCCGCGCCTGCATTGCTTACATTTAAGCATTCCGCATGGCTTTGCAAGGGTTGAAAACCTAGCCTAAAAACAGGGCAATTACTGGGCTTATTCTCCTTTTTCAACTGTGTTTGGCTAAATGCATCAGACGAGCGGAGTTGGCATTTTCTTTGTTAAATTATTCTTTTCTAAATCTCTCTCCGCTGGTCTGAAACTAAGGCAAAAACGGACAAAAGGAACATTTTAACATGGCTTCTAAAACAACAAAGGCGATTGAGAAGAGAGCACTAAGCATCTTTGATATTGCCATGGGTGTTGCACTAGGCAGCACAGTAGGGCTTTCAGTCGTAACAGGCGCAATTGCTCTGGGCAAAAAACTCTTTATGAAGGGGGCTTAATATGACCCGCACATACTTACCAGTAACCAAGAGTTACAAAAAGATAAAGCCTGCCGAGGAAATCGTGCACAGCTTTTCTAAATCAGCAATCACACAGCAGCACAACCTGTCTATTAAAGGGAATTTCACTGTTACATCAACAGCTCCTACAGGCGTGCCCATTCAGCAGCTTATGCGAATGATTGAAAAGCTAGAGGTTGAAGACAGCCGAGGCGTAAACTACTGGGATATTTCCGGTGTTTCTTTGGGCGTATTGTTGGCATCCCGCTTTGGTGTGAAAATTCAAAACGTGGATGTGGCTGCTTCCGGTACAAATGCCGACTTTGAGCTGAATATTCCAATTACTTACGGTCGCCCAACTAGCCCGAACAGCTACGACACAGGTATGAATACATACACTAAGGATGCAACGCTGAACATAACCCTCGCAGACTGGGAAAAAGACGGTAAGTTGTGGGCTGCAAACAATGACTTTAGCATTGATGGCAACACTGTACAGGTAGACATCACAGCCGAGCAGTTTGATGTAAGCAATGCCAGCACAGTACGTCAACGCCCTGAAGATGTGTTGATGACAACCCTTATTGAGCGACCTGTTGCTGTCAAGCAAGACAATGCAGAGGAAGAGTTTGAACTTGATAAAGGGCGTGTCTTTACAGATTTGCACCTTATCGGGATCGAAAAAACAACAGCTAGTGGCCTAGAGGTTGGCTCTTACGGAGTGTTTGACATGGAAAACGTGTTGAAGATTCACGAAAAAGACCTTACTGGCCGTCAGACCCATAAAGTGCTGGCACGTCATGCCCGCCGCTTTATGACAGAGTTTGCGCGTCAAAACGGCTCTGCTAACCAAACAGGCTACCTTAACTTGAGCTTGGTACATGAGAACCGCGGAGCACAAGCTCGTGTGCCAACAACTGGGGTACCAATCAACCTATACATGCCAGTGAAAGCCCCTGCCTCCGGTAAGGAGCACAAGGTACTGGTCGTACAGGACGGTATGTTCCGGCAAGACTAAACGCCACAACATGAGCTAGGAGGGGCATCCCTTTGCCCCTCTTAAAAAGGAGTACAATTTTATGAGTTACTTACAAGGCGGAAGCTCCAATGCAACAGGCGAGCTAATTGGCAGCCTATTGGGTGGCTACATCAGTTACGACTTGCAGAAACGGCAAATATCTCAAGCAACAAGGCAACTGGATGCACGAGCTGCAGAAATTAACTTGCAGCGCGACAAGATAGCCGCTGAAAACCGCGAGGCTGAAAAGCAAAGCAGTACATTCGGCATGTTACAAAAAGGTGCTATTGCTCTGGGTGTTGTAGCTGCAGGTATCACCGTGGTGGAGTTCTTGGGACTCTTCCGCAGAAAGAGAGGGTAGCAGTATGGACCCAGCAACTTTAGCAGCTTTGGCCTCTGCAGGCAGCGCCCTTGGTGGCGGCGGCGGCGGTGGCAAGGTAAAAGTCAGCCAATCAGCTAATAACTCACTGACAAACAGCATCGGCCTTTCCATTTTAAACAACTTGGGTGGGCAAAGCTCTGGCAGTGAAGCAAACCCAGCGGCAACAGCCTCACAAACGGCAGAAGTAAGCGACTTTCCACTTGGTGACCGTGGGGGCGTGGATGGCTTCCAGTCTACTTTAGAAAATTCATCTTACAGCCTAAACGAGGGCACAGCTGAACAGCCGAAAGTGGTTAATGCAGGGGAGCAAGACTTCTGGCCTTACGTTGTTATTGGCGGCAGTGCCTTGGTTTTGGTGCTCGCTATGCTGAGAAAGCGCAAGTAATGGCTTTATTTGTTCCTATTCTCGCAGGTGTGGGGCTAACCAGCCTCGCAGGCGGATTTAGTACCATGGCAAGTTGGTTTGGCTTTAAAAAAGCTTCTCCTCTTCCTGAAGTACCACAGCCAGCAACGCCACAGCTCTTTACATGGAGCAACCTGATAAAGGTGGGTGTTGTGCTGGGGCTGGTATCCGCAAGCCTAACAGTGGGAGCCAAACTCATGCGTTTTATACGCAGAAAGTAGGAGGGCTCTACCGTTCTTAGGCTCATTCATTGGAAACATCTTGGGCGGAGGCAGTAAAACCGAGGTCGTACAGGATTCGGATAACATTTCCGAAACCAATGTAGACGTTGGCTTAGAGCTTGGCGTTCAAAACACGATTGACACAAAACCTATTGGTGAAGCTCTTGCCCAGTCTGCCGAGTTCCAAGCCACGGCTTTGGTAAAGGCAGCGGAGCAACAAGTGTTCGGGCAAGTGTTTCAAGCTCAAGTGGCCGCAGCTACGGCTGCAGCAGAAACAGAGCAACAGGAAAAAGACCGCGCTCTTACGGACAAGATATTTGGTGAAGTTCGTAAGTGGAGCTTGGTAGGTGGCGCAGCAACCCTTGGTTTACTGGGTTGGTACATTTGGAAAAAGAGAGGATAAACATGGGAATCAGTAACAATCGCAGATACGCTCTTGGCGATGGGTACGACAAGCACAAGATTGTTGTAAACGCCCACCGTATTGAGATTGACAGCGCAAGCAGTGCTTTGGCCTTGGTCAACATCACAATTGTGTTGGCAGACGGCCGTACCCTTGATGCACGGGAATACGACAAAGGGACTTTTGAGGAATTTCCGTTTCAGGTGAAGGCTATCTTACTGGACGCAGAGCCGCAGGCTGGTGAGTACGTTTATATCCGTACCACAAACATGGTTGAAAGCCCTCCGGTTGAATATAAATACTTCCGGCGGGAAAAGGTGAATGTTGACAGTATTGATGCCCCTGTAACGGTTCAGGGCGGCTCTAACGTCACAAATGGAACAGTTACCTTAACAGCTGATACCCCTACAAAAATCATCTCTGCAGACAGCAAAATTACAAGCTGGATGGTGCAAAGCTTTGATACAAATGGGGATGTAGTGTGGCTAGGCAGCGATAATACGGTTGATGTAGACGATGGTTTGCAGATGCGACCAGGGGCGGTTGTTGGTGAAGACAGTCGCGGGGATGTTTACGTACGTAGCACAGGCACTCCAACACTTCACTGGCGTGTTGTGAAGGGAAGCTAATACCATGGCTATGCGTTTCCACACACCACTATTACTTGATAACACCAGCGTGCAGCTCAACGGCAGTAACCGAGTTGAGACTATCATGGCAACTATTGCTGCGGCTCTGGCTGGGCAATCCTACCTAGACACAAGCGGCGATAGCATTACCATCAACCCTGCAGCTATTGGGGTGGACGGCATTAGCCACGGTGCCTCATGGGAAGAAACACGGCTGGAGAATGGTAGCCAGAATAAATTTATTGGTCCTTTAGCACTTCACCAAGCTCCTTCAACGCTTTCAGCTTGGGGTGTCGTGGACATTAGCAGCGGCACACCGTCTATTGTGAAGTCATGGAATATCACCAGTGTGACCAAAAACGGCACGGGAGATTACACAGCTACCTTCACTAATGCCATGGCGGATTCTTATTACGCAGTAGGTGGCGGAGCTGGTAACGAAACCAACGTACCTTACTTTGTAACCCCTTATTTTCAGCAAGCTCCTACAACAACCAATTTCCGTATGGGTATTCGGGATAACAACATGAATACCAGCGATATTAAATGGCTTGCCTTCATGGTTTCAGGACAACGAGCATAGAAAGGAAAAATTATGGATAAAGTTATCATTACCACCAACGAAGAGGGAACACTTGCCATTCACACGCTTGCGCCAGTGCTATTTGACAAACTGGATGCAGCTGCAGCTCAAGAAAAGCTGGAAAAACTTATACCTACAGGCGGCGTTGCGGTTGACCGCTCTAGTATTCCGGCCTACAGCCGCTTCCAAGAAGCTTTGGAGCTGGTGGATGGCAGCGTGCAGCTCAACATGGACAAGGCCAAAACAGCTCGCAATGCTGAATTGGTTAAGGAAATTTATGCCAAGCTGGACAAGTTGGATACAAAAATCATTCGCCCGTTAGGGGAAGGGGACACAGACCGTGTTGCGGCGATTAACGCGCAAAAGCAGGCTATTCGGAACATTTTAGCCAATCCTCTAGTTGCCTTCGAAGGCGGCGACATCGAGGAGCTAGCCGCATACACCCCTGCAGAACTGGAGGTGTAGTGTGGACAACATACTTATTGGCATGGGCAGCTTGATGGCTGGCGGTTTTGCTTGGCTCTTATACCGTAATCGGCAATCAGTAAATGTAATGCCGGTGGAAACTCCGGCCGTGTCTTCAGGTAATATTTCAGCTCCTACAAAAAAACGCTTAACCCCTACGGAAGTCTGGGGCTTTGCTAACAAAGTCGTTACGCGCCACTTCCCACGGGTTGACCGCAATATGCTTGTGGCCATGGCTCAAATTGAAAGCAGCCTGAACCCAACGGCTAAACGCTACGAGCCGCACATAAACACATATTCCTATGGCCTCATGCAAACCTTGCTCACTACGGCCGACTGGCTTTATCGGGACATGGGCGCCACCGCTTACGGTCGCCCAACAGAAAAATCTCTAAAAGACCCTGAAACATCCATGTATTTCGCAGCTGCATACGTCAAGTGGCTTATGAACTACCGAGGTCAGCAGCGGTCGGAAGAGTGGATAGTCCGCGCCTACAACGGCGGGCCATCTTGGGAACAGCGGACGGGGAGCATCAGCATGACCCTCAACCACTGGAACAAATACAAAAAAACAAGATACGGATAGGAGGAACCATGGCACGTAAACGCAAATCAACAACCGGACGCACCAGCACAGGCAAGCTTAAAAAAGGCTACCGCCTGACAAAGGGCGGCCGTGTTGCGAAAGCTGCAGCTAAAAGAAAGCGCAGATAATGGAGCAATATTTACCACTGCTTATGACGGCAGCAGTCAACTTTATAGGCGTGGGTGCCTTTTACGGTGCTGTTAAAGCCGAGCTTTGGTGGATTAAACGGGCGATTGAACGCCTTGAAAACAAATGGGAACGACAAGGGAGAAACTAACTATGAACCTATTAAATGCTGTTAGCAAAATACTACCATTAATTAACCCAACAATGCTTGCAGGTGTTTTGGCTAACGACACTCAAGACCAGATAGTTACTCAGCTAATTGGTCTGGACAATGTCACCATGATACTGGTAATTTTTGTTTTATCTGGTTACAAACTTTTGAAGATTGGATACGAGAAAATTAAGCAATAAAAAGGTGTAGTAAACACATGAGGCAAGAAAAGCTAGATAAGCTAAACATCGAACTTGGGCTTTACAAAAAATTAAGGCCTATGATATCAAGGCTCTTTCAGCTAGTAGAATATACTATCATATCTGGGCTGGTAAGTTATGTTGCAGCAGTAACAAATAATAATCTGATGATAGTAGCTTCCTATGTAGTTGCTGGCGCATTAATACTTCATTTAATCATGGAAATAAGGCAAGTACAAATCAAGGGGGCAGAAATGCTGTTTCCAGCTGAATCTACTATTCTGTCAATATTGAGAGGTTTAGTAATGCTAGTATTAGTTTTTTTTGGTATCTACTTGGCAGTAGGAGCCACAATGGGAATTTCAGCAGCACTTAAAGTAGGTATTGGGATATAAACGGCTAGGCGTTGACAATATAAGCTAATTGCCCCATATTTGGTGTGTTCAGTCGGGCAAACCAGATTGAATAAAAAGGTTCATCCTTTTTTTGGTTAATTAAAACCCCGTTATTCTCCTTAACGGGGTTTTTGCTATCTGCCAACAAACAGCCTAAAGCAAATCCTTAGCTGTCGCCAAC
>JAPPOO010000048.1 GCA_028817875.1 Alphaproteobacteria bacterium | reverse complement strand
CTATTGGATAGTTGGATACGTGAAAAGCTAACACATTTCCAAATTTCCAAAAAATACCGTATATTCTTTCCACGGCTTACAACCGTTTTACACAGCGCATGCATGGAGCGCATCTATGCCCGGCTATGACCGGGCGGTGAGGTATGTCCAAGGTTCGCCTAAAATCTCACGGTTGTCTGTGTACAGCTTGTAACGCCCGGTCGATATTCGCTTGACTCTTTGTTGCTATAGAGCGTTCATCAACCCACCAAAAGAAAAGGGTAAACAGATGAACGACCAACTTGTACAAATTGCTAAAGAGTTTCTGAGCTTAGAAACGCTAGATACACGCAACAGTGACGAGCTAGACTTTAGTGACCAAGCCGTGTGGTCTATTAAGGAAGCCTTAGAGAAAGCCTATAAATTAGGGCAAAAATCACCTAACAGTAGCGATTTGTAAGGCGATGTTAACTTTTTCTTCCATACTGTATGGGCAAATTTGTTAACATCAGCTTTATCAAACTAAGTTTTTACCACCTGTAATAATAACCTCTTTAACGGTTTGGCTGCCTTGGGCGGATACGGTGTAAACCGTCTCTACGCTGGTCATATCAAACATTTTAAAGGTTTCTCGCACACCCTCACAATCGTTAAGCGATAGGATAAAATGCCCTTCAACGCTTTGTAGCTGTTCCGCCAATTGTTCAAAGTCAGTGCGGCTAAACAGGTTTTTGCCGTAGTCATTCTCGTTCCCCCAATACGGTGGATCAAGGTAGAAAAGGGTACCGGGGCAGTTATACTTGGTAATAAAATCGCTATAGGAAAGGTTTTCAATAATCACCTTTGAAAGACGCTTATGAAGGTCGTTTAAAGACTCTTTAAAGCTATAGATGTTGAAGCGTCCGCCGCCGTCTCGGTCTACGCCAAAGCTACGGTTGCCAACACACCCACCAAAGCTGCTACGCTGGAGAAAGTAAAAGCGGGCCGCGCGTTCAAGGTCAGTCAGGCCGGATGGATCAACACTTTTCAAACGCTCAAATTCAGAGCGGGAGTAAACCATCCATTCCATTTCCTCTAGGAATGGTTTTAGGTGACGCTGCAGAATACGAAAGAAATTTGCAACATCACGGCTATAGTCGTTTATGACTTCTACTTTGGGGCGGGCAGTACGCTTAAAAAAGATACCACCCATACCCACAAAGGGTTCAGCGTATAGTTTATGGGGCGTGGCCTGAATAAGAGTTACCAACCGTTGGGCAAGGTTTCTTTTACCGCCCAAGTAGGGAGCCGCTCCCTGTAAAGGTTCTACGCGGCTAAGTAGCTCTATCCCCTCAAAAAGGTCATTTTGTGTCACATTCTTTCTCCAGCATTTATTAAGCACCACTAACGTTGGCACCGTTCACGCTGTGTAAGGCTTGTAAGGCCGTAAATTCAGTAGCTCTTCAAAACCCCCTAACAGGTGAGTTTGGGGGACTACCAAAGCTTTTTCCGTCTCCAGCCCAGCCGATGCAGTAAGGGTTGGCCTTAAACCGCTCGGCTTGCTTGTGGCTGCAGCGTACATTGGCGTGGATGTCGGTTGATACGGTAGGGGGGGCAGTCAGGTTGCCATCCGTATCAAAGACGGGCTTTTGCAAAATAATGTTACCGAGGTAGTCATAGTCCATGCGGTTACCGTCAGCGTCATAACCAACAGTTTTGAAGCAGTTGTTACGCTTACAGGTAAATTCAGGAAGACTTTGCTCAAGCTCTTTTTGAGTATCTGCTTTGAAAAAGGCGGTTATCATTGGGTTGCAAGCTCCTGTAGTTTAGCGTCGGTTACGTTTCCTTGAGGGTAGGGCATCAGTAAATCCATAGTACCGTTAAGCTGTTCACCGCCATCGCCATTACACATAACCTGCAGCTGGTTAAGGGGAGGAACATTACCAATGATGGTTTTAGGGGCTGCCCCATCAACACTAAACTTGATAGCAGCATCCGATAGAGCCAAAGCTACCTGAATACTCGTGTCTGGGGCATGCACAATATCGTGAGTATTACTGGTAACCGCGCCGTTAAAACCAATCTCACACTTAACTTGTTGGGCAATGCTATCGTATATGATGGTAGCAAAGTTGTACCACCAATTCGGCCCGTTTTTATCGAAAATGGTAAGGGCTTTGCTTCCGGCAACGCCGATGTCTCTAGCTCTAAAGCGGGCGATGATGACGCACTCTTTAAAGGGCCATGGTGCTGTAATAACATCGGCGGTTCTAACGGCACTGCCACCACTGGTCTTAACAAAGGAAGAGGGGACGAGTGTTCCTTTTTCAATCATACCACCCAAAGCAATAATGGTTTCCCCCACAACAGTGGTGTTAGGCCCAACACCCAAAGCATAAGTACCAGCTTCACCGCAAGTCACACCAAAGGTCAGCTTGTATCTACCGTCCTTTTCAAGCTTTTGCTGAATATTATGGAACGTGCTGCCGTTGTCGGAGTAGCTGGAAAATACTCCGCCCGCAATATCCGTTACAAAGACAGTCGCGTAGGTACCGCCGGTACTACGCAGCTCAATAAAGGCTTGGTTGCTTGTGCCAGCCTCGTAGAAGACAGTAATAGCAACCTGCTCATTCAAAGCGAGGGTAAAGTCCTGCTGGTCACGGATGCGGTGCCATGATCCACCATTACTTGCTACAGAGACACGGCGGAAAACATCGCTATAGTTGCCTAAGTCTGTTTTCACTGCACCGCCGATGGCGTTCCACTGGCGGCAGTCGTAGCTATCATGCAAGGAGTTAGGAGATTGGGATTCACCTACAACCCCCAACAAAGCACCTTGAGAGGTATGGGTGACCCGCACTTGGTCTGTTGGGGCATCCTGCCGCGCACCATTGGCATCAATGTATGTTCCGCCTGTGTTGGTGGCAGTAAGCGAGGGATGAACCCTGTCCCCATAAATGAAGTAGCTGTACTGCACCGCTGGCACATGCGCCAGCGCAAGACTATTAAGAGCAAGGCTGTTGTTTAAACTTAACATTAGTTAAGCCCCACAATGCCGGTAGCTGTTGTACCAGTTTCCTTAACTCTTGTCGGTGAGTAAGGGTAGGGAAGTCCTGCCACCATGAAGAACGTGGCTTCAGTACCGTTTTCCCCTACTAAAACAACATCCCCAGTACCTTGCACCGCCAAGCCTCGTGGTTTTACAGCAAGGTCAACTCCATCACTTGGCGTAATAGGAGTGTAGTTTTCAGCCGGTGATGTTTTTATAATGTTTGTGGTCATGTAAGTATCCTCCTTCTTTAAGTCTTAATGATTTTGTTAATAGCCATAACAGGGGGCATGTTTTGGCTGCTACCAGCACCTTCGTTATCAACAGTGATGCCCGTGGTTGATGAATTGGTATTAATAGTGCCCTGCAGAGTGGTATCCCCTTGGTCAGTATAGCCTGCACCAGCTTCTTGCCCGACGTTCTGGGTGTGAGTGTGGCCGGGGTCGGTAATGCTGTGGCCGTGCTGGTGCATGTACTGGTCACCACCTGTGCCACCTAGGGTAGCTGCAGCAACGCCACTTCCGCCTGATGTCACACGGTTTGCGGCAGTACCGCCCATGTTATCCAAACCAATGGCGGCACGGCCTCGTAAATCCGGTAGGTTAAAGGTTGTTGTTCCGTTTCCAGTTCCATAAGTTGTGCCAACAACACTAAACAGCCCAGAGTAAGTTGTTCGGCTGACTTCGCTTCCGTCACACAAGAGGTAACCGCTGGGGGCTGTGGCTCCGGCATAGTCTAGGATAGTCCCTGTAGGGCTGGGGGTTCCAAAACTGCCCGTTATTAGCTTCGTCAGGAGTAATACTGGCTCCTTCAATCACAGACATAATTTCTTCTTGAATGACATTCATAAACCAAGCCGGAACAACAGTTGCTCCTTCCGATGCTGCGGGATTGCCATCAGTAAAGTAACCGCGGGTACCCTCGCTCGTAAAGCTTGGTAAACTCTCAACGGCGGTGGCGTGTTTAATTCTATCCATATCTATTATCCTCCATAGTTAAAGTTGACGTGAGTGTGGGCAGGCTTGAGCTTGTTGAAGACACACTCCAACAAGGTGTCACCCCAAGTGCGTAAAGGCTCTCCAACAGTGCTGGTACCGCAGGAAAAGTAGCGGACGTTGACTTCTTCCGAGACTTCAACAGCCCAGTAATGTGTCCAATCCTGTCCGTTTAAGGGATCACCACAGCTGGAGATACCGCACCGAAAAGGGCGGTATTCGTTAATGGTGATGTCGTAACCCAGAGCTTTTGCCAGATTGATGTAAAAGGCACGGCTTTGGCCGCCCCGCCCAACAACTTTCGCCACTAAAGCGGCAATACGCTCAGCAACGGTTTCACTACCAGTGGCGCAGTCATCAGGAAGTCCGGCGGTAGCTTCCCAGTCTGCAAGGAGCTGAGACACCGTGCGGGGATCAGCCTCGTTCAGTAAGGAAAGGGCGTTCTGGTCAATACGGCTAAACTCCTCTGCCCAAGCAGATAAAAACTTAGTGAGAATGGCATCGGCATCCCGTGACCAAGCTGCCCCTACAGGTAGGAGGGCTTGGATTTGGTGGAGGTAAGCTTGAGCATTTGCCATGGTTAACTCCAAGTCACTGTACCGAGTACAGCAATTTCACCAGTGTCATGGGTTACATCGGCAGTGGGAGAAGTGAGGGTGTGGTCATCCTCTCCGGCCGCAATGGAGATAGCTTCCCGAATATGGCTTATTTTGATGGTGCCACCGGGTTCAGCTTCTCTCTTTAACAGGTCGTTTAACTCGGCTTCAACAGCACTTTGAACAGTCGATGTATTCGGGCTGAGCGTAATACTTAAGTCCAGCGCAACGGCTGTAGGGGCAAACACAGTCACATCCGCTGTAACAGGGCGTTGCTCATCAACGTGATCTTGCACGGTTTGGACTTCTTGAGCGGAGGGGATGATACTGCCTTCGTTATCATCCATCACAAAAGCAACGCCTACTGTGCCGATACCGTTTTGGCTAGGAAATACCCATGCTCTGGTCACGCCTGCAATTTCCTTGGCCCAAGCTTTGTAGTCGTTGGCGTTACCACCGTGGGGTGGCTCTTGGATGCGCTCCATAATACGGGCACGCAGGCTATCGTCCGTTTCTGTATCCTCACCGCCTACTAAACTTGAGGCATCGGCAAGGGCTTCTGTATCAACATTTTCCAAAGGAGACACAAGGGAAAACTTGGCACCTGTACTAGCGTTACCTATAGCACCGGCTTCTTGGCAGCGTACTGCAACGGCAGCTGTACCGCTGGCGATAGTGCCTTCGGCTGTAGTAAAAAATTCAACACCATCACTGCGCTGGAGCTGGGTACTTTCAGGAATAACCGCACCATCAATACCGGTAAAGTCAAGGTTGCCGGTGGCGTAAGAGGCAGCCTTACGGGTAATGCCCCAAATACTAGCGTGACGCTCTAAATGCTCGGCATCAGCAGTATCCGGCAGTATTTGTTTGTGGATGTAAGCCAAGTAACCGTACATGCTGTAGCTGGCTCCTGCCATAACCATCGCCAGTACATTCAGGTTGCTGTAGGGCAGGCGGGCGTCAGTGTTTGGGAGCTGCGTTTCAATGTCAGCAATGACACGCTCCATAAGTGTTGAAAGGGCAGGTCTGTTATATGGCATAAGCGTCTCCCGTTTCCCAGATGTAGTTAAACTTGTAGTCAATGGCGGACTTGTAAGGGCGAACAATTTGAATCTGTAGGGCAAGGACGGACGTCGCGCTAAACGTGGCCGTTACCTCAATGGTGTTGACGATACCTTGGTCAATCAGCCATTGCAGGGCTTCTTCAGCATATTGCTTGGCCCGTACTAAAACGTCGGGCAGCTGTTTTTCCCGGCTAAGAAGCCAAAGCCGAGAGCCGATGCGCTTGTTGGAAATTTCAGACCAAGCATCGCCCCACCAACCTCGTAGGTCGGTGCTGTTCCCTGGTATAAAATCGTCAAGTTTTGCTCGTTGGTCAGTAAACAAACTTATAACCACAGCGGTTTTGAGAGAGTCGTCTTGCTCTAACAATAGCCCGTTTTTGGACAAATCGCCGGAAAGCTGGGAGAGGTCAAACTTAGTGCGTAAATCAGTCATCACATCTGCTCGTTCGGTACACTGGTTGGGCCACCGTTATCATTTTCAGGGTGCTTGTGGCTGTTGTAGGTGCTGCGCATACTGCCCATGGTTTTGCCGCCTGAGTTCATAAGGTCTTGAATATCGCCAATGGCCTGAAT
The DNA here is from genome assembly GCA_028817875.1 of Alphaproteobacteria bacterium. Classification (GTDB taxonomy): domain Bacteria; phylum Pseudomonadota; class Alphaproteobacteria; order UBA2136; family JAPPOO01; genus JAPPOO01. The sequence continues at coordinate 26,040 of JAPPOO010000048.1, read as the reverse complement.
ATCATTGCCAGCTTTAATCTTGTCGCTGGTTTCAACAAGCGGACTATTAATTTGTACTTTGGTACTGGCATTAATGGTGAGGGTACCTGTGTTAATATCCATAGCATTACCCCGCTTAAGGTGGATTGTATCGCCTTCGTCCGTGTAGAGGGCCACTTCACCTTTAGCCAATCCTTTTAGGCGGTAGCGACGGTCATCAACCGCAATCACAACAGTGTGGGATTGATTGCCGGAAAGCGATAGGGCGATAGCTTCAGCTCCGGCATGGGGGACGCTTGTGAGGCCGTAGTTTTGGAAACGCTCACAGTTTTCAAGGATTTCATCTGCCCGCCCTTTAACCTTAACGGATTGCATTTTGGTACCGTCGTTAGCATTTTCCAGTACAAAGCGCCGAAGCATATTGCTGATACGGTTTTTAAGAGGAAGTAGCAGTTTGTAGAAGGCTCTATTCATCAAAAAATACCTTCATCTTGTGTAGCTTCGGGGATAGGTAAAAGCTTGAATGATTCGGGTGGCATAACCGTAAGGTTGGTTGTGTGGCCGGACTGGTCGTTAAGAGCAAACACAACATCCGCAATCGTCCATCTTTCGCGGACACCCAAAACATCGTCTTGAATAGAAACGATGGTATTTTCCTTCCATACCTTGCCGCCTGTGTGCTTCCAGCCCGGCACAACATAGCGGATAGCCTTGCTACGTCCACGGCGGACGTTAGCCTCCCACTGAGCGCGGTCGGTAAAGGTCAGGCCGTCACCCGGTTGCTCGGCAAGTAGGAGGAAGGGGCGGTGCCGTTTGATATCGGCATCTTGAGCTTTACCCATAGGAGTAGCTGCAGCTTTGCCAAACACACTATCGTTACCCGGCTGCTGACCTTTAACGGTGTAGTTGCTAAAGCGGTCTTTATGGGTGTAGGCCAAACTGGCGGACTTGATATTACCGCCTGTTTTAAGGGATGCACCGCTAGGTGTCGTGCTTACTCTGGTAAGTAACAGGTCACCTTCAGGCGTGCTGATAGGGAGCAAAGCCAGCTGGCGACACATGCGCTCTATAGCGTCAAAAACAGTTTCACCGGGCTCTATGCGAAAGACTTTAAAAGCCTTGCCGTCATAGTCGGTCTTGACAGTAATACCGAAAGGCTGGCAAAGGGTTTGGGCAATCTGTTTAACTGTACGGTTTTTGAATTCTCCGGAGGAATGAATAACCGAGCAATCGACCAGATCGCCTGTTTTGTCCCGTCCAGATACAGTTAAAGTGTGGTCATTGGCTGTATAAAAAGCATCTATCTGATCTACATAACCAGTAATAACAGGCGTGCCATCAACACTGACTTGGCATTTATCACCGTTAGAGATATGCGGGGTAAAGGTTTCAAATAGCTTAGAGTCAACGGTAGAGAGAGAAAAGCTACCGCTGATGGTTTGCATGCTGCGGGTCACGTTAACATCCGACCATCCCTTTAGAATTTTTCCGTTAATAGAAAGAGCAACACTAGACATTGGTTAAGACCTCCAATGTTTGCTTGCCCTTTACAAAGCCGGGGTGACGGATGCTGTTGCGCTGGATAATATCTGCGGCCTTACCTTCTACGAGCGAAAGGTCGTCCCCGTAGAAACGATGTGCCAATACCAACGCTGGCTGGGTGATGGTGCTTTCAATCTGGATAACTTGCGGCAACTCTCCGGCGAGAGAGGTTAAGTGCTTGTTGACCGCTACAATCACATCCGTCAAAGCGTGGTAAGAGCTATCTTGTCCGTTATCTGCAGCTAAGACTTTTTCAGCCTGCAGGCGTTGAATAAGGTCATCCCGTATGGTGGCGGCATGGCGGGTACTTTCCGGCTGTAAGCTGCTACTGGCCTTGGCTTCTTCCATAAGAGCAACGCGCTTAACAAAAGATTGGAAGGAGGTTTGATTGGTTTGCTCCTGCTTACGGCTTGGTGTTGTGGGGGAGATATTTCGCCATAGGTCGCCAAACTTGGAGAATAACTTAAGAGCTTGTACTTGATCCTTTGGATTAATAAACACGCCAACAAGGTCAGCCAGCACATCTTGCAGGCTACCGCTTAGGTCAGCAGGGGATTGGATAAGGGTCTTGTTGATAAGCCCCAGCTCATTTAGCTTGTAACCAAGAAGCGCGGGGGGAGAGGGTGCACCACTGGCCAGACTGGAGGCTTTATCAACAAGTTCTAATGCGTCATCTAGCATAGTTTCTGCGCTTTGGCTAACAAAAGCGGGCTGCTTATCGACGCTAAAATCTTTTATAAAGTCTTGTTCAAAGGCAGTTAAAGCCGTGTTTGAACGGTCTATTAAGACTTGTTTATTATCAGAAATAACAAGGGAATTCGTATTATCTTCAGCAAGTTTGAAGGTCATGGAAAAGCGAGCCATGCCGCCTTCATTGGTGGTTTCGCTTAAACGGTAGCTATCTACCACAACCTGCAGCGTGCCGCGGTATGGGTGTACCAGTTGGCCGGAGCCTTTTTGCTCCAAAGCTTTTTCCAAAGCATCCCGTTTGGGGAAATAATCATCCCCGATGACCAGTCCTTCAATAACAATAGGCTTGGCTTTGCGGCCCAAGTCCTCATATTCTGGCTTGTCCTGAAAAGGGAATTCATGCTCCACCAAACGGCGGCCACCTTCCAGCGTTGCGCTATCAATTTCAAACGAAACGCCACGAAAGCTTGCTTTTTGTAGAGAATTAAGCCATACCACGGGAAATACCTCCACAACTTAAAGTAGGGAATAAAGATTTGAGTACAGATAAAAAGCGCACACAACCACGAGGCTCTTGGGTAACTTTGGCTATTGGTGTTTTAGTAGGTTTCACCCTAGCTGTATTTTTGTATACAAATAAAGAGAGCCAAGAAACTAGAGTCAGGCATTTATGCCCTGATTGGAGGGATACATGCTTTCCAGAATACTTAGAAAAATCAGAATTAAATGGTTCCTTTGATAAACTTTGGATGGAAGGGAGCTTGGTTTTAGTAGATCCAGAGCATCCTTTATGTAGAAATAAAGATAATATGGATATAGCTTCAGCAACGTACAATAAAGTTGCTAGAGAAGACAGTAGCGAACCTTTTACAAGTAGAGTTTGGAAGAGAATAGAGCAAGCCACCAACGGCGATTGTTTTGGCATTAGATTTAGTCGTTTAGGAAAAGCACTCACAGTTGCTAACCCAGATAAAACCAATAAATTTATGTCTTTAGATGGTTGGATGAGAGTAGAGTTTATAAGACCTTTATTTGGTAACAAAGAAATTGTTTGGGTATACGCTGGGGCTATTAGAAGGTTATAATTTCTCACGGCGTCACCATAACTGGGCCATTGTCGATATTAAGCTCTAACCCTTTGCTAGCGTTCATTTGAGAGACTTGGGTACCAGCTGGAGAATTTTTAAACTCAACGGTAACGTGAGCTTCATTAGGTTCTTTTTGAGATAGGGCAGTAACTAAATCTTGAACGGCTTGGTATATATTTCCGGGGGCACTCGCAACATCTTTAGCAAAATTGTAAGGCTTCATAACAGCGTCTTTTGGAAGGTCTAGTAGCCCTTCTATAGTAGGGATCAATGCGTACTTTCCGCCAAACTCTAAAAGTCTCCCCATAGATGTTTGCATGTTCAACATTCTGGCTGATCCTGTCGCAGCCATGCGGGCGCTGTTTTTCGCAATTTCATCTCCGGAAATCTGAACATTAAGAAACCTGTCAAAGTTAGAAAAGCCTTCGTATTTCTCGCTCTTATAGTCCCCTGCCATTTTTTTAACAACTTGGAGAGATGTATCTGAGAATAGTTCTGATAGTCTGGGAATACTTCCATCTAGCTTAACAATAACCTCTTTTAAGAGCTCAACTTGGTTGCGTAGCTTTCCGTCTTTATCAAAGACTTCAATGCCTTCTTTCCTAAACAGGTCAGCATTTTGTATGAAATCTGAAGGAATCCTATTAAGGTAAGTAACAGCTTCATCGCCGCTTCCTACGACCATACGCGCAGTTTGAGCAAGGGCTCCTGTTTCTTTAATGCCTTGTATGCCTGTTGCTCCTGCTGCTACGGCAGAGCTAAAGAGTTTTTCAGCTGCAGCTGCAAGTTCTTCAGCTGTAAGGGAACCCATTTTACCTTGGGCATCCAGAATATTGAGAGCCTCTAGAATTTCTTCTTTGGTAGCGATATTAAATTTCTGAAGGTCTGCCACCGTAGCCCCTATATCATAACCAGATGAACCGGTTGCCTGAATAGCTAAGGCCATATTTTCTAGCTGTGAGATGCCATAAGCTTTATCACCAGTTTTTTCGATAACTTTAGCAAAGGCTTCACGAAGAAAAGTAGGGTCAATGCGGATATCAGACCTTTGAGCAAGCTTATAAATGAGGCGTTTGACTTCCTGAATTTCTTCAGTAGTCATATTGGCATTAATAGCTAAACGCTCAAACTCAGCCTCTGAACTCATAGCTGAACCGATACTACGACGGGCAAGGTCAAGAGCACTAATTCCTCCAGCTACCTTGCCAAGCTCATTCATCAAACTACTGGTTCTTTTTGCCTGTTTACCTACCTTAGCAAGATCACGTGTGGAGTTATTCGAAAATCGGCGGATAGAATTACCCAGACGCCCTACAGGACGGCTGGCCATATCTACAAATTTCATAACAATGGAGTTAGTAAAATTCGTCATGTTTAAAACTGCATCTTTCTTGCGTAAGTGTTTAACTTGGCTACTGTCAGCCCCTCAATTTCTTGTTTTGTCCAGCCTGTTCTTCCAGCTAAAAGGAGGAGGTTATCCTCTAGGCGGTTATTCAGCTGGATGATCTCGCCCCCGTTTTTCAAGGTCTTTAGGGTTGGTATCGTTAAGCTTGTCCACTGCTGTTTGTAGGGTTTGGAAGTCCGACAAAGAAAGGGTTTCCAACTGTGAAACCGCCATTTTTCCCGGTATATCACCAACTTTAACAACAGCGGCGCAAAGCATCCGCTTCCCAACTTCAGTAGGAGACACAACAAGCTCAAGCTCTCCGTTGAGTTTCGGTACAGGTACTTCGCTTTCGGCACTAGCACTGAAAATATCTCCGGCAGTAAGTTGCTTAATGCTGACGGTTTTGACGGTGCTCCCGCCAACCTTAATCCCATCCTGAAGCTCTACAGTATGTTCAGCCATTTTGTTTTTCTCCCTACGTTAAAGACTCTGCTGGATCACCTACGAATATGAAGGAAGCTGTCGTGTTTTCCTCGCTGTGGGAGATGTCTCCAGTGTTTTCGACAAAAGCGTTCGCAATGACCCAAGCTGTGCCATTATCACCTTCAAACTTAACCGTTTGATCAACAGCTTCTTTTAATTTATTGATAGTTTCTTCTTTAGCGACAGTAATTTCAAATTCTAGTCGGGCAGGCTCAAAGCTTGATGAAAATCCGTAGAGGGAGTGCCCAACAACAGCACTACGTTTTTTGCCACCCAAAGTAAGCCGGGCGCCGGGCATGGATTTTAAAAGCTCTCCGTCAGCGGTAATGTAGGCAATGCCAAAAAGTGGTTCCATAGGGGCTATTCTCCTTTACAGTTTAAATTGCACTTGTCCAGCAAACACGCGGAGCTGGTTCACAACATTCGGTGAAATGCGCACATCCAAGCGATTCGGGTCAGCATCATTAATTTTTACAATCAAGTCTTTTTTGAATTGCTTTATGTCTTCAACCAGCCCAATGGTTTCCCACTGTTTAAACAGGGCGATAATTTCAGAGCGAGCGACTGATGGCGTGACAGTATCTTGTCCGTCTCCGTAGCGAGTTCCATCCTTGGCCAGCTTGTAGCGTGGGAATTTTTGAGAGATTCTGGCTCTGAGTGAAAACCTTAAGAAAAACAAAGTCAGCAGTGTGTTAACATCTCTGTAGGATGGGTCAGGGGCGCCACTTGCATTGGTTTTGTAAGTTGTAACGGCCCGCTCAATCATGCACTCGCCGTTGGCTGATACCGTAAAGGTTGCAATACCGTCGGCAAGGGTTTGATTTCGCTCTGTTCGCGTGAATCGGTCAGATTCTGCTGGCGGTAAAACACCTGCCATAACCAATGTTTGGAAAGGGCGGGCAGGGTCGATATCACCGTGGTAGGAGACAATACCGCCAAAAGCTGCAGCCCAGTTCCAAGGTGCGGTAGGGCTTTTTCCTGCCCCCATAATGCTAATGTGTTGGCTATTCAGGCTATCGCCAAGGGTTCCCTGCTCGGCAACTGAGCCGATAGCGGCGGTATAAACCGAGCCTTCTTGCATTACCATTGGGCCAAAGCGGTCATCAAGTTCGCTGTGCAGGGCACTCAAGTTGGAAGCATCCGTGTAAGGTTGAATAACAGAGTGGTACTGTACATCGGCCATGGCTGTTATTGCCGTGGTTATATCGGGGTTGGCTGTACCGCCGGACATAGCGTTGATAGCAATGCCTAAGCCAGTAGGTAAAGCTTCTCCAGATTGGTAGTTAAGGCGAAGGTCGATGTTATTACCTAGTACGCCTTTATGTTTGGCCGTAAAGTCAACTTGCTCTGGAGTACCTCCGTTCACAGCCGCCGTGACGGGTAGAGAGGCATCGGCGGTAACAGCAGCAACAATATTGGAAGCAACGGTGCTCAGGCTTTGCCCTGCTGTCACACCCACTTGCACTCGTTGTCCTGCAATGTAGAGGTTTAAAGTACCGGAGGCGGTGGTTGTGCCGGATACCGTTAAGTCACCGGTTGCAGCAACGCCTGCGCCATTATCATCAAGCGCAATGGCCCAAGTTTCGTGTTGGTCGTTATTATCAAAATAGGTGGCGAGCATACTGGCCAACATGGAGCCTTCGCCGAAGTATTCCTTCGCTTGAGTTGCGGAAGTAATACGGGTAGGAACACCTTCCGCAATGGTACCTGTCGTTAACCGTTGGCCAATAACCAATACACGGTGGATGGCTTTTAACAGGCCCACAGCCTTGGAATTATCAAACTCAATATAAACGCCCGGTGTTAAATTGGTGGTCGGGATATCATTAAACGAAATGCTCATGACTTAGCCTTTTTGTTGGTTGATTCTTTTACTTGGGTAGTCAGGACGTCACCGTCTTTAATCCGGCGTAGCCAATAGGTGGATTGCGTCACATGCATGCCTTCAGCAGGAAGGTGTTGACCTGTTTCCGGATTACGGACTTTCAGTTTTTTGCGGGCAGGGCGCACAAAGAGTGTCATGAGGCTGTCTCCAATGTTATTTTGTCTTGAGCATCTATTTGGCTGTCTGGGGTTGCCAAGTCCCAGTCAGCGGCAAAGGTGGTGAAGTCGTTGAGTCCTGCCTCATCAGGGTTTAAATCCCAATCAACATTAAGGGTTGTTTCTAAGGCATAGACAGCAACGTTTTGCCGAGCGAAAGCTTCGGAAAACATATTTTGACCGGACACAATTTTCATGCGGCCGTAATCATCCAGTTTATTTTGGTGCAGAGTACGCATCAAAATATGAATGGCATCGTAGGCACCAATATTGCGGTTATCTCCTTCGCGGCGAGCTTCTTCTCCACCAGCATTGTGGGTAATGACGTAGAGCGTCCACTTTGTTTTAAATTGGGTTTGCGATACAGGTTCACCAAAACCGCTAAAGTTAATAAAGATACCGGGCACAGTGCGGAGCTGTTTATCTAGATCAATAGTTCCAGCAAAGCTATCAACGGTGTGTAAAGTAGGACCGCTCACAGCAGTAAAGCCGTTTTGGATAATACTGGTAAGTTGATTTTCAATATCTAGAATGGGGTTCATCAGTAGTCCTCCAACGTACTTTGGTTTAAAACAGGGGGTACAGAGGTTACCCGCACCTCGTTAATAGGGGCAGTAGGTTGGTTAGTTGGCGTAAGGCCAAGGCTAATTTTTTCTTCGTTAATTTTATTAAGCAGTTTTTCCGCTTGGTGAAACGCATCTTTAACGTCGTCCGTCACAACCGCACCTTCGCTGTGTTGGTACAGGTAGTAGCGGGCAATATTACAAGCGAGGTTTTCCAGCAGGCTGGGGACTTCATTTAAGGGTAGTTGAAACTTAGTTAAATGGGCATCAATAAGGGCCTTCGTATCTGCAAGAGCTCTATCCACCTTGGTGGTGTCTATGGTATCGCCCACGGGGTTCGTGAGGCTGATAAGCTCATTCTCCCCGTAGCGATCCTGCAAGTCAGCTTGCGTTGCGTAGGTCATGCCTATTTACCGTTTTTCTTATTGGCATTAGGTTTTGCCTGTGAAGTTGCACCATCGGTACCGGCTTCTGATGTTTCATCTGTTTGAGCCGCCGCTTGAGCAGCTTTAACTTGTTCTTCAGCCTCTTTTTGGATAGCTACAATTTTCTTGTTAGCTTCCTTTTCGGCTTCAGCTTTAGCAGCTGCTACTTGCTTGGCAACATCTTCAGCGGTAAAAGTCTGACTTTCTTCCGGCTGTGCAGAGCCATCTACTTTTTCTGCAAAACCCCGTTTTATAAGTCTGATAGCATCATCAACTTTTAAAGAAACTTTAGTACCGTCTTCTATACGTTTACCGTTATGTAATAATGGCTGTAGAAGTTTTACTTCAATTTGTTCCATAATAACTTTCCTCTTATTCAGTAATTAAAAATGCAGATTCTGCGCTGGCGATAACAGGAGTACGCTCGTACTTAACGCCGTAAAACCAAGATTCACAGTTCTCTTCACGGTAAGGTTGGCGAACAAAAGGATGTGCATCCATTGTATAGGTGTAGCCGAAAGATGGCTCTTCAGCCCCACTGCTATTATGAGCAACGTAAGCCAGTACAAGACCATCACCCCAAATATCAGCAAAAGAACCGTCTTTGTTTGCGTAGACACCTTTACCAACAACAACATGATCAACTTCTAAGAGATCGGCAGCCATCTGAGTTGTGACGACACGTTCGCTATCGTTGTCTTTAATAGCTGCGGAACGAACATCCGGGTGGTTACGAAACTGTTTCCACCTTTTAGGGCTAAAGACTGCCGTATTGATATCCATCCCAATGTCTTGACGTACAACTTCTTTAGAGTCTGCAACGTTTATTAATGGTTTAGAGTTTGTGTGGTCGCTCCAGAGAGAAGTCCCAGACAAAATAAGTTTATGGCTGCTGGAGTAGTTATTCGGATCCATAGCCAGTTCAGCTTGCTCAATTTCAAGCAACATAGTTAGGTTGCCAAGAACGTTGTTAACAGCGCGTTTAGCAAGGTTAATGCCGGGAACTTGCTGGGCATCCCGCTGCCATTCATCAGGTACTACAGCCTCTAAAGAGTCTTGCACCAAAGAGTAAGGCTTGCCTTCGTATCCAAATTTAATACGCTTCGTATTGTCTCCGGGTGAGCGTCGGGCATTATATTTTTTATAACCTTCTTTACCAAACTGCAGAACCTGACCACCAGACTGAAAGACATTAGCGCGTGGAAACAGCATGTGCCCAACAGTGTTTTGGCGTTTAAAACCTTGTGCGTGCGTTGTCAAAATTGGGTCAATGACACGAACCTGCTTAGCATTCATATTCATTTTTAAGTACTTTCTTTAGTTATTGATAAGTAAAACTTCAACGTCTTCGTCTGCTGCTGAGGCAGCTTCCAAAGCGCGAGCAACAGTGACACCAGCCGATTGAGTAACGGCTTTACCGTCGCTTCCAACCTCCAGTGCAGCACCTTTAGCAAACGCGGCTCCAGATTTAACGACCGCAGTCCCTACGATAGTTAGAGACACAAGCTCTGTATTAGCAGCGTCAAATTCTGCTACGCCGTATGCGTTTCCAGCAGCAGTAGCTACCGCTCCATCAAAGCCAACAAATTGTTTAGCTGTTACAGCTCCGCTAGCTTGGACAGACAGTTTGAGTAACGAAATATTTTGCATGCTTATAGCCCTTCCACTTTGTTTAATGCTTCATCTAAAGAGGTGTTGTGTTTAGCTGCGTACGCTTCAGCTTTTTTCAGTAATTCAAGTCGTTCTGGATCAACTTGGTAGCCATTAGGTGCTGCAAAGGAGGCAACTCCTTGAGAGCCCGTACCTTCGTTTTTGGCAATTTCTGCAAACTCTACCTTGGTTGGCAGCTTGCTGATGAATTCGCGGAAAAAGCCAAGAGGTGTATTTTCAGTAGCCTCTTTGCCTTCGCCAAAGCAAACATTGGACTCTTCATCGTCCAGCGTTTCCATAAAGGCTGCTAACCCAGCTTTTTCTTCACCAGAGATACGGCCTTCGTTGACGGCCTTATCCAGTAAAGCCTCGCTTTCTTTTTTGTTTTGCACACGCTGCTTTTCAGCGAAGGCAGCTTTTTCCTTCTCCAAAGCCTCGCGCTCGGCAGCAAGCTTCTGTTCTTGTTCCTGGTTATTTGTGCCTGTCATGGCATCCTCCTTGTTTTGATTTATTTCAGGGTTGAACTTCTTGGCAGCTTCGGTAAAAGCGGCTTCTATAGTGCTGGTTAGCTTGTTTAAAAAGCTGGTATCAGGTTTAATTTCGGAAAACTCGAAAGTCTCAAACTCGCCTTGGTCATCTGAAAAACTGGCGTTTTTTAAGCCTTTTACAGCAGGGGGTTGGGCACCTAAAAAGCCCACATGGCGGATTTGTAGCTTGCCCGGCGTGGGGTTACTGGAGGAGTTTGGTAGGTAGAAGGATGCGGAGACTTTCTTAAACTTGCCAGCATTTACCATGTCGGCAAAATCAGCATCCACTTGCTTGGGGTGAGCCAGTAAAGTACCGTTCTCACCCATTTCTAACCTATCGACCCAACCGTAGGCAGGTTCGTCATGCTTAGGATGCCCAACAGTTAGGGGAGCTTCGTGAGTTTCAGGGTTGTAGCTTTCAATAGCTTGCTGAAGCTCATCAGATGTGATGGTAATGCTGTTGCCGCTCATGGCAGTGTGCGTACCAGCTCTGAAAATCTCGATAGGTTTCACTTGTGTAGCTCCTTATTTGTAGAGCCATCATGCCAAGGTCAGAAAACAAAAACCCCCTGAACAAGTTCAGGGGAGAAACACATATCTAAAACCTATTTCAGCGAAGCATATCAAAGACATAAATGCAAGACGCTCCTTGCGGTTTGTAAAAGGAGTGTGCATTATGGCAGCGGCCTTCGGGCCAAGGATTCGCTCTACATAATGTAAATAAATGGAGAAATCTCAAAATGAGAGCGAACCTAAAGATCACTGTCTTATGGAGACGGGTAAAAGTCCTCTTTTATCTATCTTTGACAAGGCGGTAAAAAAATCCCCACTGTTGGAGCAGTGGGGATATCTAATGTAAATATGAAGAAATCTTCTTCGTGTTCAAATTACTCACCGCAACCGAACATCTGGAATATAGTCCTATTAGGCATAGTTTGCAACTATTCTTCATTGCGGTTTGTAAAAGGAGTGTGCATTATGGCGGCGGCCTTCGGGCCATGTCTTGTTCTGTACGTTAAAATAAAAAAGAAAGTACCTAGAATGAGGACAAGACTAAAACTAGTTCTCTGCTGGGGATGGCTGAAGGTTCGCCTTCAGATTATCTTAAGTAGATAAAGAACAAAAAACCCCGCTTTGTAGTGAGACACAAGCGGGGTTTTCACGTTAAAATTTGAGAAAGTACCCAAACTGTTCAAATTACTCACCGCAACCGAACAGGGATAATCTCACACAAAAATACACATAAATCAAGATTTATACATAAAAGGGTGAGTTCCTAAAAACCAGACCGCATTTAAACTGTCTTTAAATTCGCGTTTAAATGCGTTTTGGGGGTAGGGATGATACGTGATAGCTAAAATGCATAAATATATATTTAAAACGCTTTAAATTTTGCTAACGAAAAACACTCTTGATGTAGTCATGGACGGCATTATCAATGGCCCGTTCTTCGTTGATGCCGATACCGAGGTACGGGCGGGCAGGAATCGTGACAGATTTTGCTTGGAAAAACTTGCCGCCCATACGAAAGCTGAGCCGATCCGCCGAGGTAGGCTTGATGGTACCGCCTTCTTGATGGATATGGGCGTACACTTTGTTGGTACCGTATTCCAGCCGATCCAGCATGACTTGATAGTTGAGCGACCCCATAAGGCCGTTGCGCATACCAGCCTCTTGCAAAATCTTTGAGCCTCTCTTTGAGGAGGCATAAAGAGGGTTTAAAGGTGCCCACGGGCTGCCATCGGGTGCGCGTTCACGGCGCATACGGTCAATCGTCGCATTGTGTAAAGCCTCTCCGACATTTTTCAGAATAGCCGCAGGGTTTGATACAAGCTCTTTATGTTGCTTGAGGGCTTTCTGCAGTTCAGTGCTTTTATGAGTTATTTTTAAGCTGACCATGACACATTAAAATTTGACTTGAGCCACATCTTGAGATGAGTGCAACACTCTCAAAATAATGATTTGGTCAGGGGTAGATCGGTAGTAAATACATCTTTGGTGGTAAAGAAGCATCCGCAAATCCTCAGCAACGTAATCTCTAGGAGAGCCTGTAAAATCAGTATCTGCAATCCATTCTATTTTCGCAGCAAGTTCTTCTACAAAAGTTTTAGCGCGTTGCGGATTGTCCTTAGCAATATGGTTGTAGATATGACGTAAATCTGACTTAGCGGTGTGGGTAACAATAAGTTGTTTGCGCATATTATTCGTCAGTATCTGTCATGATATCAGCATACAAGTCACCAAACTTCGAGTAGGTAGTATAGTTTCCTGCTGCTACATCATCATCTGCTTGTTGAATATGTTGGCGTAGTGATGCCATTTTTGTTTCGTAGTCAATAAGCATGCGTAAAGCAGTGCGTACAACTTCACTAGCGTTGTTAAAACGCCCTTCTGCAATTTGTTGTGCAATAAAGGCTTCATATTGTTCTCCGATAACGTAAGACTTTTTAGTATTTGCCATGATTGTATATCTCCTATCTCCTTTCAGTATTATGGCATGCGGTAGTAACTATTCCTACCTATTTTTGACGTTGCCCTCACAATAATGTGCCAACCCGTAGGTGTTGTCCGTACCTCAAATCCCGTGTCGGAATAATTGTCCAAGCCTCAAAGATGCCGTTACGGGCTTGGGCGGATAAAATCAAAAACCGTTCTTTGTCTAATTTAATAGCCTTAATCAGGCGTTTCCGTAGTTGGATTTGTCCGGTGCCTTTGTGCTGCTGAAAGGTTAGCCAAACTTCAAAAGGCTGTTCCAATAGCTCAGGCAAAAGCGGTAAAAAGTGGGCACGGTTTAAATCAATGTGGTCAAGCAGAGAGTCGGCATTGACCAAAATCTTACTCCCGTCAGGTAGAGTAAAGACTTTCTCATCGGCTTTAAGCGTTTTTTGTAGAAGCGTGCGGGCTTGCTCTTTTGTTTGAACAGGCTTGGCAAGCTTGGCTTTGGCCTTGTCAACGCTGATACGAGCAGGGCGGTTAAAGTTACGCCATGTACCAGTTGTAAGAAGTGCCCACGCATGAGCCCCCTCAGCTCGCCAAGTAGACATGGCCTTGTCGGCAAGCGGCTTACCCCATGCTGTGAAGGCAGGGTCATAGTCCCATCCTTCATCAATACCTTTCGGACGATTTGTTGTTGGATCAATCTCAATAGGCGGAGCTGCATCAGGCTCGCTTTTGCCCATACGTTTTAGATCACCTGCAGAGAGGGATCGTACCGAGCAGGAGCATCCCCAACCGTTTTTGGGGCGGTGGGTATTCCAAAACGGATCATCGTGACGCAAAACCAAACCATCCCAAGCAAGGTGCTGAGGGCGTGGATCGGAGCTATCACCATGGATGTATTGTAAGTAAGGTCGAGCTTTAACCACATCGGGATCAAGCATCTGTTTGTAACGTCCAGCTTGGTAGGCGGTTGAGAGGTTGGTACGGTAAATCACACCTGTGCGCCAGCCTCTCTTGCCCTTATAAGTCCAACCACGCTTTTGGACGATACCGTCAAAATCTTTGCGAAATTCTGCTAGCGTTGTCCCTTGCTCAAGGGCTTTCGTGAGGGCTTTTTGCATATCGGCCAGCAATTCATCTTTCATAGCTCCTGCCACAACAAAGGCGCGGCTATGCATGCCCTTTTCAATATCACGCCAAGTCTTGCTGGGGAGACGTACCTTATCCTTAAAAAAGCTAATAGCTTCCTTAAAAGGGACGTTGGTGTACTCACTTGTCATCAAATTCAAACCGTCCGGCGAGTTCAGCCACTTGCATGGCATCGGCTATTTTGTCAGCAAGTTCATCAACAGGTAGCTCAGCATAAAGGTTGAGGAGCCCTTCCTGAAAATCCTCTAAAGAATGAGCCCTATTAAGTAGCTGCTGAATCGGGTCAATCAGCTTGTCAACATTTTGAGCGGTATCATCCAGTAGCCGATTAGCAAGCTTCAGGTCGGTTGTTTCTTTGACAGCTTCGGCAAAAGCCGCAGACTGTGGAGTTGTCAGGCGTTTTGTATCTTCTGTCCATTCTTCACCGTAGTAACGTTGGATATATTCTACAGACGGCTTAAAGCCCATACCATAAACTTTAGTGTCTCGCTCTGCTCTGGCATTCAAGTCTTCTTGCTCGGTAATATCCCAGCTCAAAATAGGTGGGGTTGCGTGAGGGAGGTTCACCTCAGTAACCCACTTGATAAAGGAATTGTTAAAGGTACCGGCAAGCAGGTTACCATCCCCTTGAGTCAGCTCTAACCGCACATCGTTATGGGTTTCACTGGCAGCGCGGCTGCCGCTGCTGCCAATATCTGTGGACAGCGTTTCACCCAATACCGCAAGGGATATCTGCTTGTCCATATAGTTGCAGAGGCTTTCGTAGGTCTGAACCGTGCCGCTACGCTTAGCCTCAATAAACTCAAGCATCATGCCTTCAGGCATGGTAATGCCTGTCTGATTGGACAGAGCTGCGAGGGCATCTTCCAAAGTGCGGCGTTCCTCTGGGCTCGCTGATGTAGGATACTTACCAATAGCCGTGGGATTACCAAACTTATCAGCAAAAGTAAGCCAAAACTTAATACCATTCCGTTTAAAAAACACTGGCCAAAACAGGATGCTGCCCAAGCCGCAGCCGTAGGGGTTTTCGTACTTTGAATTAAACGAATGGACGATAAACTTACGGTCAGGCAAGTCCTCACCATCAAACATATTCTCAATTGTTTTGATACGAAGCTTGGAGTCTAGGTCAAACACAAAACGATTTGGGTCACGGGATTTAATATCCGTAACCGTGAAGGTACCGTTGATATTCTTCCACATAACTTCACCAACGGAAAAGCCTTTAAGCAAACCGTCCAAGGTATTTAAACAGATCTGGTTAAAGTCCATTGCAAGGAGCTGGTCTTCCACGAGGTCGCGGGCCCGTTTGTCTTCAGCTGAGTCGCTCGCCGCGGTGAGTTCCCATGGGTAAGAAACCAAAGCCATCTTCCGCTTTTGCAGAACCGCTTGGGCGTGGGCATCCCGTTCAATATCATCGTAGATTGCGTAGCCTTTACCGTTGCCACGGGTAGCCAAAGTAGAATCGGCAGAGGTCAATCGCCCCATAAAAGCAAAAGCGTATTCAGGATCAGACTTAACGGAGGCTATTTCGTTTGTGACAGGTTTAGGCTGTTTTGTATCGTCGGTCATGACATGTCTCCCATATAGTCGGCGTAAGTCGTTGTTTCGCGCACCGCGCCCACGGCTTGAAACTCAATAGGGCTGTAGACTTCACGGCTGGCAATATAAGCAAGTAAACCCGCAATAGCACTATCGCCGTGCCGCTTCTTATCATCCGTGCCTTTGGTGCGTTTGTTGGTTGGAATCTTCGCAACCCCGTCAACCATGGTAAAGGCGCGGTGGTCAGCCATAACATCCGAATGGCGAGGGAGAGTCATCATCTGGTCTTCAAGAGCTGCTTTGTAAATAGGGGTATGCTCACGGTACCAGTCGTTTGTGAACTTAATCTTTTCAATCACACCTTGGCCATATCTTTGCTCGGCAACCTCAGCCAAAAAGCTACCGTTTCCTCCAGCATCCATGAGTCCTTTACCAAGGCGAGGGAGGCGATCCACAATGTAAAAGAGGATTTGTTTTTGTTGCTCAAAGGGGATATTGCGCAGCTCAACAGTAAAAGGAGTATGGCGGCGCATATTGGCCTGCAGCTGCAGTGGCCAGATAACAGTTAAATCTCCGGAGCGGCCAAAATCCTCTCCAAAGGAGCTTCTTAAGGCAGGTTTAAGCTGCATTAAAAGAGGCTTTAAAGTGTCTTCACACCATTCTTTACATGCGGCTTCGCGGAGGTGTTCGGCAAGTTGGGCGAACGAGTCATTTTGCTGCCAGCGAACAATGGGGATGCCATCCTCCATACAGGCGTCAATCATTTCATAAGTGAGGTAAGCCCCACCGGATCGCTTCGGAATACAAAACAGTTCTTCATCCGCATCGTCTCCGTAGTCGTTGATAATGCCTTGCTTCCAAGTATTCTGAGCCTCAAGGCTCCAGTCTTTACCTTGTACCAAACAAATCCGTTGATAAAGGCCATCAGCGATGGCATCGTCTAAAGTAATTGTGTGGAGGCTGTAATTTTTCCGTTTCTCCCTGACCAGTTGGATCAGCTCGTTGAAGTAGTTATCGACACCGTCATGGGTGGAGATAATCACAACGCGGCCACCCCACATCAAAAGAGCCATCGCAGCCTTAAGCAATTCAGCAAGGTTGTCATGGAAGGCCGCTTCATCAATCACCACCTTACCTTGACGACCTCGTAGGTTATTGGGGCGGCTGGACAGGGCAACGACTTCATTGCCTGAAGCAAAACGAATCTTAAACGCCAGAATATCTCGCTCTTCTTTGTCGGTGCCTTGGTCTTTAAAGATAAACTCTTCTACGGCTTCAGCGGCGTATTTGTAGTGCTTGGCCCAGTTGGCGACTTCTTCAATAAATTCCTGCGCCATTTCTTTGTTGTAGCCGATGTATAAAACATCCATACCCCCATCTTGCTTGGTGGTAGCAGCCAACAAAGCATCATCCGCAGCCTCTGCCCATGTAATCCCGATCCGACGGCTTTTCTCAGCAATTTTGACGTTAGAGTTGTCGTTAATCCAACGTTGCTGGTACGGCAAAAGGACATAGGGGCTGGACATACTCATGACTGCTCGGCCACTCCTAGTATGTGCCGCCGGATTTTATCGGCTGTTTCTTTGGTGATGCCTTTGGTTTCTTTGATAACCTTGTCGGCCGCTTCAGCTGCTTGGCTGGCAACGTCTTTACGGATTTTAAGCTCGCGTTCAACGCTGATGGTTGCAGCAGTTTCAAGGTCTTTAATAGACTTAGTTAAAAAAGAAAGAGTCTTAGGGGTGACCTCTTTTCCGGCTAAGCACATGGAAGTCTCAAAAGCCAACGTTCGAGCAATTTTGATGAGATACTGAGATTGCTGGGTTTGCTCTTTGTCGGTGATGTCCTTAGCAAAGATTTTGGCGACCTGTATGGATTCCTGTATGTGTTTGCGTGAATCCATAATCTTTTTGCGATAGCGTCCAACGGCAGAGCGAGACATATCGATATCAAACCCCTGCAGGTATTCGGTCAGCTCATCAACAGTAGCACCCGCTCCAAGCAGCTGGTCAAGCTGCTCGCGGATTTCCTTGGGAAGTTTCGTAATGCTGGACTCGCGGGGCATAACGTTTAGTCCTTCGGCCCGGGGCGACGTACCCCGTCAACACGCAAAATACCTTGGGCGGCCTCAAGGCCACGCTTGGTCAGCTGAACAACTGTAAAAGAGCCGATCAATCTGACTTTGATGAGGCCTTTTTTTCTAAGCCAGTCAACATGGGCATTTAAAGCATCGGAGCTGATAGTGTTACCTAAGTGAGAGAGGGCGGAAGAGAGTATATCCGTGTTAGCTGAATAATCCTCATCATCCTGTAGGATTTGCAAAATACTCAGGCGTTGGAATTCAGCAAGGAGGTTTTCAAAGTTACTTGTCATTGTTTAAGCAGATGCTCCGTAATAAGGGTTAGTGAGTTTTGGATGCCTGTTTGTTGCTTCTCAATAGCAGAGAGACTTCCTTCCATTTCTTTAAATTCAACACAGAGCTCGTGTAAATCGCTCTGCTTTGGGAGATTGTTGAGCGCATTCTCTAAAGTTGTTAATCGGTGATTTGTTTCAGCTTGCCCTTTTTTCAGTGTGGTGACTTCCGCCTTGTGGACTTCAAGCTCTTTTTTTGAAGCAAAGATGGTACGTAAACCTAAAACAATAGCACTAGCCACAAGGCCGGTAATGGCCCAAAAAGCATTCCAATTATCAAAAATGTTAGAGATAAAGGTGGGCACTGCGTTGCTCCTCTTGTTCGTTGAATTGGGCGCACTCTCTACAGATGTCTGTTTCGGGGAGGAGCTCTTTGCGTTTGGGGTGGATGGTCGCCCCGCATTCAACACAAACAGTAGCTTGCGAAGGAGGAGCAGGGGTTTGGGTGCTAAGGCGGAGGCTTGCTTCACGGTGGGATTCCTCTTCTGCTTGGGCCATGTCTACTGGATCAACCATCACTTTGCCCGCCCTGTAGATTTTTCGTAGGTACGTAAACCGCCCAAACCTAGGATGGATATCACTAAGGTCATGATAGCCTCTAAAGGAAGCACAGGCCCCGGCTCGCCTGTGTGCCACTGGATGAGGGGGTTGATAACGAAAGTAAAGGCAAGGCCAGTACCACAAACCCAGCCAATAAAAGGACGCCAGCCCGCTACAAATATCGTGCGGTGTCCAGCCTCAATTTTATTGATTTCAGCCTGCAAGATAGCAGGTTGCTGGCGCAGTTTTTCCAGCATGGCCTGAGCTTGTAGGCGTTCCTCATCGGAAGTAAAAACCTTGTCAAACACGTTGCCAATCGCTTCAATTGGCTCCTTTAGGGGTTCTCCGACAAGTTTTTTAGCAAACCAACTCATGCCAACACCTCTTGCACATCAAAGTTAGGGCAGGTTTTGTTTGGGTTTAAATCTCGGTGCCCTGCAACTTTAATCTGAGGAAGCCAAGCCTTGAGGGTTTTATGAAGCCGACGTAAAGATTTGAATTGAGCTTCGGTGAACTCATCTCTTCCGACAAGGCAAGTGCCAATACTATGGTTGTTGTGGCCCTTGCAGTGCGCTCCCTGAATCTCTAGCGGACGGCCAAGCTCAATTGTACCATCACGGCGGATAACGTAGTGGTAGCCAATATCGCTCCAGCCATTGCCGCGAGGCTCAGGCTCAGTATGCCAGCGGCGAATTGTTTTAACGCCAATATCTCGATGGTTGGGACTATCGCTACAATGGATAATATGATGTGTAATTTTTCTCATGTAGAGAGATTAAGAGAGGTAGAAAAACAAAACCCCCTGAACAAGTTCAGGGGAAGGTGGGATATGCTTGAAGCATATGCCCCTAATCAAACAGAGAAGCCTGTGCTTCGTCAATCTCTTTATCAAGGAGGCTCCAAACTTGGTAGACGTAGCGTTCGGTACAGCCAAGCTGCTTAGCAACTTTCTGGGCATTGCGCTCTGTTGTGTTGAGAATAGCCAGTTTCTTGCTTTTCATGGAGTTGCCAATTGGAAAATCATAATCACAACCACCCATGATACGGGCAATTTTACGGGCGTTCTCAAAGCCAAGTTTCTGGGATAGTGGATGGTCGAGAGTGATGTTTTTAGGAATATAAACCTTGAGGCCACCAAAAGCATCCAAAGCCTTCCAAGCAGTATCAATGTCTGTGATTTCTGCGATTTCTGCGATTTCACTGATAATTGCTGGAAGACCCGGAATGCCCATGGTTAGGCTGGATCCTCATTATTATGCGACGCTTTTTGCTGTTCACGGGCAAGAAAAGCCTTGAGGTATTCAATGGCTTTTTGAGCATTGGAGCCGGAAAGCCATTCAACTCTTCCGATGCGGATACCTGCAGCCTGCAGAAACCGCTCAAGCGTTGTGTCGGGGTTGCGGAGCAGCTTCTGGCTTTTGATTTCTTGCCATAAGGCAAAAATTTTAGCTTGCTGCTGGTTGTTGGTTTTGCGGCTTTTATCGGTACTTCTGCGGTTGCTGGTACTTTTAAAACCCTGCTTTTCCATGTAGGCCATCAAGCTATTAAACTCAGGCTGGGTTAAATCCTTGGAGGATGTCTTGCCTGTGACCTTAAACAGGGCGTCTTTGTAAACATCCTCATCCCAGCCAATTTGTTGTTTGGCGACATGGATCAAGGCGATTTGGGATCGGTGGAGCGTCATCTTAGTTGTCTCCCTTGATGCTCTCACGAGGCTCTACTGCAAAGGTTTCAGTTTTAGTAATGGTAATGCCCGGAAGGTCTCGAACCGCTTCGGGATTTTCCCGAATAGCTTCGCGGTCAATTTCATGTTTTGTCCTGATAAATTGCTTTAAGTCAGCCTTCTCAAGTAACTCTAAAACATTAACTTTTTTAGATATCTTTGTTTTAGTTGTGAACCGCCAAGCAACGGTACCTGTTCCAAAGTCGTGGGATTTATTCTTGCCACATAGGCGGTCACGGTTGACCTCACAGTAGGCTTGAATACCCTCCACAAGGTCGGTCTCTTGCTGCTCCAATGGAAGCAATTTTGCTTTTTCTCGTTCCTTAATGGCGAGGATTTCATCGCTAGCATCAGCTTTAATACGCGCTATTTGATTTTGCACATTTCCCATCCGATGGATAAAGTTAACAACCTGCTGATCATCCTTCGGGACAGCAACATTAAGGGCTTCGGTTTTTTTACGTTTAGGCATGTGTAGGTCTTTCTTATTGTGTTGGGTTCCAGTCGCTTTCAACTTCAGCGGCTTTGGTATTTAGCTGAGCTTCTTTTTCCAAAAGCTCTTTTTCTCTCTGTAGGGCTTGGTAGGCTTCCCAAAGTACCCAGCCACCGTCGGGCTGTGGCTCAACAGAAACTTGTTTGTCCTTGGTAACGGTAAATCCATAGCGTGTTGTCATGGTTTAGGCTTCCTCTTCTTGTTGGTAATCGTTGTAGTCTTTTTTGAATTTGTGGGCGGCAAAGCTGAGCACGTTGTCGGCTTCATCCGGTAGCTTGGCCTCATGGTCTAAGCCGTATTCTAAAAGGCGGTCTTCTAGGACTTCTGCCCGTTGGGTACATTCCTCCAAGCTGGAGATAATGTTTTCCATGAGGTCAGGCTTAAAGTCTTGGCTTTGGTTCAAACTATCCAAAGCCGAGGTTAAGTTGAGTAGCTGGTTGCTAAGCATCTTGGTTCTCCTTGTTGTGTGGGCAGGTACGGCAAGCTTTAAACAGCCGTGCCTTAAGGTGGTTACTGGCGTTAAAGGGTTTCTTTTGGTAAGCAAGGCAAGCTGTGACGGGGATTTCGTCCAAAATAGGGCACGCAATCGTATCGCCCATGTAGACAGACCGCACCGCTACTTCAATGTTGATTGAACTCGCCTTGTAGGTACCCTTTAACACCTGATTAAGAGCAGACGGTGAGATACCAAGCTTGCGGGCTACAGCAGCTTGGCTGCTGACCTCCACCTGCTGCTTGAGCACTTCAAGCCATTTTGGGGTGTTCATGCTGCGGCCTCCTGCTTTAACGGCCATACAACTTGCCGTGTGTTGGGGTCAAACAGCTCACCGTTACGCTTGATTTGTACGGCTGCGGAGCCTTTACAGCGTGCCGGAATCAAGATGTATTGCCATGAGCCGGATTCACTCTTAAAGCGTTTGCAGTATTTAGCGTCTGAAAGTCGGTAAAGGTAGGTTTGGGTTGCTTGGCGGCTCGTGCCAGCAGCCATCAAAACCTGCTCCAAATCAAAGCGTTTCAAAACACGAATGGCTTTCCAGATAGCATTCCATGTTTTGATGTCCTGCTGCCTCGGTGGCAGGAGAGGAGCATCGGAGGTTGCGGTGACAGCAACCTCGTACAGGACTTCACCGTCTTTGCTGTCTCCTGTTTTACGCACAATCTTTTGCGTTATCAGGTCGGCAAGATACTTACGGATAAACTCTTGAGAGATACCAAAAGTAAAGGCGTAGATTTCGCTCGTCGTGAAAGTTTTTAAATCACAAGCCAGTTCCCAGCATCTTTGTTCTTTTGGTGTTGTACTTAGAGAAACTTGGTGTGTCATGGTTAAGCCTCCCGTGCTCTACGTTTTGGTGGCTCTCCCGTGAAGAACTTCTCACCCTTCCAATCTTCCACCGAGACGGTTGAAAGTCCTTCTCGGTGGGCAAATTCTCGGACGCGCTCAATGTTGACACATATCCGCCGCACAACATTTTTAGAGGCTTCCAGTAGGATGGCCATAAGGTCGTCGCTAACCTCAATAGTTGGGCAGTAGATTTCCTTCAGTTTAAGGGCATCCTCAAAGCTGGCGGGTTGGGCGGCATCCCAGCTTAAAACACGGTTGTGGAAACGCTCCCACGCTCTTAGTTTACTGGGGAGCATTTCTTCGCCAATCAAAATAATAGAGCCTTGGCTTTCCTCATAAATATCCCGTACAATCTCAATGTTTTTGCGGTCGATAATGTGGTCGGCTTCGTCAATGATCAGGACTTTGCCAGAGATAGCCAGCTGCTCGGCAACTTGGCTTACCATTTCGTAAATCGTATTTTTAGGAGCTTCCTCTAGCTCATTGATAATAGCTAAAAGCAATGCTTTCTTTGTCCAAGTGGATTTAGCCTCCACGTAGATTACGCGGCCTTGGCTGGCCGCATAGGCGGCAGAGTTACTTTTGCCGTAACCGCTAGGGCCGTAAAATACGGCGATACCCGGCAGGTGAGGGGCACGATTTTGAACACGCTCAATCGCCTCTTGCAGTAAATAAATATTGCTGAGTGGCGCGGTTCGCCGACATGTTGTTGTTTGTATTTCAGTCATGTTATCTCCCTTTCGTTTTAGTGAGGAAACAAGCTTTCCTCATTGCTATTAGCCCGTTTTTTGGGGGCTAAATTCCTCCTCTATCTGTTTTTGAGATTTGAATTCCGGTGTTGTTTGGTAGCTCTGCCAGAAAAGCTGTTCGCTTTTGGTGAGGGCTTGCTCTTTGCCCTGCTTGCGGTCGAGCTCTTTCCAGCGGAGGTAGTTTTCCCGCTTGGTTGGCTTAGACTTGGCAGTCCCACCTTTTAATTCGGCAATAACGGCTTTTTCAATGCGCTTTTGGTTTTCAGTAAGAGGGGCTTGTTTGGGTGGTTGAGCCCCATCAAGTATTCCTTTAGCCATATCCAAACCTGCGCTAACATGGGGCTCACTTACCTGTGGGAAGGAAGCGACCTTGTGAGCGGTGGTTGCGCTTTCTTCCAGCAGGGCTTCAACAGCTTCATGTGGTTTAACGCTTCGTTTGAGGGCATTGATTTCTTTACGCTTGGCGGCAATTTCTTTTGCTTGTTTGCGTTTAGCTGCAGCTGCGGCCTCTTGGCGTGAGTAACCCACCAATTCAGCACACTCAGCGGTGCAGATATAATCAGCATCATCATCAATGGAGTAGACAACAATCTGACCGATATCCTCAATGCCATGAAGGACACGCACCTTACTGCCCACGTAAAGAGCCAGCTCCGGTGCGGTAAAGTAACCGGAATCCAGCTTGATGCCTTTTTTCGTAACTTTGCGGGTACCGTCTCCGGGAGCTTCAGCCAGCAAAATATCTAAGGTGCGTGGGTTTTCAATCTTGGTGAGAGGTTTTGTCCAACTGGTAGCCTGTAGCAGCGGAGACCGATTGTTTAAACCACTGTGTGGGCGTTGCTCGTATTCAGCAATCCAATCGTCACAAATTTTTTGCAGCTGTTCGGAAGTCAACTTAGCCTCAAACTTAGCTTCGTTCGTTTCACCGAGGCGGCTGGCAAAAGCTTTACGCTCTTCGATCTCTTTGCGGTCAGCCACATTGTGGCCCACATAACCGGGTAAAAGCTCAAAAAGGTCTCTGGTCATCGTGCCGAAAAACCGCTCAATGTGTGGCTTACCTTGCGGTGTATAAGGAGGGCAGATTTCTTGCCGAATATCCAGCATAGTAAGAGCACGCTTGAAGTGGCGGCTAACGTAATCCGCACCGTTATCTGTTTTAACACCGTCAGGCACACCCCAGTCCAGCATGGCTTTGCGCATGAGAGCGCACACAGCCGTGGCTTTACTGGTTTTGGTGACAATCACTTTTGTGCGGCGGCTGTAAACGTCAATCACACCTAAAATGCTGAAACGCCCATCAATACACATGACATCAGCGGGGGTACTATCCAGCTCCCATAGCTGGTTCAACTCAAGCACACCAAAATCAGCTTGACCATGGGCAACTTGGTATTTGTTGCGGTAACTGTCTGGGTTGGTCATGTGCTCCCAGATAATGGCGTTATCTGCTTTGTACTTACTCAGCCACCGCTGGAGAGTGCGTTGGGTCGGTAAGTCAAAACCGCTCCCTTTAAACTTGCTTTTCATAAGCCGCACAAGGTGAGTAGGGCTTAGGTGGGGCTTGTCATAAATACTGGCAATGATGAAGTCTTTAAGCTCTTGATTGCCGTCAATCTTGCCGTTGTTTTTACGGTGTTTGCCGTAGCCTTTGCTGGCCAAAACAACGATGTCACCCTCTTGCTGCAGCTTGAGCCAACGGCTGATGGTGGGCTGGCTTACGTGCTGAACCGCATTTCTGACCCAGCCCTCTACCTCAATATTTCCAGTGTTATACGCCTCGGAAAAGAGGTGCATAGAAACAATTTTAGCCAATTGCTTTTCATGCTTAAATTGACTCCAAGCCTCTAAAACAAAGAGTCGGGCATCCAGTCTATCTTTAGACTTAGCAGTTAAATTCTGAATCTCAGCAACATGATCCACTTGCTTAGGCAAGGGTGGTGCCTCTGCTGGCTTATCCTTATCCAGCAGCACTTTCTGTGCTGCCTCCGGCAAATTACTAATATGAAACTCTTTACCGCCCCCACGTCCCTTACGTGGGCGGGATAGCCAGTTCTCGCGGGATGCTTTTCTTGTAATGCCCTGCGGAGTTTCGGGCAGATCAGGAAAACCAGCTATTTCGGAGGCAAGGAACCATTTAGCCATTAAGTTACTCTCCGGCTCCTATAAGGTATTTAACGGTACCGATAACAATAGGCGTGCTGATAATAATGATTGCAGGAGAGGCGATAAGCCATAGCATGACCTTACACTCTTGCAGAGTAGGCGGTTCGTCCTTGTTAAAAGCTTCCAATAGGGATTTCATGACTGCATTTCCTGTTGTTGTTTTTTGGAATGACGATTTTTAATCCGTTTGCTAGTATCCCAAGCGGAACGTTGAGATTTAGGTTTGCCATTTTTGGCATAGCGTTCAGGCCAAAGCTCACAAGCTGGCACATTAATAAGCTCTGATATTTTGGCCTCAACTTGAGACCACGGGCTGCTTAAGGTGCCGGACACTGCTTCGGCGTGATAGCCAAACATAAGGGAGGCAGACTCTAGGGTGTGTCCTGTT
This sequence comes from Alphaproteobacteria bacterium, assembly GCA_028817875.1. GTDB lineage: Bacteria > Pseudomonadota > Alphaproteobacteria > UBA2136 > JAPPOO01 > JAPPOO01. Next base: position 729 of record JAPPOO010000048.1, on the reverse strand, counting down.
TTGTAGATGGCAGCTTTAATATCTGCCCTGTGCCAACCTATATTTTTACGTTTCAACATGTCCAATACCTTGTATTTAAAGCCTTGAAGGGGTTTTTCGTTTAGTCGCGTTTCTCCAAGGTCTTGGAAAAGAGTATCTGTCTAATTTGTTATAGTCAATACTAATTAGTCAGATTTGGTATAAAAAAAATATTTAAAAGGTGAGTTATGTCGCTTTCGTCAGGTATTAAAAAGGCTCTAGAGAGGTCGAATTTTCGTTCTGCTGCCGAATTTGCCCGTGCGATTGGTATGAATGAGACTCAAATGCCCCGCTATCTCAGTGGAAAGTCTGAGCCTAGTGCTTCAATTTTAGCAAAAATGGCTAAGGCTTTGGGGTGCTCGATGGATACTTTAATGTATGGTGGGGAGGAAAGCAGTGAGTATTCCTTTATAGAGCTTTACAGTTTACATCCTTTTTCTAGTGAGCCTATTTACCATAAGAAAGTAATGGATAGAGCCATGCTTGATAGCCTAAAAATCCTTGATGCGTTGAGTATAGAGTTAGGTGCAGAGCAGCATGTAACTTTTACTCAGCAAGTTTACGAGTATTATTTACAGTGCTTGGATAGCGATGAGCAACAGCCTGAGCCATCAAATGTTGTTTCTATTGCTCAGGAAATAGCTAAGCGCAAAGTTAGCTAATTTTTTATTTGTCATACATTTGTTGTTAAACATGCCTACAATTTAGGCG
>JAPPOO010000039.1 GCA_028817875.1 Alphaproteobacteria bacterium | reverse complement strand
AAATAAAAAAGTCCCTTTTTTATATCCATTGACAAAATGTGGTTATTAACGGTATAACCAAGCGTATTAGTAAGTTGTTCAAAATTAGGTAACGTAAAACATGCACTTATCAACAAGAGGTCGTTACGCAGTGATGGCACTGCTGGACTTGGCTGAGCTTCAAAAATCTCAAAATGGGCCAATTGCTTTAGCCCAAATTGCAGAACGGCAAGAGCTTTCGCTTTCTTACCTAGAACAGCTGTTCGCCAAGCTTCGCCGAGCAGGTTTAGTTCAAAGTGTTCGCGGCCCTGGAGGCGGCTATGAGCTTGCCAAACCAACCGACCAAATCCACTTGGGACAGATTGTCGTCGCCGTTGATGAAGCAACGGATATGACTCGTTGCGGAGGTGCCAGTACGTTAGGAAATCCAAGTGCTGAAGACGGCTGTATGCATGGTGAAAAGTGTAATGCCCATAACCTTTGGATGTCTCTCAGCCGCCATATTGCCTTGTTTATGCAAAGCGTTAACCTAGAAATGGTGATGAATGGCACAGTGGGTAACGATTTTATTATTCCAGAGATTCTTTCTTCTCGGGACGCTATGCAGGTGAAAGTCAGCTAACTTTCACACGCCATATGCCTTGCAATTGGCCAGTAACTTCTCTATACCCAAGGTATGAACTTTGATTTGCCACCTTTAGTACCCGGTAAAAAGCCAGAGGACACAACAGTTGTTGTTGCCATGAGTGGTGGTGTGGATTCCTCTTGTGTCGCAGCTTTGTGCCAAAAAGCAGGCTACAAAACAATCGGTATGACCCTTCAGCTTTGGGATTATCAAGGGCAAACAGACGGTGAGGGCAAACGCCTTGGAACCTGCTGCGCGTTAGACGATGTTTACGATGCAAAGCTAGTTTGCAAAACAATCGGCATTGAGCACATCACCTTGAAGGTAGAGGATGTTTTTAAAGAAGCCGTTATTGATGACTTTGTAGAAACATACTTAGCAGGGGCAACGCCAATTCCTTGTGTGCGCTGTAATCAACGGATTAAATTCAGCCACATGCTAGATAAAGCAAAAGCTTTGGGGGTAGATGTTATTGCGACTGGGCACTATGTTCAAAAAGACTGGGTAAATGGCAAAGGTGTACTGAAAAAAGCAGTAGATGACACCAAAGACCAAACGTATTACCTGTTTGCAACCACGCAAGAACAGCTAGATATGCTGGCGTTCCCCTTGGGGGGAATCACCAAAAACGTCACCCGCCAGCTAGCAGAAGAACTAGGCTTGCACGTTCATGTGAAGCCAGATAGTCAAGATATATGTTTCGTACCGGGAAAAGATTACCGTAAGGTCGTTAAAAAATTTGCACCAGAAGCTGAAAAACCGGGGAATATCATGCTAGAAGACGGTAGTATTGTAGGTCAGCATGACGGTATTATTGGATACACAGTAGGCCAGCGAAAAGGTGTGCCAGGGGGGTACCCACAGCCCATGTATGTTGTAGAAATTAAAGCAGATGAAAATCAGGTTGTAATAGGTCCTAAAGGGAGCCTTGCCAAAACAACATTTACAGTAAAAGACGTGAACTGGTTGGCTGATACCCCACCTAATGAGCTAGATGTTATGGTGCGTATACGCGCCCAGCACGCAAGTGCTTTGGCTAGTTTAAAAGATCTTGAAAACAACCGTATAGAAGTAACATTTTACCAACCAGAAGAGCAGATATCGCCTGGTCAAGCAGCTGTATTTTATGATGAAGAGGGTATTTTACTTGGCGGCGGGTGGATAGAACCTGTGAGTGCAGTTAAGGTAAAAATCTGTATTGATTAAAGAGCCTTAAGAGGGTCTTTTTTCTAAGACAATGATAGCACCTGAAGATAGATTCTCCTGATCAGTGACAGGCCTGCTTGTAAAGTGAATGTTGTAATCAGGTTCATCTTTTGTGCCACCTAACCTAACAGGTGAAGCTTTAAAAGTACCTTCACATGCATCGCCTTTAGCAACACATTCAAGAAGGTTGTCTACAATGCCGTTGTTAAGTTTGTCATGGCCTAGCTGCCGAATAAGCCCTTTTAGCTCTATAGTTGTAGATTGAGT
>JAPPOO010000006.1 GCA_028817875.1 Alphaproteobacteria bacterium | reverse complement strand
TTTTTAGCATTATTAACCTGATACAATTAAGTATTTTGAAGATATAACGGCTATACACTTAATGCAAGAGGCGCTGAAACTTTTCTTAGTTAACAAACAACGATTTTTAATGTAGACATGTTGCCAATGCTAAATTTTTACCTAATTAAAGAGCTTACACGCCCAACTTTGTTGGCAACATTCGTCCTGCTTTCTCTCGTTTGGCTTACTCAAAGCCTCCGTTTTTTAGACTTAATGATGAATAAAGGGCTAGGCCTATCCACATTTTTGCATCTTACTTTGCTACTCGTACCATTTCTATTGATGTTTATTTTACCACTTTCATTTTTTGCAGGTGCTTGTCTGCTGTTTAAAAGGTTAAATGATGATAGCGAACTCCCTCCACTTTTTAGTTCAGGTTTATCAAGCTTTAAACTTATTAAACCTATTCTATTAGCAACAGTGTTCGTTATTGCTCTTGGATATGCTATATCATTACACATTCTTCCTAACAGCATGGTTTCATTTAAAAACTTTCAGCATCATTTACGTAATAGCGAAGGACACCTTCTACTAGAAACAGGTACTTTTAACCAACTTGGGGATGGACTTATGGTCTACTTAAAGCGCAGAACATCCCCTTATACAATGGAAGGCATCTTGGTGCATGATAACCGTGATGAGGAACGCCCCGTTACTTGGATGGCTCAAAAAGGCGAAATTAAAGCTAGCGATACAGGGCTGCCTCAACTCATTTTACAAGAAGGTATCCGGCAGGACATAACTCCCAACCAAGTAAGTATGCTACAATTCAAAGAACACGCTGTTGAAGTATCTCGCGCCCTTAAAGTTCCAGGGCCTCGCAGCCGCGCACCAGAAGAATACACAATCTCAGAACTGCAAAGTATAATTCAAGATAAAAAAACATCTCAAAAGGATACTTACCAGCTAAAAGCCGAACTACATAAACGCTTTTTGTGGCCCCTTACCCCTCTTCCACTAGTGCTCTTAGCGGCTGCTTTTTTACTTATTCCACGCACTCGCCGAAGCGGTGTAGGCACCTCTCTTACTATTGCATCATTATGTGCCTTTACCTATCAAACATTACTAATTGTCGCTCATAGCTTAGCCGTGGGAGGTATGGTTTTTATACTGATAGCACAATGGTCACTACCAGTGGTCTTTAGCCTTATAGCACTGTTATTTATATGGAGAGAAAACCGTTAACTATGTCAGCCCCTCGTTTTTCCTCAACACTCTTCTTTTATTTATGCCGCAGGTATTTTTTAACAATTATTTTAACCTCACTACTTCTTATAAGCTTCATTTACCTCTTAGATGTCATAGAACTTATGCGTCGCCTCAGCAAAAACACTGAGGTTGGAAACCATGTAGCTTTCATCATGGCATTCTACAAACTTCCAGCAATGGCACTTCAAATTGCTCCTTTTGTTATGCTGTTAGGTACGCTTATTAGCTTTACACGGCTAACAAGAGACAGAGAGCTTGTAGCTGTACGTGGTGCGGGCTTACCTGCACGCCGTTTTCTTGTTCCCGCCCTTTGGGTATGTCTGGGTATTGGCTTGGTAAATATCGCCGTTATGAACCCTTTAGCCGCAACAACTAAGAAAAAGTACGAACAACTAGAAGCGCTCTACTTTCCAAATTCTACACACGGGTTAGTCACCAAAGGCGGGCAAATTTGGTTAAGACAACCCGAAAAAACACACGAATTATTCCTTTTCGCACAACGAGTTCTCAATGGCGGAAAAAGATTAGAAAACGTAACTCTCTTTACGTTCTCACACAGTGGACAATTTTTAGAACGCTCTGATGCTAAATTAATGACTTATCATCCTCAGCATTGGCAGCTTGAACATATTTTTCACTTAAACCCTTGGCAGGAAGTCACTTGGCAGGCAGAAGAAACTCTTGAAACACAGTTAACGCCGGAAGTTATTGCCAATAGCCTATCATCTCCAGAAACACTTCCTTTATGGGAGTTGCACACATTTATCCAACGTTTACAAGAAGCAGGGTTACCGACACAAAAACATGAACTATTTTTCCACCGACAACTCTCCATGCCAGCATTACTCATTGCAATGTTTTTACTTGCAGCCCCCTTTGCATTGCGGTTTTCAAGAACACACGGTATGGGGCAAGTCCTCTTGGTTGGCCTTGTAACAGGGTTTGGGTTCTATTTATTTAAAGAAGTTATTACGGCATATGGCCTTTCAGGAAGACTCCCAGCAGCTGTTGCTGCGTGGGCTCCAACACTTGTTGCCGGCTTAGTTGGTATTGCTCTATTTTTACATTTTCGTGAAGAATAATCACCAAATATCCCACAATCTAATATGTCAACAAAACTTAACGCCTTTCTTTACCTCTTTCTGTTTTGAGGACACATTCAATTCTGCTATATTCAAGAAAAATTTGTATTGTAGTTTAAGTTTTAAATATTTATTGATGTATTAATGAAACGTTGGTTCTTTTCTCCCCTATTTTTTGCATTTCCTGCGTTTCTTGCTCACGCTCAGGTAGGCGACCTTCCTTACTCCCTACAAGCTACCGAAATTTCTTTTGATGACTCAACTCAAACGCTAGTTGCCAGTGGTGATGTAGAAATCACAAACGGTTCCCAAGTTATCAAAGCAAACAAGGTTCAATATAAACAAAAGACCGAAGAAATAAGTGCCATCGGCAACGTTATTTACCAAGATGGTAACGGCCAAGCTCTTACGCTGGATGAATTAGTACTTTCTGGAGATTTAAAAAAAGCTACACTCAATGAACTACGCCTAAGAACTGAAGGACTAGGAGAGGTACTACAAGCTTCTTCTGGGCAGTTGGATAACAATATATACTCTCTATCAGATGCAACGTACAGCCCCTGCAAAGATTGTACAAACGGGCGTAAGCCATGGCAAATCAGGGCAAAAAAAATCAGTTTCAATCAAGCTGAAAATGAAATGACCTACAACCATGCCGTACTAAATGCCTATGGCATTCCAGTATTATACTTGCCGTACTTCCGCCACCCAGTCCGTGGTAACGAACCTAAAAATGGTTTACTCCCCCCTCGCTTTGGTAATTCTACAAATTTAGGAACTGAAGTGAACCTCGGTTACTACTACCATATTCCTGATGACCATACAGACTATACATTCCGTACACGCTTTATGAGCAGCCGAGGTCTGATGGGGCAAATTGAATCTCGTAGAGAACAAATAGCATACGATTATGATATGAGAACCTCTTTTATCCGTGATGATAGAAGAGACACATGGCGTGGTCATGCTGATTTGGAGTTTGAATACTTGCTAAAAGCTGGCCGCCGTGCAGGCTTTAATTCAGAAGTCTCCTCTGATGATACCTATTTAAATGACTTTTTTAATAGTACTGAAAACTATTTACCAACAAGTTTCTATGCTGAAGACACATCTCAAGATCACTATTTTGGCATTAACACAACATGGTACCAAGACTTAGAAACATCTCGTGACCCTGCTAACACAGCCCATATTTTACCCCGTATAGAATTTGAACGCGTATGGAATACAGACGATACTGGCGGCCAAGCTATATTTTCAGCTGACGCACTTGCCCTTCACCGTTCTACAGGAACTCGCTATCAACGGTTTATTACAGCAGGAGAATACATTAAACCTTGGATGCTACCAGCAGGTAACAGAGTCACCTTTTCTGCTATGCTCCGAAGCGATTTGTATAATGTTAATGGCCCTGCTGATGATGGCACAACTGTAAGAGGATTAGCCGAAACCTCTTTGCTTTGGGAAAGACCTATGCGCTCACCTTCTGGTAATCACCTCATAACACCAATGGCAATGCTAGTGCTCGCACCTAAAGGTGGTAACCCTGAGGATATTCCAAACGAAGATTCTGTTGCTTATGAATTAGAAATGAACAACCTCTTTTCTACAAATCGTTTTGCTGGCTTAGATAGGGTAGAAAATGGCTTAAGGTTTATTTATGGTTTAGACAACCGCTGGGGAGCCGCACACCACACACAATGGAGACTATTTTTAGGACAAAGCTGGCGTAGAGACGACGATGATGCCCTACCAGTAAGTGGAGGAACTGCAACTAAGCTATCAGATTGGGTTGGTCTTCTTCAAGCAAATCCAAATGAGAAACTAAATCTTTCTAGTTCTTTCCGTTTAGATAATGCAGATTGGAATGCTCGACGTTTAGATACAAGTTTACGTATTGGGGAATTGGAAAAAACGCATTTACAAGCTACCCATACATTGATTGACCAAGGCCCAGAAGAATTAAAACTTGAGCTTGAAATGCCTCTTTCAGAACGTTGGCACTTAGCGGCTGAAACCCAACGAGACATAGCTGATGGTGGGCGCCAACTATATGGTGAAGTCTCACTAGCTTATACGTACGATTGTTACCGCATTACAATGCTTACAAGGCGCAGAGGCTTTACAACAGCTGATGTAAAACCTTCAACTGACTACATCATCAACTTACAACTACTATCTTTAGGACATGAATAGGAAAAAAGGTATGTACACCAAAATATTTATTACTGCGCTTGCTTTTTTAGCTTTTATCACGTCACCAAGCAATGCTTTAGAAGACGGCGTTATTGCTGTTGTTAATGATGGTATTGTTTTAGATAGCGAAGTAGAAGAACGCATCAACCTTACAATGCGCCAAATGGGAACAACATACCTCCCTACTCGTCGGCGAGAAATTTTAAAGCAACAAATCCTTTCGAACATGGTTGATGAAGAACTGCAAAAGCAGGAATCTCAACGCAAACGTATTCATATAAGCCAACAAGATATTGATAAAGCAGTCACTATTATTGAACATAATAACAACCTCCCATCAGGAGGTTACGAAGAAGCAGTCAAAGGATTAGAGCAAGTAGCAACTCAAAAAATCACAGCAGAAATACGCTGGCGTAAGCTTATCGGAAAATCCGTTCGTCCTAATGTTATTGTAAGTAATGTAGAAGTAGACAGGCTTATTAATGAGATGCTCAGTGCCCAACAAGTTACCGAGCGAGAACTTGCACAAATTTTTATTACTACAGACGAAAATAATGTAAATACAGAACAAAAAGTACGCGACGTCTACCAACAACTTGAAAACGGTGAAGCAACATTCGAACAACTAGCAAAAACGTACAGTAACGATGCAGCAGCAGTTCGAGGAGGTACCATGGGGTGGTTCGCTCCTGGTGAAATGCTTTCTGAACTAGAACAAGTTGTAGAACACCTAAACCCTGGAGAATTTAGCCAGCCCATCCGAGGCCCTCAAGGTTGGCATATTTTAAAAGTTTTGCGCCAAAGGGCTACACAAACAATTTCTACAAAGCCTTCTAACCAGTTAGATTTATGGGAAGTGAAGCTCACAAAAATAGAAGATAGACAGACAAATCACGATAATATCTCCCTATTAAAAAAAGCTTATAAAAAATGGGGCTCAGCCGAAGATGTAAAACAGTTCTTATCAGAAAACAACGATAATGCATCTTTCTCTAATAGCAGCTACCTAGGCTGGCAAGACACCCAAAAACTAACAGAGCAGCAACTCAAAGCTATCTCTCGCGTACGTAACAAGGGCACCTCTCGCCTTATTGAAACAGAAGACGGATGGACGGTATATTTTGTTGCTGCTAAACGTACAGTACTCCCTGAAAAACTGGATGAGTACAGAGCTAGGGTTAAAGAACGTTTGCTAGAAAACCGAGTTGATTTAGAAGCACGAAAATTTATGCGCGAGCTAAGAGAGCGTGCCTTTATAGATATCCGCCTATAAATATGACAAATATCCCCACTGCTAATAAGGAACTTGGGCAGCATTATCTTCATGAAAAAAGTATTTTAGGGCGCATTGCCCATGCTTGCGGTCCTCTTGAAGGTCAAACTGTCTTAGAGATTGGGCCGGGGCCAGGCGCCCTTACTGAAGCTTTACTCATGGGTGGTGCTACCGTTGTTGCGGTTGAAAAAGACGAAAGATTTATTCCACTTTTATCAGAACTAAGTGCCAAGTACCAAAACCGCCTTACGGTCCAACATGCAGATGCTTTAAAAGTAGATTTTTCAACCCTAATCCCTTCAGGAAGTACCCTAGCAGGCAACCTCCCTTACAATGTAGGCACTGAAATCGTCTTTAACGCTATTCAAAACAACCGTACCCATTTTAGCAAAATGGTATTCCTCCTTCAAAAAGAAGTGATACAACGTATATGCGCCACCTCTAACACACCAGAATGGGGGCGTTTAGGAGTATGGTGCGACTTACTTACAAACAGGCAACGTTTATTTGACGTAGCACCAGGTGCTTTCAACCCTCCTCCTAAAGTAACAAGCAGTGTAGTAGAACTTATCCCCCGCCCTACTCCACAGTATGAATTTGATGCCTCTCAGTTAAAACAACTCCTTCATCAAATTTTTACTCAACGCCGTAAAATGTTACGCAAAAGCTTAAAAGGGCTTGTGACCGAAGAAGACATGCTAGGTATTAATATACAGCCAACCCAACGGCCAGCAGAGTTATCTACCGAACAACTATGCCACCTCTCAAAATTTATTAGAAACTAACTAAAAAGCTTTATTAAACGGGTACATAAAACTATCATACCCTTCTTGTCGCTTCTGCCCTGCTAACTGAACTTTATGCTTCACATAGCGACGAACATAACGGTCGTAATATTTATTACCAACACCAATTACTTGCTTATTTTGAAATACCACAGGTGAATAATCTTCCTCTGTCGGAAGTCCACGGCAATCTTGGTGCCCTGTTCGATAATTCCAAACATCTAAAACAGCTTTATTTTTTAGAACAACTCGTAATCTCTCTTCTGGCAACCCAGCTTCATTAAGCACATTATTAACGTAAGCACCTTGAGAAATATAGGATAAATTAGCATGAGTTTGAAAAGCTTGCTGCCGAACCTCTGGCGAGCAATAACCATTTCCTTCCAGCCCCTGCATCGCAACAGAACCTAACGTACCAACACACCCCTGTAGTAACAGAGAGGTTACAGCACAAAAACCAAACAGAATACTTTTTCTTATCATCACAGCATTGTATGCAACAATGTGATAGAAAAAATTACCCCTTAACTGACACGCCTCTTTTCACGCTCAAGGTTCATAACCTTTAAAGTATCCTGAATAGCCTGATCTAAATTATCATTAGTAATAACATGATTATACCGACGTAACGTCGAACCAATCATATCAGGGTTTGTAAAAACGTAAGCAGGGTCGTCCATATGCAAAATATCCTCCCGAATTTTGCCAAACCTTTCAGCACTCACAGGGCTACCACCTTCTGAACTTCTCCTTAACAAACGTTGCTCCAATTGCGTTAAAGACGGCGGCAACACAAGAATACTCACAAGGTTTTCCGGCATCTGAGAGCTTGCCTGAGCTACTCCCGGCCAATTAAGGTCAGTCACAGCATCCTTATTATCTTTGAAGACGTTAGCAACCTCTTGACGGCGTGTACCATAGTAATTTTCATAATGTTCGTCGTATTCTAAGAAAATACCCATTTCTATACCTTGTCGAAAAGAATCCTTCGTCAAAAAGAAATAGTCTTGACCATCCACTTCACCAGGCCGTGGGTCACGAGTTACGCAAGTTGTCAAAAAGTTAAGCTTAGTATCCTGCTCTAATACCCCTCTAATAATAGAATCCTTACCCACACCACTAGGGCCTGTTAGGGTGAATAAAATACGATTTGTAGGAATTGGCTGTGCCATAAGCTATTTTCTTCCATGCTTTTGTCGATAAATTTTCAAATACCTCGCAACATTCTGTAAATGCTCTTGGTATGTTTTAGAAAAAACGTGCCCGCCTTCTCCGCTCGCTACAAAGTAAAAGTAGTCATGATTTTCTGGCTGAGCAGTTGCTATCAAAGCCTCTCTACCAGGGTTTGCAATAGGTGTAGGAGGTAAACCTTTATGTACATAGGTATTATAAGGGTGGTTTTCTTTCAAATGAACCGCTTTTAAGTCACCAGCATAATCACTGGCTCCATAAATAACCGTCGGGTCAGATTGCAACTTCATCCCTTTATTCAAACGGTTAATAAATACACCTGCTATGCGAGCACGCTCACTCGGCACAGACGTCTCCTTCTCAACAATAGATGCTAAAATAAGCAATTCATTTGGGCTGGCAAGCGGTAAGTTACTAATCCGTAAACTCCACGCAGATTGAAGCTCTTTCTCCATACGCTTTTGTAACCTTTGAATAAACTGAGAGAGGCTTCCCCCGTACTGGTAATCGTAAGTATCTGGGTACAACGTTCCTTCAGGAATTTCAGCTAAATCATCATTTTTAACGTCAAAAGGAAGTTTTTCAATTTTTTCCATCATTTCCAATACAGTAAGGCCTTCAGGAAGGGTAATTTCTCGTTTAATTGTATCTCCAGTAGCAATTTTATTAACTATGGTACGTAAAGAAATAGCAGGCCCAAATTGGTACTCCCCTGCTTGAAGGGATGTCTGCAAACGCATTAACCACACCGCAATACGAAATAATTTTTCATTTTCAATAACTTGAGATTTTTTAAGTACGCGCGCAATCCCCCCAACAGAAGAACCGCTTTTAATCACAACATAGCTTTCTTGCTTAAGAGGCCCCGGCTGAGCAAGGTACCACCCCCAACTACCTGTTACTAAAATAAACAATGCCAGCAAAGCAATAACAGCAACAATAATATGACCGTTACGAATTTGAATCGACTTCAAAGAACGGCTATTTTTTTTAGGCTTTTTTGAAAACCAAGCAAGCATTTGTTCCCCCAAATCCAAAAGTATTACTGACTGAAACATTTAAATTTAACTTTCGCGCTTGGTTAGGAATAACATCCAAATCACACGCAGGGTCTTGATTTTCCACATTAATAGTTGGCGGAGCTATTTGGTCACGCAAAGCTAGCACAGCAAAAGCAGCTTCCACAGCCCCCGTTGCACCTAACATATGGCCAGTCATAGATTTTGTAGAAGACACAGGCACAGCATCCCCACAAACCGCTTTAATGGCCTTACACTCAGCAATATCTCCTGGTGGAGTAGATGTCGCATGGGCATTAACATATCCAACATCTGTTCCTGTTAAAGAAGCATCAGCCAATGCTTGCTCCATTGCGCGCTGGGCTCCCTCTCCACCTTCAAGTGGAGAAGTCATGTGGTAAGCGTCCCCTGTTTGTCCAAAGCCAGCTAATTCAGCAATAATATTTGCCTTACGGGCAACTGCATGTTCCCAACGCTCAAGAATCAATACACCAGCTCCTTCTCCCATCACAAAACCATCTCGACCTTTATCAAAAGGACGGCTTGCTTTCTCAGGCGTATCATTATAACTAGTTGATAACGCCCGCGCCGCTGCAAAACCACCAATGGCTAGCTCACAAATACAAGCTTCTGAGCCCCCTGCAACAATAACATCATGCGTACCGTTATGAATAAGGTGCATTGCATCTCCAATCGAGTGAGTCCCCGTGGCACAAGCAGAAACAGGTGCCATATTTGCCCCTTTTATACCGTAAGCCATACTTACTTGGCCACCCAACATATTAATCAAAATAGATGGAATAAAAAATGGGGATAAACGGCCAACGCCCCTTTCAGAGAGCGTTTTACAACCTTTTTGAATTTCAGTAAGCCCACCAATACCAGAACCAAGTATAACTCCTGTACGGTTTTGTAACTCCTCAAGAATTTTACCTGTTTCGGCTTCAATTAAACCTGCTTGAGTAAGAGCTTCGTGAGCAGCCACCCACCCTATTTGAATAAAGCGATCACACTTTTTCAAATCCTTAGGAGGAATAATTCCTTCGGTAGAAAAAGTATCAATTTCCCCAGCAATTTTAGCAGGAATATTAGAAATATCGCATTGTGTTACAGTACGAATACCTGATTGACCAGCAAGCACATTTTGCCAATTTTCTTGGGTAGACTGCCCCAATGAGCTAACAAGGCCAATGCCAGTAATAGCAATACGAGGACGATTTGTTTGAGAATTCATGGGGGCTATTGTGCTTGATTAGAGAGTTTATGACAAGGGTTGCAAAAAGGGCCAAAAGGCCCTTTTTTGAAAGTTATAATTTACTTAAGCTGTTGCTTTTTTCACGTATTCAATTGCATCTTCTACAGTTGCAATATTTTCAGCATCAGCATCAGGAATTTCAATACCAAACTCCTCTTCCAAAGCCATCACCATTTCTACAGTGTCTAGGCTATCAGCACCAAGGTCATCAACAAAGTTAGCAGATTCAACAACTTTGTCTTCCTCTACACCTAGGTTTTCGGCGATAACGCTTTTTACGCGTACAATAATATCTTCCATGAGATTCCTTTTTTATCTCCGTCTTTTAACTTGAGCTGTCATCATTATATCGCCCTGAAGAAAAAAGCAAGTAAAATACAATTTTAACAAGGCCACAAAACCTACTTACCGCTAAATACATCCATAAATTCTACGGAAGAATCTAGCACCATCGTTGTACCGCTCTTCAAGCTTTCAGTATAAGCTTCCAAACTTCTTAAAAAACTGTAGAAAGAACTATCTTTACTGAAAGCCTCTCCCGTAATTTTGATGGATTTAGCCTCCCCTTCACCACGCAGTTTTTGAGCATCACGTTCGGCTTCAGCAAGCAAAATTGTACGTTGCTTATTCGCGTCAGCGCGGATTTTTTGAGCTTCTTCAGCTCCGTTCGCACGGATTTCTTTTGCCTCTTTTTCACGCTCTGTACGCATCCGTTGGAAAACAGCACTAGCATTTGCTTGTGGTAAATCTGCACGTTTAATACGTACATCTACAATCTCAATGCCTAAAGGCCCTGCCTGTTTACCTGATTCTTTTTGAATCTCTTCCATCAAACGGGTCCGCTCACCAGAAACCAACTCTTCCAAAGTTTCTCTGGCCACAACTCGACGAATATTAGAATTTACAATCGTATCAATACGGTTTACCGCTGTAGACTGATTCCGAACCGCTTTATAAAAAGCCTCAGCATCCACAATACGCCAACGGGTAAAGCTATCCACCACAACTCGCTTTTTATCAACACTTTGAACTTCTTCGGGGTCAGAATCCGTCTCTAAAATACGTTTATCAAAATAAATAACCTGCTGATAAAAAGGCATTTTGAAATTTAACCCTGGCTCAGCAACAACACGGTCAACCTTCCCCAACGTTAATACCATCGCCTGTTGAGTTTCAGCCACGGTAAAGAAACCATTTACGCATACAATACCTGCAATCGCTGCAAGAACAATCAATAACATCGGACGCATCTACTTACCCTCCTTCTTCAATGGTAAGTACGGCAAAATGTTACCGCCACTCCCCTTCGGTAAAATAATTTTATCAGAAGATTCCACAACGGACTGCATGGCCTCTAAGTATAAGCGCTTACGCGTTACACTCGGTGCCTTACGGTATTCCACCAATTGCGATGTAAACCGAGAAGCATCCCCTTCCGCCTGAGCAATCCGTGAAGCCTTATAAGCCTCAGCTTCTTGCATCACCTGCGCAACCTGCCCACGAGCACGTGGTAAAATGTCGTTGGCATACCCCATGGCTTCGTTCACAGCTTTTTCAGCATCAGCACGTGCCGCTTGCACATCACGGAAAGCATCAATCACCTCACGCGGTGGGTTCACCTCTTGCAGTTCAACTCCGTTAATAGCAACACCTGCGCGGTAGCTATCCAAAACTTCCTGCATCCGCTCCTGCGCTTCTTGCTGAATTTCAGTTTTATTACCTGTTAACGCATCATCAATAGGCCGGCGCCCAATTACTTCGCGCATCACACTCTCTGCAACGTTTTGCACTGTATCCGCCACATCCGTAATATTAAACAGATAATCTCGCGCATCAGAAATTTTCCAACGTACTGTAAAAGATAAATCAACAATGTTTTCATCACCCGTCAACATAAGTGGAGAAGATACAGAAGCACGACTCACAGAACGCCCAAAAGAAAATCCACCACCATCATTAGAAACAATATTTCCACCGCCAACTTGCATCACATTTTCGCGCGTCACCTGCGGCTTTAAAACTGTTTCTATAGGAACTGGCAAATGCCAATGTAAGCCAGAATCCGTCGTTTGCACGTATTTACCGAAGCGTAAAACAACCCCTTGTTGGTCAGGTGCAACAATATAAAACCCTGAGAACAACCACAAAACAAATAGCCCAATCGCAATAAGCCCTGCAACACGGCCAGATGGCAGTCCACCACCATCTCCACCGCCAAAGCTGTTTTTAAAACGCTCCTGCGCGAAGCGTACAACTTCTTCAATATCTGGTTGATCTTGTCCGCTACCGCGGCGCTGCCCTTGAGAACCCGTTTTGCGCGGCTTTTTCGGCGCGCCCCACGGGCCTTCTCCATTATCCCATTCAAATATTTTCATGCTGGGTATGATAAAGTGTTCCCCCGTAAGGTCAAGGTTTTAAGTCACAAATCCAGTTATCATAACTGCCTAAAAAATAACATTGCCATATATCCAACAAACCGTTACATTCCCGCCAAATTTAATCTACAAATTTTTCCACGAGGTAACCCATGCCCCCTAAATCACCCCACAGGCAACTTGCCTGCACTTTCATTGCGCTCATACTATGTGTATGCACGTTCAACAGTACACCAGCATCCGCTGACGGCCATATGAAAAAACAAGTTGACGAAATCATTATCTTTGTCGCGACTTGTGAGAACTTTAACTGCAAAAACCCCATTTTTGTCCCCACCCCCATGTACTATAACCAGCAGTGCAAAAACCTCAGATGTTTTGCATTCAAAATGCTGTTTAAACCAAGGGAAAAATTTGTCATTGTAAAAAAAGGCCGTAAACGTTGCGCTAAAAAATACAGCGCTAAAAAATCAGAAGTACTATGCATTAAACGATCTGATTTCGGAAAAACGTACGCTAAAAGAAAGAAAAAACGGTACAAAAAATACGCATGGCGAAAAAGAAAAAAACAGAGACCTTACAGGAAACGCCGAAAGAAAAAAGCAAAAGTCTATACTATAAAATGGGATAACTTTTCAGACTAAAGTAACTTTCCTCTGCTATTAAGCCCACAAAGCTAATGGCAGAGGAAACCTATCAACTACTCAATCACAATTTTAACGGGCTCCGCCGCTTGCGCCCGCTGAACTTCTAGCGTCTCCCAAACTTTCTCCGCCATACCGCGGTAGGCTTCCGCCCCCTTGCTGTCAGGGTTCATCAAAACCAACGGCTTACCACTATCCGTCTGTTCCCGTATTTCAATATCCAACGGCACTTCCGCTAACAACGGATAGCCCAAATCCTCTGCCACTTGGCGCGCCCCGCCGTGCGCAAAAATCGGCGTTTCTTCGCCACATTTCGGGCAACAAAACATAGACATATTTTCAACAACACCCAAAATCGGTACGTTTACTTTTTTGAACATCTCCAAGCCTTTGCGGGCATCTAGCAAAGCAATATCCTGCGGGGTTGAAACAATCACGGCACCATCCAACTGTGCTTGCTGACTAATAGTCAACTGCGTGTCTCCCGTCCCAGGCGGCATATCTAAAATAAGGACGTCTAGCGGATTATCCGCCGTGCCCCAATCCACTTGTTTCAACATTTGCATCAGGGCGGATTGCACCATTGGCCCCCGCCAAACCATGGGCGTTTCTTCCTCCACCATAAACCCCATAGACATCATGCGGATACTATGCGCCAACACAGGCTCAATCCGTTCTCCGTCTGACGCAGGCTGAGCATCTTTTACACCCAGCATACGTGGTTGAGAAGGCCCGTAAACATCCGCATCTAACAACCCAACTTCTTTTCCCATAACAGAAAGGGCCACCGCTAAATTCATGGCAGTTGTAGATTTACCCACCCCACCTTTGCCGCTAGCAACGGCAATAATATACTGAATATGATCCATAAAGATTGAGAAACCTACTTACTGCTTGGTTGGAATATATAATGAAAAGGCCGTGCCATCATCCTGCGGGACAAAACGGATAGCCTGCCCAAATACGTTGTTACAAGCATTCATCACCCAAAGCTCTTCCCATGGCGCATCACCGTTTTTAGGCAATGCCAACAAACGCGTATCCGTCACAAATGGAATTTTACAATCAGGGTACGCACGCAATACAGCCTCCTTAAATGTCCGTGTCACATCTTTTTGAAGCTGAGGGTCTGTTTTTGTATTACCAGGCAAAAGCGATGCCATACTAATTTGTTCATCACTCACCTGAAAATAAATAGCGCGTAACAATTTTTGTCCACACACATCCATTTCATAGCGAACCATCCAAGACCCCTTTACAGGTGTTTGGTTTTCAGCAAACTCAGGCTCTTCCAATACAGTAATTTCTACCGGCTCAACTGTCGCTAATTGAGAACACTCAGGCGTATACCGCGCTTCATCGTGCTTCAGAATACTCGCGACTTTCACCTGAATCCCCTTATAAGAACTCATTGTCATCAGTCGCGTCAAAACTTGATCTTCCGCAGAAGGCTCCTTCTCCATCGCCCATGTCGGAACAACAAAGAGAGACAACAAAATAGCGTACGCAAAAAAATTATTCTTTTTCATAGCTGCAAGTCTAACGCGTTTTAACACGAAACCCAAGTTTGAAACACACCTCCTTCACAGAGAAGGTCACCTATTTCTCTTCAATCGTTTGTTCGCCCCGTTTAGCCGTCCAATTGTCTTTATCCATATCTGCATATAACGCAATGTTCGGAAAATGTTCTTTCAAAAACAGAACCATATCCTGAGCAATAGGTCGCAGAGACTGGTGAACAGGCTTGCCAGAACGAAGCTCTGCCACGTACTGAATTTGCGGCACGGAATACGTTACGTTCACAGCAATATCCATCCCCATAGGGTATAAGTATTGCAACAACAGCGAAGATTTACCCTGTGTTTTAAGTGTTTCTAACTCACCTAAATTTTCTTGAATCGCTGCCTTCAAAGCAACTGCGTTGTCAGGCAGTAAATCTTCAAGCTGAGACAAATACCAACTATTAAACCCAAAAGTATTATCCACCTGCGGCAATAAGCAAACACCACCACGATGACGCTGTAAATCTCTGAAAGAACCGAAATCAAGCTTACATAGAATATCAACCACACCGTAGCTTTTTAGGCGATGAGGCAACGCTGCGCCATCAGGCCTATTTTGCAAAGCTTCACTTTCATCACGGTTAATACCTGCAATATCCAAATGTTCCGTACGATAAACAACCCCACCATCATGTATCTTCTGTTGTTCCGCTTCCGTTAGCTGATAACGCTGAATTACATCGTCAAACGTCTGAACATGGTCTTTTTCACCGTACTGGGCTTCATAGGCATGGCGCTCTGTATAACGTTCGTTATCATCCATTTCTGTACCGGTAAAACTATGTGGGTACTGGTCATTTAAACGAGTAAACAAATCCCGCGCTAATTCTTTAATTTCAGGCAATGGATGGTTCCGCAAGCGCATCAACCTATCCCGTGCTTGGCGTAAGTTTGTTGTCCAACTAAATAATGTTGTCGCACCAACAGGTAGCAAACAACGTAAAATATCAAATGCACGCGCATTAATAGCGTTTTGCCATACTTTTTCAGTTTTATAATCTTCTGAGTTATACGGGTATGTTTCTGCCAACGCTTGTTTAACTTGAGGCATATATTCATTGTACAAATCCAACCAACGCTGTTGAATTTTACTCGTCTCCTCTTCCCCAAACGGGTCATACAACGGCTGCTCAGAAAAATCTAAGTAACGCGTAGAAGCTTCTTGCCCTGAATACAGCTGGCTATCTTGAATTGCTTTTGCCGCCAGCATGGAATAATTTTCAATAAAAATCGTCGTCGTGCCGCAGTCCCCAATAGAAGCATGACCGTACCCTACATAATAACTGGCCATAAATTTACCAGAACCAGCTTTTTTTACTTTTTCCAAATGGCTCAACACGCCAGCAGGACTACGGGAATATAAAGCCTGCAACATGGCGTTATCTTCAGGATGCAAGTCATGAAACGCAAATATCTTCGGTGATTTATCCTCAGCAATTTGCTCTACAGCTTTTAGATTTTGTTGAGTCATAATATACAGATCCCCCCTTTTTCCCTTCTGCAAAATACGTTCCTCAACTTTGCCACAGCTAGCCCTCAGTTGGTACCCTTCTGTGGAAAAGTTTATAACTTAAAACATAATTCACCAAAAAGGACACCCCAACCGCAACGCAGTACCCCACGAGTGTAATAGAAATATACGGAGACAGCGCGGAAGTTATCAATAGCCGCACCGCATAAACAACGGCAATAATAAGAACATACCGCCCAAACGTATAAGCAACCGCACGTTTTTCTCCCAGTAATGCATCTCTATTACCAAATGTAACAAGGCTATGCCCTACATAAGCAACAACGGCTCCGCTCCCTACCCCTACAGCAACAGCTATATTCAGCGGAGTTTTCAAAAAATCCGTACAAAGCATAAACAAAAAAATATCTGCAATTAGGGCAAGAACATTAATAAAGAAAAACCGACTAAACGTGCGCCAATGTTTTTGAAACATTAAGGTATCTGCCAGTTTTTTCGCACATGCCATGCTTTTGTACCATTTTCAGGGTGATGCATAACCTCCACCAAATACCATCGCCCCGCTTCTAAGTTCATCGCACCAAAATGCTCAGGCCTTAAAGAGTATAACAACACAAACGGAGAATCGTGCTCCTGCACAAACGCCATAAGGCCATTCATACTTAAATCGTTGTGGTACATATTTAACATCGGCAACGTCGCGTGGCGGTTCATTTTATACTCAATATGTTTTGCAACAAACCCATTCCCCACAGCATCTATCACAGTAAGGGATGTCCCCTTCGGCACACTTTTTACTAATTCCTCTGCCAAAGCGTCCCACACTTTGGAAGTATAACCGCTTTGGTGCCAAAATTCAGCACGCTCGTAATAAACCGCTCCAGCCAAAACAGCCACGCTTAAAATCGTCACCACCAAAGCATCAAAACGCTTTTTGATAAAACCTCCCAAACAACTACCAACAGGAATTAAAACACCCACCCAACCCAATAAAGCCACATGCCCTGCATAACGGCTGAAAGATGCCGCAGTCTTCCCTTCAAATGGCGAAAAACTAGCAATATACGTAAACAACAAAAACAGAATATATAAAACACAAAATCCTAAGATAACCAGCGTTTGCACACGCCATTTTTTAAATAATGAAAGAACAAGCAACAATGGCAGATAAACAAAAACCGATGGCGTCATCTGCACGTACTGCCATGCGGACGCCAACGTTAACGGCAGAAATTCCCAATACCATTCAGACGGCGCACGGATGCCAAACCCTCCCGGAATTTCATTCCACATCACATACAAGGACCAAACACGGTCTAACACCAAAGCAGGGGCAAAAACAGCAACCCACCGCAAACCTTTTTCAAACAATTCTTTCACAGATGTCGGCCTGCTAAAGCACAAGTGGGTAGAAAATAAGGCAAAGCCTGCAAAAAACAGCATCACAACCCCTACCTGTTTGATAGAAACAAAAACAACAGCCATCAAAGAAAATACAAGCCACCGCATTGTAAACGTCGGCACGTCCCGTACGTGCTGTAAACCCCATAAAAGCAAGTGAGTCACACCAACAGCCAATAAGGGGTCAGCATAGGAAGAAGCCAAGTATTCAGCCCCTAAAACACTTCCAAACAACGCTAACCCACCTGCCCAAAATACAGCTCCTCCTGCCACAGCGCGAGGTAACCAAAACAGTAAAGAACTCAGCCACAACACATTCATAATCGCATTCGCATTACCTGAAAAATGCCCACTCAACCAACTAATCGCCGCATTTTGCAAAGCTAAACCGTAGGGGTAACTCGTGTTTGCATGGGTTGCCGGAATATCAGCTATCGGCAAATGCCCTAGCTCTGTTATGTACTGCGCAGCAGGTAGCCAGTGGGCAAAGTCGTCCCACATTTTAACGTCCTTACCTGCAACAATAAAAGCAACGGGGAAAACCAACAAAAGCAACGGCATCCACTGCCGCAAAATCGGGGCATACTGCTGCCAACATTTACCCACATACACCCAAGTACCCGCAGTAATAATCACCATGGTTAAGGCAATCCCCCACGGCAAGCGCAAAAAAGAAACCAAGAGCAACAACGCATAAAACGCCCCTGCGCCGACAAACGGCAACAAAGCAACTGGAATATCATCCCTATGGCGACAAATAAGAGCACCGCTCAAAATAAACGTGGCAAACACAAAGTAAGATGCCAACAAAGCTAAAATCTGGTGAAAATCAGGAATAATCGCAAAAGAAAACATAAAAACTAACTATTGTACGCTAATAACTTTTGTTCACGTCGGTTAAGGGCAATGGCATAAAGTATCATCCCTACCAGTAAGAAAATGCCTGAAATAACCGTAAGAGATAAAGCCAGCATAAAACTCGGCAAGCGCGGCACAAGCCCCGTCTCAAAATAGGTCATAAGCACGGGCACATAAAATGGAATGGCCAGAAGGAAACACACGGCAGCCCCTATCCCTGTAGCAAACAAGGGTTTTTCCGTCAAAACCAAACTCAACATCATACCCAAAATTCTAAAACCATCGCGGTAGGTACTCAATTTACTTTCAGAACCTTCTATCCGCGCCTCATACGCCGTTTCCACCTCCCCCACAGGAGCATTCAGTTCCAACGCATGTACACACATTTCCGTTTCCAACGCAAAGCCTTGGCTTCGGCAAGGAAAAGAGCGTACAAACCGACGACTCATCACCCGATAACCGGACAAAATATCTGTAAATCCTTTTCCAAAAAAGAACTGTAACAAACTGGTAAACCAACGGTTTCCCCACACATGGCCACTACGGTAAGCAGCTTCTTCCACAGGCTTACGGCAACCAATCACCATATCTAACTGCTCATCCTCAGCCTTTTCAAGCAAGTCCTTCACAACACTTAAATCATACGTGGCGTCACCATCCACCATCACAACATAATCGGCATCTATAAGGCGCAACAAACGCCGTACCGCATTCCCCTTCCCTGGTTTAGGTTCATGAACAACCTTAGCACCAGCCTCGCGCGCAATAGCCCCTGTTTCATCTGTCGAGTTATTATCGCACACCCAAACTTCCGCCTGTGGCAAGGCTTGCTTTGCAGCCACAACAACCTGTTTAATGCTTAATGCTTCGTTATAACAAGGAACAATAATAGCAATTTTTTTCTGAGATAAATCCACCATGGGCGAACTTTAGCAAATAAGTATTTGCCTATAAAGAAACTTCTCGCTTGATTGTGCGAATCGCTTTTTTGCCCCACGGCTTAACAGAGGACGGAGCCACACCTGCCCCCTGCACACGCGTACCATCACCATGTTCTAGCACAACACTTCCGTAGTCATTCATTACACTCGCAACACCATCTTCCACGTACACGGCACATTCGTGTTCCACCATGGCACCCCAAATTTTTGTCCCACGTACACCAATCGTCGCAAATTCACTCACAAGTTTTACACTATCAGGGGATTTCTTCGCAATATCCCCACTTTTATACAAAAACCACCCTTTAGGAATATCCAGCACCAAAGCTTGCCGTTTAGGTGTAAAAGCATAATCCTCTAATTTTACTTGAGATTCCCGGCCAATGGTTAGCTCAGTCTTATCATTTAGGGTAATAAGCACACGCGCCCTTTGCCCTGTTTTAATAATATCACCAAGCACAAGAACTTCACCAGATTCTACAGAGCCTATCCGTTGCTTATTTCGAAATAACTCAACACTTCCCTTTGCAACCGATACCTTTCCAATCACAGGGTGGCTATCAGCTAGTGCTGTATTTATAATAAGTCCGATGAAAAAAATCAGAACAACCAAAAAAGCCTGAAACTTTTTAAACATATCTAATGCTAGTTCCTTAATTCTGCCGTACGTGCGCGATGCTCCAGCCAACTACTTAAACCAGGGCTAACTCGCCGCAACCCGTGGGCAAGTTTAAAAATTGTATCCTGCGCAGATTGGTAAAACTTATCATTCACAGAAATCCCCACCAAGTTCGCGCCTGCTGTCTGCAAATCTTGTACGGCTTGCTTTACTTTATCTCTGTGCGTTACACCAGAGAGCAACACAAGCAAAACCCGCTCCGCAGCCGCAGCCAATAGCACAGGGTCAGCATTATTCCTATTCGTCGCTGTTAAAGGCGTTGTATCCACAACAATGTGGTCGTACCGCTTTTCTAACGCTTTAAAAAGCATTTTAGCCTGCTCTTGCTCACATAACCAACGCACACTTTCTTGGTCAGACGGAGCAGGCAGAACATCCAATCCTTGAATATGCTCAACAGCTAAATCAGCCAGTTCTTCCAACTTCGCAAGCTGGGCAATATTCCACAACTGAGGCTTTAGCCCCAATTTTTGTGTAAAAAACGTATTTTTGAGGTTTAAATCTATAAACAACGTTTTTTTGCCATCCTCAGCACTTCGCCGCGCCAACAGGTACGATGTCAAAGAAACACCTTCACCTGACTGCGTACACGTCACAACCAGCGTTCCTTTCAAGCCATTTGTAACAGAACGATGCAAACGGGCAACTTCAGCAAAAGAAGTGGGATTCAACTGGTTCATGCGGAAACCTTCCTTTCAGGACGAGTTGTAATTTCGTTTTGTTCAATCTGCACGTAATTCAAGGCAGGCAAGCGCCCCAACACACGGGCACCTGTAAACTTGGTAATTTCATCATCTCGCCGCAAACTGCGATCCGTCAACTTCTTCAACAAAACCAACAAAATGCCGATAAACAAGCCAAGGTAAAAAGCATCCGCCACATTCTCAATATACAGCGTTTTGTCGCCTGCAGGGTCAACCACCATTGTTGGCTCAGCAAACCATAACACACCGGAAGTCGACAACCCATCTGCGGACTGCGGCGCAGCCAAAACCTGTAAGGAAGAAAGCAAGCTTTCATAATCTTCCTGAGCAATTTTCAGCTGAGTCTCCAACCGTTCTTGCTGAAACGTAAAAGCGTCTCTTTTTTGCTCATACGCCTGAACACTGGCGGATATACGTGAGTTCACCTGTTCTTTCAGCTCTTTAAGCGTGTCGGCTGTTTTTTCTAAACCCGTTTTGTAGCTTTTAATTTTGTCTTCCAAATCCTGCAATTTTTGTTCAGTACGAAAACGCTCCGGCGCTAAAATCTCATGAATAAAATTCAACGCCAACGTATCCAGCGTTTGTTCCAACCCATCACGATAATCTGACTTATACACAATTTGAATCAGCCTCTCATCCAAAGCGCGTAACAATAAATAATCAGGGTTAATCGCAGTGCCTGTCTCAGCTTCTGTATCTTTTAAAACAGATTCAGATGTCAAAATATCCATCAAAACATGGTCGTTTCCAGTCTGGGTCAAATGTTTGAACATGGGGGAATCCGCCACGCTTAAATCCAACTGAAGCGTTGTTGTTGCAATATAAAGTGTTGGGCGGCTTAACGTCCAAGAAAGCGTAAACAATGGCAACAATATAGCTGGCAAAATAAGCCGATAGCGATGATTCCACAAAAAAACCAGTACCCGAAAAAACCACAGCATGAGATTGAATTTATCCTCTTATTAACGCTAACAGTACCCAAGCTTCCGCTTTTTGCCAAGTGTTTATGGTCATACCAAAGGGGTATCCCCTCAACTTGAGCCAAACATACTGTGCGCAAAACCACACGCTTACCCCACAAATGCGAAAAGGCGCCCATATTGGACACCTCAATAAAAACTATATTT
The DNA here is from genome assembly GCA_028817875.1 of Alphaproteobacteria bacterium. GTDB lineage: Bacteria > Pseudomonadota > Alphaproteobacteria > UBA2136 > JAPPOO01 > JAPPOO01. The sequence goes on along the minus strand of JAPPOO010000006.1, from coordinate 11,201 downwards.
TTCCTTGTACTTTAAGAACATATTTTCGTATACGTTGCACAAATACTTATATCTTTTTTTGAAAAAAGCCATAGGAGAAACTTATGGGCAATAAACTGAACATACCACCAGCTCCCTCCCTCATCTTTAAGTATGAAAGTAATAGGGGTAAAGATAACTTTATTGCTAAACTTCAACGATTGCTTGAGCCAAATCAAGACGACCTCAACCTACAAACAAGACTTGTGAAGGTTGGTAGAGACCACGGACTCCCCCTCCCCTTGCTTTTTACTTTTGCCAGCCTTATCAAAGCTGGTGAATTTAAAACCGACACTAAACAAGGTTACATCACTCATTTTGTAGAGCTGTGCAAGGAAGGCTCTGACTATACGCCTGTTTTTTACTTCTTTTTGCGTAGCCTATTGGGTGGTGAAAATATACCGCAGCTTGATGTTGTTGGCGACGTGCGACATCTCCTTCTGAACTTTCATGAGCAAAACTTAGCATCGTGGCAAGGATTTTCCTCAACGATTGATAGAAATGCTGGCTGCTCTAACCGTGACGAACATTCTGAGTTTATGTCAACGCTTCGTATATTGGTACATACCTGCGCCAATATAGAGAAAACACTACCACTGGGTGAGGAAACAGAAAAAAATATTAACAGTATTTACCTTGGTATTTCTGTTGCTGTTCCTGATATTACAAAAAAAGAAGGTTCCGCAGCAGCCCTAGAAACGCTCATGAAAGAAATGGACGCTGTTGCATAAATTTGAAAAAGAACCCTTATTGCTAGGGGTCTTTTTTTGACATGCCTTTCAATTTAATGTATACAAATTTTTATCTAACTATCATTTATTATTAATTTTTACGGAGAAATGTAAAAATGACTCATTCTGAAAAAGAACCAATCTCTTTTGCTGATGTTGGGGAACACTTGGGCAATCTTCAATACTTAACCACTTTTAGAGTGGTGGACAGTGGCAACCGAACCGTGCTGATCGGGGGAATTGAAGTCAGAAGCAACGGCTGTTGCCGCAACGAAGTTGGGATATCGCTAAACCAAACAGATGACATCACCAATGAAGTTCACTCGGACGGCTTACCCCTTCTTAAATTGGTTGCGCAACGGACTGTAACTGCAAGACCTTCCAAGAACATCTATTATATTGATAAGGTAATTATTGGCATTGGTGAAGACAACTTGGTTTTGGACGCTCGCACTGCTGAGCAGTACTTGAATAGTTAATCGTTGGAAGAAGAGCCTTATTATTGAGGCTCTTTTTTCATGGGGTATGGGAAGGTTTGTGCAAAGAATTAGCCCCCGCTTTCTGCAGGGGCTTGGGCTTACGGCCAGCTAGGAAGTTTGGGGAGAGAGACGCAGCTAGCCGTAACTCTTTGATCGTCCTGTGGAGTATTAGGGAGAACCCTCCACCGGCACCGACTGAGACTGTCGGCCCTGTATCAGCAGCTTTTCAACTGTGACGGTAAGATAGCTTTCTGCTGTTCCCACCGCCAGACACAGGCGAGTCAAACTTTTATAAACTCTTGTTTTATCTACCCTTTCTTATCGTAGTTGTAGAAGTTCGTTCAACATTTGGTCTACCGTAGAAATCACTGTGGAGTTCGCTTGGTATGACCGTTGGGAAACAATCATGCTACTAAACTCGTTCGCAATATCCACCGTTGAACCTTCCAACGAACCAGATACAACCGATGCAGTGCTTCCCACGCCAGCTTCTTTCAAAAGAACCTGACCTGAAGATTCAGTCACCCGTAGCAAGCTTCCACTCACTGTTTCCAACCCAGCTGGGTTTTGGAACACACCGATAGCAAGCTTCCAGAGTTTCTTCGTTTCACCGTTAGTAAATGTTCCTGAAACAAAACCTTCTTCATCTACTTGAATGTTGGATAGTGTTCCTGAACTAAATCCGTTTTGGTTAATAAAGGATGTATTGTAACTAGCAGCGTATTGAATCACCCCATCACTACCAGCACCGGTATCATACGCAGCAACACTACTTACTGTGAAGTCACCAACTGTTGACGGGTAAGAACCTGCTGTTACTGCAAAACTGTTACTCACTGTCATCCGTACGTCGTACTCACGGTCAGCACCTGCTCCAGGGAATTGGAATAATAGCTCCTGTTCAGCTGTACCACTGGTTGTTAGAGTATCCACCTGACCGTTAGGGTCTGTTAACTGCCATGTATTAGCAGCCGTAAGCACAAGTGTGTAAGTTCCCGTCGGCGCCGTTGTATCGGTTGAAGAAATATCTTCTTCAATCGCAATATCACGCACGTGGTCGGTAAAGTCTAAACTTGTTGTAGCACTCACAACGCCACCACCAGAGTAATCTCCAAAGTAACCAGTCATTGATCCATCATCAACACCACCAGCCCAATCTACTGTTAGAGAGGTTCCTGTGGCGTATTTCAATGTACCATCCAAATTGAAGCGCACAGTTCCTGTTCCAATGGATGTATTTGTATTAGCGGTACCGCCTTCAATATTACTACCGTCTGTGTACATGCTCCAATCCCAGAAGTTTGCGCCTCGTTTTGAGAATGCAATAGATACATCTCGTGCACCCCCTTGAGCATCATAAACCCGTACATCCGTTACATAATCCGCCAATGTTGGGGTTGCAATAATCGTCCCCAAATCTGTCGCCAGTGAACTGGTTGTATCGTAGTTTGTGTTATTTGTTTCTGTACTTGTTAAGTTAGCACCAACGTTTACTTCTGTTGTTGCCTGAGCAGACACTCCAACAGACTGTAGCTCAACACTCTGCGGGTTTTGAAGGTTCAAAATATTCCCGTCTGAATCCGTTTGCCAACCTTGTAAATATAAACCTGATGGGTTAACCAAGTAACCACTCTTATCTTCAGAGAAAGCCCCTGCCCGTGTGTAGAAATAAGCTGTATCTGTTGTAATGCTCGCACTATCCGTCACAACGAAGAACCCGTTACCTGAAAGGGATAAGTCCGTTGCACTGGTTGTACTAATAATAGACCCTTGTGTCGCTTGGTTACGCGTAATATCACTTTGGGCACCACCAGCATTATACGTTGTTCCGCCTGACCCACCTGTTGTTACCAACTGGGAAAATAAGGCTCGACTTGCTTTATAACCGATTGTATTTGTGTTGGAGAGGTTATCGGAAATAACCGATATTGACTCCCCCTGAGCACTCAACCCAGACACACTCGCTGTCATTGCTCCAAACAAACCCATAACTTGAACTCCTTCCTTCTTACCTGAAGTTATTTCCTACAAAGTGGTGGATGCACCCGCATCCTTCACCTGTAAAACATCATTAAAATTAGCTTCACGCCCGTCTTTTAGGCTCAAGGTAATTGAGCCCGCACCATCGGCAGCTACCGCAGCCACTTCCCCATAGCTGTAAAGCCTGTGGGCAATCTTATCGCCATCTTTAGAGACAGCTGTAATTTCAACATTGTAAATACCAGCTTCTGCTTGTTCTCCAGCACTATCCTTACCATCCCAAACATAAGCGTTAACACCTTCAAAATTATCGCCTGTTTCTTGACGCACAAGGTCACCTTCTTCGTTAAAGACTTTAATTTGTACATCGTAAGCTGTATCGGCCAAGGTGTAGGCAAAGCCAACTGTGCCATCTTCCGGCAAGCTTACGGCTGCATTTTCAAATTCTTGACCTACAGGTACCAAGGCTTCCTTACCAATATAGGAAACTGCCAGCGTTTGTGCGCTGTAATCCCGCGCGGCTGAAATATCTTCTAAATAGCTATTGGTCTGCATTTGTTGCTCTAGCTGAGAGAATGTTGCCATTTGCTCGGTAAACTGTGTACCATCCATTGGGTTTAACGGATCTTGGTTTTGCAACTGCGTAACAAGGAGCTTCAAGAACGTATCAAAGCCAAGGTTTGCTGTTGCGGAGTCTCCACCACCTGCAATGGAGGTAATTGCGCCGGAACTGCTTGTGACTGATTCGACTGACATCTCTCTTCTATCCGTTCTCTTAAACTTTTACATCAACCAACTGGTCGGGATTTATCCATCCTTCAGCTGCAATGGCCTCCTCCCCCTGTTCGTTAGAACTATCGGACGCTTCATCTGCAGCTAAGTCGGTACCGTCATCTTGTTGGTTACCTTGCTGACCATCACCGTTATCTTGCAGTAGGAAGGCAATACCTTCTTCACCCAATTGATAACCTGCTTCGGTCAAACCTTGTTTTAATTGTTGCAACTCCCGTGCCAATTGCTCAATAACTTCAGGGTTTTGGCTAGCAATTGTTCCTTGTACTTGGCCATCTCTAATTTTGAGGTCAATTTCAATTTCACCAAGATCAGCAGGGTTGAGAGTTAAACGTACTTGCCCACCCCCTTGCTCAATTAGTGTTTTCATAGCTGGCGCTGTTTGTTGACCAATGTTGGCTGCCCGTGCAAAGGATGCCATTTTTTCAGCAAATGTTTGGCGTGGTGCGGCAGGGCGCTCCATCCCTTCAGCTTCATCCACATCAGCACCATCCATCATATCCATAGCAATATCAGCACCGTCTAACTGGCTTGGTATTTCCTGCACTTGCGTTACAACGTCCATGCCGACTTTTGTTGTTTGCCATTTATAAATTGTTGTTCCTTGAATTGGTGCTGGTGCATCTGCCAATTCTGCAGAAGCTACACGCATACCTTTCTCAGCCCCCGCTGTTTCAGCTACATCGACAACAAGCTTAGAAACTGGTTTGGATTCAAAAACGGGCGCTTTGTGCTCACCCACACGTTGGCGTGCAGTTATAATAGGAGCCTCTTCCACAGCCTCACCATTTACAAGCTCACCAGCTTTATTTGTACGGGTTGCAACTTCAGCTTTTTCAATAACACCTTCTCTTTTAACAGCTTCTTCTAGCAGACCATCTACATCACCTTCCACAACAGCTTCGCCTGCGGCCAGCCTATCTTGCTGCCCCTCAGTAGATAGCGGATTACTTTGCTGTGGCAAACGTACCAAAGGCTGCTGTTTTTCCACTTTTTCAAGAAGATCCGTCACTGGTGCATTCTCTTGCTGAGCATCAAACAAGGCAATTTGTTGTCCTCTCTGGACTTGCCCGACTTCAATACTTACATGAGAAACTTGAATATGTGCCTGAGTCAGTGAGGTTGTGCTCACCATCTCAGTTAGGGAAAGCGGAAGTTGGGCTAAAGAAGATTCATCTGTGACTTCCAAACCCAATTTTTGACGAATATGGTTAAGCGCTGCATCAATGCGCTGTGCTTCTTTTAGTGCATCTGCCAACGGCATGCCTTGGTGGTGTAAAGCTGCGGCGAGATCCTGAGCGCTTCCCATTGTTACAGGAGGTATACCCGCCTCTTCCAGCGTTACAACAAATTCTTGAAGTTGAACCGTAAGGGTTTCAACTTTAATAGTAATATGCTCCTGCCCTGCAAAATCAGCAGGAAAATCAATTTTACCGAGAGCATCAGTTAGTTTAGAAAGCAAGCCTTCTGGCGCAGTACTTCCTTCAAGTAGTGGCGTTCCTTGCAGAAGAGAGGTTAAGTCACCTTCGCCCGCTTTATTACCTGCAACTAATGCCGCAAACAACCCTTGCAGCCCTGCGGGCAGTGCGCCGTTGGCTCCTACTTGGCCACCAAATAAACCACTAAACAGCCCTTGGGCATTACCAATTTGAGCAGGGATTTGTGTTTGCATGCTTTTTAAATCCTTTTAACTACCTGTTATTTATTTTTGATAGCAATTTACATTCGCTACCAAGTTGCCCCACGCCCATTAGCGTGCGACAATACCTAACCTGTTTAGAGCAATAAGCTTTATAAAAGCCGTAAATCGCTCTAACGAACCTTCCGCTTTATTGAAGCAGAAGATTTGATACGAAATAAAATGCATGAATGATGCCAAATGACGGATAAGCCAGAAAAACCGATAACCACTAAAGCTGCTGCCTTAAGTTATGACCAAGATAAAGACGCAGCCCCTAAGCTAACGGCAAAGGGTAAAGGTAAGGTTGCGGAGAGCATTTTAGCCGTAGCTAGAGAGCATGATATTCCCATCCACCAAGATGCCGATTTGATGGAAGTTTTGGAAACGGTAGAGGTTGATCAGGAAGTTCCGTTAGAAGTTTATGCAATTGTTGCCGAAATTTTTTCTTACATTTATAAAGTAAACCAACAGAAAGCAAACTCATCATCATGACCGGTTGGAACACACTTCTTTCTACTTTGGATACCATGCACACGCATGCGAAGTCTGATACCCCACAAGCAGCTGCTCAGTTGGAGCAAACAATTATACGCCTTGGCCAAGTTGCGAAGGATTTACAGGGCACACCTCCCCCTGACCAAGCAACGTACTTACGGTTACATGCGGCCATTAATAAATTAGGGCAGGTTTTACCTGCCGAGCGTGCGACAATTCGTAAAAAAATTACAGGTTTGGTTAACCGTGCCATGGCACAGCAAGCTTATAAAAAAATGAGCACTAGCAAATAATATGGACATCTCAAGCGTTTTTATTAGCGATATTAACTTAACCCGTTGGGTCATCGGGACGTTAGTCCTGTTCCTTTTGCTGGGTGGTTTTTCCCTTGTATTGGCAAAATTCAAACATGATAAATCGGAAGGTCTACCGCGCCGTATTAAACGGTTGGAAATTCTTAACCTTACGCCACGCCACCAATTGCATTTAGTTCAACACAATGGAACAGAACACCTTATTTTAACGGGCCCCCAAGGTGATACCGTTATTGCTAACGCCTCAGAAAGACCAACTTTAGACAAACCAACCGTGCAGGAATAACTTTTTATGCTTTTTGCTCTTCGTCTTCTTCCTTTTTTACTGTTACCCACTTTAGGGGTAGCTCAGGAAAGCCCCATTAATATTAATGTTGGGAATGATTTACTTTCTAGCACGCGAATTTTCCAGATGATTACGTTGCTAACGTTTTTATCATTAGCGCCATCTCTACTGATGATGGTCACCAGCTTTACCCGTATTGTCGTGGTGTTTTCTTTTTTAAGAAGTGCTATGGGTTTGCAAAGTAGCCCACCAAATACGGTTCTTATTTCACTTGCGCTATTTTTGACGATTTTTATTATGGGGCCAACATTTAATGTGGCTTACGAGAACGGCATATCACCCTATTTAAATAAGCAAATTGACGAGCAAACAGCCTTTACGGAAACCGTAGCACCTTTTGAAAAATTCATGCTGCGCAATGTTCATAACGATGATTTAACCTTATTTACCAATATGCTACCTGCTGAAGAACGTGACGAAATTACCTTGGTAGAAAACCCTGACGGAACACGTTCAATTGAGAATATTCCTTTAAGGTCACTTATTCCTGCTTTTATTATTTCGGAGCTTCGCCGTGCATTTGAAATCGGCTTCTTAATATTTTTGCCCTTTATTGTGATTGACCTCACTATTGCATCTATCTTGATGTCGATGGGGATGATGATGCTACCCCCTGTGATGATTTCCCTTCCCTTCAAGATTATTTTCTTTGTGTTGGTAGATGGCTGGCGCCTACTATGCGGCTCTCTTGTCGAATCCTTTCATGTTTAAAACTTGACATACCTTCAACTTTTCAAGTAAGTATACAAAAAATGCACTATCTATAATTAACATTTTCTTGGAGCTTTAAAAGCTCATAACTAGCAGGGGAGGGTTGGGCATAACAACAACCTACTCCTTTTGTTAATTCTTAGAAATTCATATATAAAGGATAAGCGACATGTCTACTAGCTTAATGGTACTTATTGTACTGGCCTTAATAGCAGTTGCACTATTTAAGAACATTAGCATTGTTTATACAACTCTCAAAAACGGAGGCGTTGCCTCTTTAGTAGTTGTGAGTAGTTGGATTCTGCTAATTTCTACAGTCTGTGCAATTGTAAGCCCTTATCTTCAGAATATGCTTCTGACTGATATCCCTAAACTAAAAGAGGATCCTACTAGCTTTACCTTAATGGTTTTTAAAGGTGCAATTCTTGTTCCTCTTGTATTATTGCTAAAGCAAGAACTTGCAAGTAGAAAGAAATTTAAATCTTTCACCTATTCCTCTTTTATAGGACTGGCACCTTTAGCAATTGTCAACTGGTACTTTGGTGAACAGTTGACCTACTGGCAATGGTTTGCTACCGCTTTTTTAATTTTTGTCGGTATCGTTTTCACAGCCTATAAATTGCGCACAGAAGGTCAAATAGACGGAACAGGTTTACGTGATGTCATCATCTTTATATCAATTATCTTGCTTGGTACTTCACCTGCCATGACGGATAACGTAGTAAAAAGTAATGACTTTTCATGGTTCACCTCTCTACTTATCAGTAACATCGCAATGTTTATAGCAGCGCTGTTTTATAGCCTTACTACAAAAGGCCACAAAGAAGTTAAAAGCTATATTGTTATGGCTTTTACCGACCCTATGTGTATTACAGCCGGCATTGCTTGGGTACTTTTTGAAGCAGTTGTGCTAATTGTTATGTTTGAGTATCTACCGATAACCGTTACCGAAACGGCAAGGTTCTCAAATTTATGTGTACAACTCCCATTGATGTCGTTCATTTTTATACGAAAAAGGTCACGGGAACAACGCCTAAAAGAGTTTAAAGATGACGTTTTTTGGGTAACATTAGCAGCTGTTCCAGCGTTTATGCTGGCATACTCATAAACTAAATAATTATTTAGGGGGCTTTATGCCCCCTAAACATATTTGCACCCCTGAAATTTAGATAAATTTGAGGGTGCTTTTACGAATTATCAGCTCTACACCATCCCCGTAGTTTATTCCTTCAATCCACGGGCCTAAGAATTCTAATTTACTAAAGTCATGCTGGTGAACTTTAGGTTTTGTAGATGGGTCAGGGTAATAGATAAAACCTTTGTATTCCTGACCTTTAAATACCTGCGTTGCTTCAACAAAAAAGAAATTTTCCGGATCTATTTGGTCAGTCCAGTTGACTTGCTCAAACCTATAGTCGGGGCGAGTAACTTTTACCTGTTCAGGCGCAATGGACACGTTAATCGTTCCCAAATAAAGGTTAGGAATTTTTCTTCGCAAATCTAAGCCCAGCTCTGCAAAATGCAGAAGTTGCATTTCAATAGTTCCTTTAGGAAAAGGATTTTCCTCACTTAAACCAGAAGCGACTTGGTAACCTTGAGTTACAACCCCTTGAAGAGTCAGTATATTATCTGTCATATTTTTATAACAACCCACCTTCACGCAGGTAGTCCATATAATCTTGTTTTTGGTTGTATATTTCCCGCAGGCGACGACGCTCTGACAAAGTTTCGAGTTTTTTATCGTAGTCGGCTTCAAACTCATTTAAGGCTAGTAATTGTTTTGCAATACGCTGCAAAGGTCTGCCTGCTGTAAACACTAAATTTTTCTCATCTACCTTTGCACGTGCCGCATAAACATTAATAATATCCGCCATTTCAGGGTATTCTTTTAAATCAGCTTTATAATTTTGAAGCAACTGAACCAACGCATCTTGCTCATTTAACTGAACCAACGCATATACAAGGCGGATAAAATCTGTCCGTGTTTGTACTTCCTCAAAGCTAGGATACTCATTTGTATCGAACATTTGAGCCAATAAACGCGCAACGGCGGCATAGTCTTCAGATTGCCAACCAATATCTACCTGTATAGACCGCGCCGTATCATCCAACATACCTTCTAATGCAAGCCATGCTTCAGTAAACATTTCCAAGTTTAGTAGTGCTCGCGCACGCTCTAGTGCGTACTCTCTTTCTATTTCAGGCGATTTTTCAACATCTTTTCCCCAGCGGTCTAACGTTGCTAAAGCATCATATGGCTGACTATTTTTACGATACAATGATGCAAGCTCTGCACTAAGCCTTGCTTTTTCAGCAGGGTCTTTAACCCGAAATTCAAGCTGACGCTCAAATAACGCAATTGCACGTTCGTATAGCAAAACTTTATCCAAAACAATCCCTACATCCTGTACAAGGCGGTCCCCTTTCTCGTTTGCAGGTGTAAGTTCTCGAAAATCGTAATACATGCCTAACAGGCCTAAATCGTCCAGCATATAACGGTTTTGTGGATCAAAAACTTCAACAAATGCTTGGCGCATAGTGTTTGTTACATCGCCAATATCTTCTGCCTCAGGAAAAGCAACAGAATATGTTTTAAATCGATCCAGTGCGGTTCTATAGCTTCTACGTTCAACATAACGACTACCAAGCTCTTTCAGCATTTCTCCTTCTAACTCATCTCCGCGCCAGAAAAAGCGTAAATCTTCCAAAAATAAAATAACCTGAGGACTTAATAAATCCTTGGTTCTGGCCATGTCCAAAATGAAATCCAGCTTAGCTTGGATAGAATCTTTACCGCCTCCCTCTTCAGAAACTTCCGATAACATCCGCCTCCCAACATCGCTTTGCCCTAGCTCTAGATAAGCACGAGCAACATAGTATTTTGCCTGCATTGGCATTTGTTCATCCAGTTGTTCTAAAGCTAGTTCATCCATTTTTTCAAAAAGAGCACTATACTGTTGTGTTTCTAAAAGTGCTTTTCCTTCTAAAATCTTTAGAAATACCCCCACATGATTAGGGTAAAATGACACCGCTTGCATACCATTTTTAAAGTTATTAGCCGCTGCATCATATTGTGCACTTTGCACCTGAGCAGCCGCCAACCAAATAGTTTGATGCTCCTCAACATCTTCCACTCCCTCTAAAACAGGCAAGGCTTCTTCACCACGGTCTTGCAAAACCAGCACTGCTCCTAAAAGAGTTCTAGCCACCATATCTACTGGTATACCTTTGTCATTTTTAGGGAGTGAACGCACAATACCTTCTGCTTGATCATACCGATGAAAGGCAACGTAGACTCGAGCAAGATCAAGAGCAGCAGAAACTTTCTCACTACCCGTTTGAGCTTCTGCCAATTGGTCTAGCTTGATTCCTTCCAAAGTACGGAATTTTTGCTGTTCCCTTGCCCCAAGCTTACGTAAAAATATTTCCTGCCGAGGAATAGCTACCGGAGCTTGCACTTCTTGTTGGACTTCTCCCCCCTCAGCGCTAATATTTTCAGTGCTTTGTTGTTTATTCTTTGCTGTTTCTGGCAAAGATACATTTTCAACTTGCTTTACAGCTTCCTCAACAATACCAAATGCCCGAGCATAACGCACCTGACGGTCATCCAATTTTTCACGAATACCTAACATTTTACTTTGGTAGGAGCTTGGC
>JAPPOO010000032.1 GCA_028817875.1 Alphaproteobacteria bacterium | reverse complement strand
ATGAATTTGTATGAATAAAACAAAATAAAATCAAGAAAAACAACATCACAAAACCCCTCCCCAACCCCACATCCCTATGTTATCCTGCCCCCGCATTCGCAAAAAACGGATGTGGGGTATCGAAACCTCTCTAGATCAAATGACATCGGCAGTCGTAAAAATGCCGCTCTCTAACATTGGTTGGGGATGGTGGCAAATACGCTTCGGCTAATACCCACACCGTTGATCTAGCGGTTTCGAACTCCCCAGCCACTTCACAAAGTGGCTGTTTTGCTAAAAAGAAAGCTAAAACAGTTACCCTGTAGGTGTTTTAACGGTTCCCAACATCCCAAATGCGAGAAGCATTTGGTTGTTGTGGGGGCTGGGGTAATTTACCCCAGTAGCCATTTGCTGGCTTTGCCAGTGAACTGGCTATCAAAAAACTTGGTAGACCTTCTGAATGTTTACTTAGGCTTAAGCCAACGCAAAAGAAGGTTGCTACTCCAACTCGTTCAAACACTTGCTAAATAGCCCAAAACCCCCTGCATAGCAAGGGGGTTTTAACATATCTCTTAACTTGTTGAACTTACTCAATACCACCAAAAAATTGACTATTAAAAAAACTTCTCCATAACCACAGGTAAATAGTCTACCCAAGTATCAGCATACACGTTTAAATCATCTGATTTATCTACAAAATATATATGGGTTAACTCTGGTTTTTCATTTGCCTGCTTAAGTGCAGAAATGTGCTGGTTAAAAGCACTTGTAATAAAATCTTCCGAAACTCTCTTCTGAGCAACAAAAAACAGCCCGACATCATCAAAATCACCTCCTGTTTTCACGCTCCACAATGCAAGCTCTTCAGGCTGTAACGTAATGCCTACTTCTTCTTTCAATTCCATACAGGCTGAATCAAAACAATTTTGCATGCTTAAGGTACTATTTTCAAATAACTCAAGATTACCGCCAGGAAGTTGCAACCGCGTTGGTAATGACGTTGCATTCGACATTTTACCAACAACGATTTTTCCTGAAGTTGTCATAAGGATTACAGCACAATACATGGCTCTTGCTGGTGTTATCGTACTCCCTTCTTTAAAACGTAAAAGGTAATGAGCATAATTGGTCAAATACCAATCAATACCTATTTTTGATGAATCTGTAAGAATCGCTTTTTTACAAGCAAGTAGCTGTCCATTAAACATGTAAGGTTTGTCAGATGTGAACTCTTGCCACCAAGAATCTATCTGTGCTTTATCACCTTCACTGAATACATGCTGCTGTTGGCTAAAATTAATTTGTTCAGCCTCATGTAATAAAATATCCCCCATAACTTCTCCTCATAATCAAAAACTAATCGTAACTTAAGGAAAAATGCTTTTGCAAATATAAAGAAAACCCTAGCTAACAAAAAGCCTTCACCAACCTCACCAGCAAAAAATAAAGAAAACGATAGCCAAGTATTATCCCCTATTTGGTGTTTTAACGGTTACTGGTATCCCAATTGCGGAAGCAACTGGTTACCGTGGAGGCTGGGGGATTCTAAGGGCAGCACGTTTACGTGCGAACCTTAGGAGCAAACAGTTGGCTTCACCATCTGTGCAGCGATTCTAATCACCCCCAGTAGCCATTTGCCGGCTTTGCCAGTGAACTGGTTATCAAAAATTGAACAAACCCTGCTACACCGTGTACCCACGTTAACTCACGTAAATTTCTCACTTACCACCAAGCAAGTGACTCAACTGAACATCTCCTCCATTTTACCGCTTCAACACCTTTACTCTCTTACTCTTCACGACGCCCTACATACAAGCTTCTCATCCCACCTACCCACCATCGCTCCTCCCTCGCGCATAAAATTATATACGCAAATAAAATTTCACTCTCTTTCTAAGCAAAAATTTGAGATAAGTTGTTTCATTTCTTGATTAGCTTTGAAAAAAGATGACCCTCAGTGTGTGACGTGCATTTCATCAGATTTTCAAGGCGCTGGCTCCCAGTAGAGTAAACACATAGGAACTTCGACTTGAACACCCAAGGGTGGCTTCGCCAACCCTTGAGGTGCATACAAATCCGCTGCTCCGTATACCTACCTTCAACCGTACCAATTTACACAAATTTCCATTTACCGCCAAGAAACCACCTCTCTAA
>JAPPOO010000001.1 GCA_028817875.1 Alphaproteobacteria bacterium | reverse complement strand
AAACGCCAAAAAATCACGAAAATTTGACATTTTTTGCTCTTTTTGCACCAAAATTTACACTTTTTTGACCTCAAATATCACTTTTTAATACCGATTTATCCCTTATTCACCCTAATTTATCACTGATTTTGACGTTTTTTAAGTCGCCATTTTTTTTGTGGGGATAAATGAAAATGCTTTAATACTTTTCAACGTTAACACTTGCCTTTGGGGACTAGGTTTGCTAAACCCTCGGTTGTTCCAAGTGTGGAGAGGTGGCCGAGTGGTTTAAGGCGCTCGCCTGGAACGCGAGTTGGGCGCAAGCCCTCGCAGGTTCGAATCCTGTCCTCTCCGCCATTATTCTTTATTTATCAGATAGATAGATGGTATATTCTAATTTACACCATCATTGTTACCATCAATTTGAAAATGTACTAAATACTCTAGCATGCAGGTTTTTATCCAACACTACGCATAACCTCTGCAAAAGTCATTTCATCGAAAAACACCTCGGCCACTAACTTTTTGTGGCCATCATTAAGTAAGGAGTATCCTCTAAAATGACTACTTAGCTCCTGCTGTATTGTTAACGCATTCTCTGGCACAGTAGAAAATGGCCTAGAGTTATCACGATGATTGGCCATATTTTGGAAAGTTTGTTTAGCAGGAACAAGTTTATTATCCAAAGGGGCTTCAACAATAGCATCTAATCCCGTAACGCCAATCCCTTGATTTTCCAAACAACGTTTTATGGCATCAAAATGAACGTATTGCTCTATTTCTCTACGCTTCAAAGGTAATATGTGCTGAATATCTGCTCTATTCATCTCCCGCAAAATTCGCTCAAGGTTTTTTCTTGTTCCGCCTATGCCTCCCGTCGAAGTGTAATCTGAATCAACTAGAAAGAACTGTGGAACATTCCTTGCACAAAAGTGCTGGCTACGTGCCCAATCTTTAATTGTATCGCCGCCACCGCAAACAATCCATACATCAGTTAGAGCATTGTTAAAGCCTTCATGGGATTGCTTTAATTTTTCTATGACTTTTAAATCAGTTGGCCCTTCAACTACTAAAACCGCTTTAAATTTTGCATTTGGTAAAGGGTCAGGCAACAGCCCTAACTGTTCAATAACATCAGTCAATACTCCCGCAGTTTCACAATCCGCAATTTTAGGAAACTCTTCCCGAACGATGCGAATACAATCTTTATCAAAGCAAGATAGTAAGTTCGAATTATGCGTAGTTAACATCACTTGATTTTCCTGACTTAGCTGCTTTAGTGCTGCAACAAGCTTTTCCTGAAAACGTGGATGCTGTGATGTTTCAGGCTCTTCTATACCGTAAAAAATTGTACTACGATTTCCTTCACTCGCTTTACGCCGCGCTTCTGAAATAAGCAGATTAAACATATACAGTCGACGGATGCCAGAACCTTGCTTTTCAAGTGGAATTCCTTGGCATCATGCAAATCGGCAGTAAATGCTTTTGATAACTCATCTACAACATCCACACTAAACTGAGGCATGTATCTCCAAAAGACTCAGCTAAAGTAGTATTAGCACGATTCAAAATGTCTTGAATTTGGCTAGTCACGCGAGTGATAACAGGCTCTATTTCAGTAGTAAGCTGTTTTACAGATGATTGAATCGCATATTTAACAGGTTCAGAAACTTCCGTATCCTTAGAGCTATTTAATCTATCAGACTTAAATAATGCGAAGTAAGGAAATATTGCATCTAATGCAGCTTGGCGTTTTTGTATAGGTGCCCACTTGTTTGATAGCTGCTGTGAAGTACCTTCCATATAGCTATTGTAAATTGCAATACGCATAGTGGCATTGATAGTCTGGTCACATACTCCTTCTAAGCCCAAACCTTTTATACGCTTTTTTAGCTGTGGATTAGTTTCATTGATAGCTACCAGCATCTCTTTATTTGGCACTCGAACTTGCAGAAATACAGCGGGATTATTGGCAGTTAAGCCTGAGCGCTTATAAACTTTTTTAACTACTAATAGGCCTTCTTCCGACAGGAAATAAGGTTCATCCTGAAAATTAGTTGGAGAATCTTCGTCAGATACAAACGTCTCAGGCGGACTAGAAAAAGCCACTGTAATTTCGATATCGCCTGAATTATCAATGCAGCCATCGTTATCTTTAGAAAAACCATTTTTA
>JAPPOO010000073.1 GCA_028817875.1 Alphaproteobacteria bacterium | reverse complement strand
GCCAATCATACCGCGGCTGGGGGCTTCAAAGATAAGGCGCTGTTTACCGTGGTGGTCACCAATCATATTAACCAATTCGGCACGGCGGAGGCCGAGTTTTTCCATCACAACGCCACCAAAGGCTTCGTCTACATCAACAACGATTTCTTCATAAGGTTCAAGGCGTTGGCCGTCCTCTTCTTTAAATAGAATTTCAGGACGGGAGACAGAAAGTTCAAACCCTTCACGACGCATGGTTTCAATGAGTACACCTAGGTGCAATTCACCACGCCCCATAACACGGAATGTTTCGGCAGAGGAGCCTTGTTCAACGATAAGCCCGACGTTTACTTCAGCTTCTTGTTGCAGGCGGGTGCCGATTTCACGGGAGGTAAGTTTTTTACCGTCTTGCCCTGCGAGTGGTGAGTTATTGACGCCGAACGTCATAAATAGGGTTGGCGGGTCAATATCTGTCGCTGGAATGGCTTCTGTAACTTCAGGAGCGCAGACGGTGTGGGATACATAAGCTTCACCCAAGCCTGCTACAGCGACAATATCTCCTGCGGAGGCTTTTTCAACGGGGATTTTACGGAGACCTTCAAAGGTGAAAATCTGAGTGGTTTTACCGATATCAATTTGCTTACCGTGGCGGTCTAAGGCTTTGATAGACATGTTTTTAGTAACGGTGCCGCTTTGGATGCGTCCTGTTACAATACGGCCAACGTAAGCGTCACGCTCAACAATTGTGCATTGCATGGCGAATGGGCTGGCTGTGTCCACCACAGGTGCGGGGACGTGGTCTAATACTAAATCCAGCAGGGCGAAGCAATCGTCTGTTTTTTTGTCGGGTTCTGTGGATACCCAGCCGTCTCGGCCAACAGCGTAAAGGATTGGGAAGTCCAGCTGCTCGCTTGTAGCACCAAGGCTGTCGAACAGGTCGAAAGTTTCGTCAACAACTTCTTCGGGGCGGGCATCGCCGCGGTCAATTTTGTTAACGACGAGAATAGGGCGTAAACCTAGTTGTAGGGCTTTACCTAGTACGAATTTTGTTTGCGGCATGGGGCCTTCGGCAGCATCAACAAGGAGAACAACCCCATCTACCATGCCGAGGATACGCTCAACCTCGCCACCGAAGTCCGCGTGGCCTGGGGTATCTACAACGTTAATTTTAACGTTTTTATATTGAAGCGCTGTTGTTTTAGCCAAAATGGTAATGCCGCGCTCACGCTCAATATCGCCGCTATCCATAGCGCGGTCGTTTTGTTCGTTACTGTTGAGGGCACCTGTTTGGCTGAGCAGGGCATCAACAAGTGTGGTTTTGCCGTGGTCAACGTGGGCAATAATGGCGATATTACGGAGGGTTTGGGTCATGCGGTTTGGCCTTTACTTAAAATTTTAAATGCGGCGTATCCGCCAATATGGGTTTTATATAGTGCAAATACGGGGAGAATACAAAAGAAAAGGGCGGTTTTGTTAAATCGCCCTTTATTTTGGTTGAATTTAAGATGCTTTTTTGCGAGGGGCTCGCTTGGCAGCGGGTTTTTTGGTGGCGGCTTTTTTAGGAGCCGCTTTATCTTCCGGCGCTTTGCGTTTAACAGTCTCTTTATCTTGCCAGCCGCATTCTTTTTGCGGGCATTTTTTAACCGTGCCGAAGCGCTTAGTTTCTTTGACGGTTAGAATTGGCCAACTGCACTCAGGGCATGGTTCTACAATAGGTTTGTCCCACACTGCGTAGTCACATTTAGGGTAAGTACCGCAGCTAAAGAAGATTTTACCGCGCCGACTGGTACGTTTAACGATGGTTGCGCCATCAGCCTTACATTGTGGGCAAGATACGCCTGTATCTTCCGGTGGTGCTTTAGGTTCAGTTGGTTTATCACCTTCTAATGGCTCGGTGTGTTTGCACTCAGGGTAGTTGTTACAGCCTTTGAAACGTCCGTAACGGCCAAGGCGAATCATAATTTCACCCTTACCGCAGGCGGGGCAGGTTTCACCCGTTGCTTCAGCGGTGATATCGCTCTTTTTAACGCTTTCTGTCTTTTCTTCCGTGAGTTGCTTGAAAGGACTCCAAAACTCATCCAAAACAGGTACCCACTTCTTCTCACCACGGGAAATGGCGTCTAGGTCATCCTCCATATGGGCGGTGAAGTTGTAGTCCACGTATTTTTCAAAGTGCTCGGTTAGGAATTTTGTGACGATACGGCCAACGTCTTCCGGATAGAAACGGCGCTTGTCCAACCGAACGTACTGGCGGTCTAGCAGTGTTGAGATAATGGCGGCGTAGGTGGATGGACGGCCAATGCCGTATTCTTCCAACGCTTTTACAAGGCTGGCTTCGCTGTAACGCGGTGGTGGTTCTGTAAAGTGTTGTTCCGGTTGGATTTCTTTTACAGACATTGCATCGTTTACCTCTACGGATGGTAGGAGTGAATCGTCTATTTCCATACCGCTTTCTTGATAGACTTTTAGGAAGCCTGGGAATGTGAGGATGCGCCCTGTTGCGCGGAAGCTGTGCTGTTTGGAGGCGGCCTCTACGGTTAAAGCTGTTTGGTCAAATTCGGCTGGTGTCATTTGGCAAGCCATGGCACGGTTGCGGATGAGATTGTACAGCTTGGTTTGGTCGGCTTCTAGCTTTAAATCTTCTCCACGCGCATCAAAACGGGTGGTACGGATGGCTTCGTGCGCTTCTTGAGCATTTTGTTGTTTGTTTTTGTAGAAGTTTGGTTTTTCAGGTACGTACTGTTTACCCCAACGGCTGCCGATTTCTTCCCGCATGGCTTGAACGGCCTCTTGCGCCAAGTGGACGGAATCCGTACGCATATAGGTAATATGCCCTGCCTCATACAGGCGCTGGGCGGTTGTCATGGTTTTACGGGCAGAGAAACCAAGCTTACGGGATGCTTCCTGTTGGAGCGTAGACGTAATAAAAGGTGGTGACGGGTTACGGCGCGCCTTTTTCTTCTCAATGTCTGTGATGCTGTAAGTTTCTTTTTCAAGAGTCTCAACAACAGCTTTGGCGTCTGCTTCATTCGTGAAGCTGAATTTTTCTACTTTTTTACCGTTATATGTGTGTAGTTTGGCGACTAGTTCTTCACTTGTTGGGGTGTTAAATAGGCCATCGATACTCCAGTATTCTTCGGGTTTGAAGGCTTCAATTTCGCTTTCCCGTTCGCAAATAAGGCGTAGGGCAACACTTTGTACACGCCCTGCAGAAAGCCCACGGCGCACTTTGCGCCACAAAATAGGTGAGAGGGTGAAACCTACCAAATAATCCAACGCACGGCGGGCTTGTTGGGCGTCGATCAAGCTATCATTTAGAGTGCGTGGGTTGTCTACTGCGTGTTTAACGGCAGATTTTGTAATTTCGGTAAAAACAATACGGTGAACGCTGACGGCGTCCATTTTCTTTTTTAAACGGCGTTTAAGTTCTTCCAGAACATGCCAACTAATGGCTTCTCCTTCGCGATCCGGGTCAGTTGCGAGGTAGACGTTTTCAGCCTTGCCAACAGCACTGGCGATGGCTTTTAGGTTTTTTTCGCTACCATCTGCCACTTTGTAGTTCATCGCAAAGCCGTTTTCAGGGTCAACAGAGCCTGTTTTGCTGGGTAAATCCCGCACGTGGCCATAGCTGGCAAGCACTTGGAAATCTTTTCCGAGGAATTTTTCGATTGTTTTGGATTTAGCTGGGGACTCTACGATAACAATGTTCTTACTCATGTTGCTTAACCTCGTGGGAAATGCATGTAATGTCAAGAATTCTTTATCCAGTGTGTGTATAGGGGCGTATTTTGATGCTTTTAAGTGAGCTAAGGGGAAAGATTATGTCTTTCCCCCGCTCGTCCGTAACTCTCTACCAGCGGCGTGACAGCCAAGGTAGAGCAATAATTGTTATCGTTTGCAAGACAAAGTAAATGAGTTCTATTTTTGTATTGACTAGATAAAATAGAGTGAGTACCTCATCAAACTTACCTGCTCCATTGAGCGCAGCTCGAAAAACACTTAGTGTCATCCCAAAAAGCAATAAAGCCTGAAGGAACATAATGGTTACTTTTTTAGTACTATTATGTCCCATTTTTTGATGTTTCATAATAAGTGCTGCAATGAGTAGCCCAACAGTGATAGTTCCAGTAATACTGCTTACAATAGTGACGTTTTTAAAAACGTATAAAGCTCCATAAGTTCCAAAAATCATGATTGGTCCAACGAAGCGTTTTTCAACTAGTTCAGAAATAGTCATAAGTTTTATCCCCATTAAGGTTTAGGAAAACAGAATTACGGTGGTGGGTATGTAGGTGGTGAGTTGAGGTTTTTCAAGTGTGCGGTAAAAAAAGAGCCGCGGTGGGCGGCTCTTTTTAGGTGACGCAGAGGTTAGGCTGCTGCACGTTTTTCTTTGATTTCTTCCGCTACGTTGGATGGAACCTGTTCGTAGTGGTCGAATGTCATGGTGTAGTTGGCACGTCCTTGAGACATGGAACGCAAGTTGGTTACG
Organism: Alphaproteobacteria bacterium; assembly: GCA_028817875.1. Taxonomy (GTDB): domain Bacteria; phylum Pseudomonadota; class Alphaproteobacteria; order UBA2136; family JAPPOO01; genus JAPPOO01. Next base: position 6,842 of record JAPPOO010000073.1, on the reverse strand, counting down.
TAACCAAACATGTTTGCCAACGGTACATGTGCGCGGATTACTGTAGAACCAAATTGCTCTTCAGACCCTTGTACTTGACCACGACGGGAGGAGAGGTCTCCAATTACATCACCCATGTAGTCAGACGGGGTTGTAACTTCCACGTTCATAATTGGCTCTAGGATGATACCATTACACTTCTTCGCAGCGTCTTTTACAGATAGGATACCTGCCATTTTAAACGCCATTTCAGAAGAGTCCACATCGTGGTAGGAACCATCGTAAAGTGTTGCTTTTACATCAATCATTGGGTAGCCAGCAACTACACCGCTCTTCAAGGCTTCTTCAATACCTTGTTGAACAGCGCCGATGTATTCCCTAGGAACAGCACCACCAACGATCTCATTTACAAACTCAAAGCCTTCGCCTTCTTCGTTTGGCTCGTACTTAACTAGAACATGACCGTACTGACCACGACCACCAGACTGCTTAACGTGCTTACCTTCACATTCGGCTGTTTCGGTAATTGTCTCACGGTAGGCTACCTGAGGTGCACCTGTGTTTACTTCTACTTTAAACTCACGACGCATACGGTCTACCATGATGTCTAGGTGAAGTTCACCCACACCAGCGATAATGGTTTGGCCTGATTCTTCGTCTGTGCTTACGCGGAAAGACGGGTCTTCAGCAACTAGTTTACCAAGAGCGATGGACATTTTTTCCTGCGCATCCTTCGTTTTTGGCTCAACCGCCATAGAAATCACAGGCTCCATAGCTTCAATTGCTTCTAAGATTACTTTACGGTTGTCAGCGGCAAGAGTGTCACCTGTTGTGGTGTCTTTTAGGCCAACGATAGCGCCGATATCACCTGCTACCAACTCAGAAACTTCTTCCCGCTTGTTGGCGTGCATTTTCATGATACGACCCACACGTTCTTTTTTACCTTTTACAGTATTGAAAACGTAAGAACCGCTGGAAATAACACCTGTGTAAACCCGTACGTATGTTAGAGAGCCTACAAACTGGTCGTTCGCAATTTTAAAAGCGAGGGCAGCCATTGGCTCTTCATCAGCTACTTTCATTGTTAGTTCTTCGCCGTCTAGATCAGCGTGTAGTTTAGCATCGTCTACTTCATCTGGTGATGGTAAGTAATCCAGCACAGCATTTAGAAGTGTTTGAACCCCTTTGTTTTTAAAGGCGGAACCACACATAACTGGGAAGAATGCCATAGAAAGCGTTGCTTTACGGATGCATGTTTTCAATGTGGCTTCGTCAGGCTCTTCACCGTCTAGGTAGGCCATCATAGCTTCTTCGTCTTGCTCAACAGCAGCCTCAACCAATTCAGAGCGGTATTTTTCAGCTGTTTCTTGCATATCAGCAGGAATGTCGCCTTCTGTCCAAGAGGCGCCAAGGTCTTCACCTTCCCAAATCCATGCTTTCATAGTTACAAGGTCAATCAGACCTTTGAAGTCTTCTTCTTTACCGATTGGCAACTGAATAGGAATTGCATTTGCGCCAAGGCGTTCTTTAATCATGTCTACGCCGCGGAAGAAGTCTGCACCCATACGGTCCATCTTGTTGATGAAGCAGATACGTGGCACGCCGTAGTTTGTTGCATGGCGCCAGTTTGTCTCGGATTGAGGTTCTACACCACCTACGGAACAGAATACGGCAATTAGACCGTCTAGCACACGTACGGAACGTTTAACCTCAATGTTGAAGTCAATGTGACCCGGAGTATCAATAATGTTAATGTCGTAAGTGTCACCACCTGTTGTGTGTGTCCACTGACATGTTGTTGCAGCGGAAGTGATGGTAATACCGCGCTCTTGCTCTTGAGCCATCCAGTCCATTGTTGCGGCACCATCGTGTACTTCCCCGATTTTGTGTTCCCGACCTGTGTAGTACAAAATACGTTCTGTGGTGGTTGTTTTACCTGCGTCTACGTGGGCCATAATCCCAATGTTACGCATACGCTCAAACGGGGTTTTCCGTGCCATTTTCTGGGTTCCTTTTACTCATTTAAATATAGATACGGCGGTTTATAGCGGTATTTTGAGGTAAATGCAACCCTTGCAAGTGATTTGTGCACGATGCGGCTTATGTTTTTTTAGTGCATTGGGTAGGCTTTTTACGGAAATTAACGAAAGTGTTTGTTAGTAATGGAACAATTTTTAGAAATGGTTGCTCATATTTGTGCGATTTTAACGTTTGTTGTAGCAGCAGGTGGTTATTTTAAATATCGGTACGATTTTTACTGTAAACGACGGAAGTTAGAGATTTATTTAGAAGAAGCAGGTAAGAAAGCTAAGTCCAGAGGTAAGAAGGGGCAATTTACGTTTCTGCATTTGATGAAACATGTTGGTTTGACGGAAGACGAAATTTTGCAATCGAGCTTTAAGAGTCAGTGCATTGAACGCTTTACGGTGCCTGATGCTTCCGGATTATCGGAAGAGTTGTTGTTTGGGTTTAGGGAGTGATTTTTTCATGCTTGAAATGTAACTTTTGTCACTCTATAATGTTGAGTGATAGTTGTGGCAGTGGACGAAAGATTGACGTACACTGTTGCTGTTATCTTAAAAAAGGGAAAAGGATATAAAAAATGGCAGTTAGACAAGTAACACGGACGCGGGCGGGTGTTGATGCCGGCTTACAGGGTTACGTTCGACAAGTTTTTAATTATATGACCGGTGGTGTTGCGCTTTCCGGTTTAGTTGCATGGTTGATGGGCTCCTATAATGGTGGCCAGCTGATGGTCCAAATGATTCAGAGTGGTTTCTTTTGGGTATTATTGATTGCTCAGCTTGGGTTGGTATTCTTCCTGAGTTTTCGGGTGCAGAAGCTTCAACCAAGTACGGCACTAGGTTTATTTATTGGTTATAGCGCGCTAAGTGGTGCTACGTTGGCACCGTTGGTGTTTGCTTACACACAAGCTAGTGTTGTAACAGCGTTTTTCACAGCAGCTGCTATGTTTGGTGCTATGAGCGTGTGGGGTTATACAACCAAAAAAGACCTAAGTGGTTTTGGTAGCTTTTTGTTTATGGGGCTGATTGGCCTTATTGTGGCTTCAGTTATCAACATTTTTGTTGGCAGTAATACAATGAGCTTTGTTATCAGTTTGATTGCTGTGCCATTGTTTGCTGGTCTTACAGCGTACGATATGCAGAAAATCAAAGAGATTTACTACCATACGCAAGGGGATGTAGCTGCACAGTCTCGTGCTGCGGTGATGGGTGCTTTGACCCTGTACTTAGACTTTATTAACCTGTTTATTCATTTGCTTCAGCTTATGGGTGAGCGTCGCTAAGTTTAACAACTGTACAAAAAATGAAAAAGCCGCCTTCGAGCGGTTTTTTCGTGCTGGATTTTGAATTCATTATGCTGTATGACTTGTGGCCGTGGGCTGGTAGCTCAGTTGGTTAGAGCAGAGCACTCATAATGCTTTGGTCACAGGTTCGAGTCCTGTCCGGCCCACCATTTCTAAACGTTACTTATCTCCCACACTCCTGTTACGTAAATAGCCTTGATTGTGTCAGAGGGTGTTGACAACTGAGGGTTGTGTTGTGGTTTCATGCTTCAAGTTTATTCAATATTAGAGGTTTTTTGTTGTGAATAACGGCTTTTTTGCTTTGTTATTTGACGGTTCTTTCTTTTTGGAAGGGGCTGTTCCGGCTACGGCTGAGTTTGGTGTTTATATTTTGCCGCTTGTGTTGTTATCTTACATTGTTGGTTCTTTAGCGTCTTATACGGCACTTGTACTGGCTACTCAGCTTACAAACCCTGACTTACAGGTTAATAAAGGGCTTTTACACCTAGGGGGTGCAGCAGCTTTGGGGGCGGGTATTTGGTCTATGCACTTTATTGGTATGCTTGCGTATAAAATGGATATGCATGTTGAATATGACCCTTTGATTACTTTTTTATCGTTACTGGTTGCTATTGGGGTTGCTTATGGCGCTTTACACTTTTTTAGGCGAGATACTCTAAACGTTTTTACGGTTCTATTTGGAGCAGTTTTATTAGGTTTTGGTATTTGTGCCATGCATTACGTAGGGATGGCGGCCATGGTGATGGATGGTGATATCCGTTACCAACCAGTGTTCTTTTGGTTATCAGTTGTTATTGCTATTGTAGCTTCAGCAGCAGCGTTGTTGATTGTGTTTGTTCTTGTGCGGCATAGAAGTCGTTTTCGTCAACTTTATAAGTGTATTGCTAGCCTTGTAATGGGGGCTGCTATTTGTGGTATGCATTATACAGGTATGACAGCTACAGTATTTATTCCTTGGGCTGATTGTCGGTATGATCCTGACCAGAGTTTTATTGTGCTGGCGCTAGCCATAGCAATTGTTAATTTTGCTGTGCTTGTTATTACATTGCCCTTGGGGGCAAAGCTTTATCAGAGTGCTACTAAGCGTACTTGGCTTGAATATATTCCTGTTTACTTGGCGGTTATTTTTGGTGTGGGTATTTCGCTTGCTTCAGGTAAAGTTGTTTATGATGCTCAACGACAAGAGATAGAAAAAGTGTTTTTAAAAGATGCTCATCTCTTAGAAAAGCGTGCTCTCTTTCAGCTTTCTGAAACTATTCATCTTAATGGTGTGCGTGTTTTAGAAGATGGACATCTTTTAAAACAACTTGCTAGGGCTTTGAGTGATGAGAAGATAGAGGTTATTTCTCAAGAGGTATTTGATGCAGAGGACCCTTCTTTAACTTTTTATGAGATGCGAGAATTGCATACTTCTGACTATATTTGGCAGGTTGTTTTTGTAGCAAAGTCAGAAGCATATGTGCGTGATAAAGTTCCAGAACTGTCCGCTGTTTTGGGCGGGATACTGGTGACGCTTCTTATTTCAGGCTATTTGTTATTTGGTCTTAGGAGTCGATCAGTTGACCAAGAAGTTCAACAAAAAACACGGGAAACGGCAGAGCATTTTGCAGTGTTTATTGAGAGTAACCCTAAACTAATTATTTTTGAATTTTATGAATCTGGTGAAGATGTTGTTATTACTTATTCTAATACGGTGGCGGATAAAGTTCTTTCCTCTGCTGAACAGCGTAGTAACCATCCTTTAGTGTTAAGTGCTCAATCGTTGGTGGATAGTGCAAAAGCACGGATGTTGGATGCTTCTTGGTGTGCGATACGCTATAAGGATAGTGTTTATGAGCAGGCTGTTTTTCCCCATATTAAAACAGATGGAACATATTGTTTTGTGACGTACTGCTATGATGTGACAGAGCTTATGAATAAATAAAAAAGGATAATGTTGTGAGAAAACGAAAGATGAATTTACTGTTGCGTTTTACAGGGCTTATTGCTCTTATTGCTTCCGTTTCAGGCAAAGTATGGGCGGAAAAGCCTATTAATATTGCGATGACAGCAGCGTTTGTTTCTGAGCATGGAGTGGATATTTATGCTGATATTTCTGAATATATTGCACAGAAAACAAAGATAGAGACAGATTTTGTCACAGGTTTGTCTTATTCTGCTGTTAATGCGATGGTAGAAGAAGGGGAAGCTGAAATAGCCTTTATTTGTGGCTATCCATATATATCTTTGCACGACGATAAAGAAGTTTCTCCTGTCAAACTCTTGGTGGCGCCTATTATGAAATCTCCTTTGTATGAGGGGAAACCTAAATATTATTCCTATGTGATTACTCATAAAGATAGCACAGCTCGTTCTTTTGAAGACTTGCGTGGTAAAACTTGGGTTTATAACGATGTAACATCTAACTCTGGGTATAATATGCCGAGAGCAAAGCTGGTAGATATGGGAGAGACAGATGGCTTTTTTGGGAAAATTTTACACTCAGGAGCGCATGAAGAATCTATCCGTATGGTTGCCGAAGGGCAGGCTTTTGCAAGTGCTGTAGATTCACTTGTTTTAGATTATGCGCGTGCGGAAGGGGAAGACTTTGCTTATGATGTGAAGATTATTGAACGTTTAGGACCTGCCGGAGCTCCTCCTGTTGTTCATTCACACGCACTATCTTCTGAAAAATCAGCGAAAATCCAAAAAGCTCTTGTTGATATGCACAATGATCCTGAAGGTAGAGAAATACTTGATAGGGCTTATGTGGATAGATTTGTAATTGTGGATGACTCTAATTACGATGACGTGCGAGCTATGCATCGTAAGGCTGTAGAAGCTAACTTTATGACAGTTAAATAATCGAAAAAGAGGTAGCTTTTTATATGGTGCGGCGTACTCAAAAAACACTTTATGCTGGGCGGACAGTTTTTGTTCAATTGGCGCTATTGATGAGTGTGTTTTTGGCTCTCTTAATCGGGTCTTACCTTTTTATGCACTGGACGCTTAGTCAACGTGGCGGGCAGGCAACCTTAATGAATAGTTTAAGCTTACAGCGTATGTTGAGTGAACGTTATATGCGCCATATTTCTATAGCTATTTCTGCCCATGCAACACAAGACTGGAAAACTGTTATGTTGCATCGTAAACAATCTCAAAAAGTTGAGAAGCTTATTAATACGACTTTTATGGGTTTGATAGAGGGAGGGGATATTACTTTATCTATTGATGGAAGTAAGCATGTTAATGAGCGACCTATTTCTGATTCTGTGACGCAAGCGGCTATTGTCGAAGCTTCTGATGAGTGGAGTAGACTTAAGCGCCTCACACGAAAGATACTGCGCTCAGATGTAAAATCTATTGTTGAAGATCCTCGGTTTTTGGAATTAGAAAAACAGCTGCAAGTAACACTTGAAGCTGTTGATTCATCCGTTCAAGTCTTTCAAAGATATTTAGAAGATGGCAATAGAGAAGTTGTTTATAAGCAAGAATTTGTACTTATTTTAGGTATTACTTGTTTCTTAATTACTTTGCTATATGCGCAATTTGCTGT
>JAPPOO010000089.1 GCA_028817875.1 Alphaproteobacteria bacterium | reverse complement strand
CGGCATAATAATCTTCGGAGTAACAGGGGCGTAACCCTGGAGCACCTGCATCTGCCCCACCCATGTTAAGAGCCATCTTATGGAAATTATCAACGTCTTCCTTACTGTTAGCTGCAAAGCAAAGGTGAGTAGCGTTGCAAGGTTCGGGGGTGCTCTTATCAGCTTCTAAGGGTGTGCAAATAATAAAGAAACTATCTTTAGGGCCGTAAGCCATAAACTCTTCTTCAATATCACCAAATAGGCGGTTATGCCCAAGCGTTTTCATAACTTCATCATAAAAGTGAACTGCCTTACTTAAATCTTGCACACCAAGTGAAATATGACGAAACATAGAATTACTCTCCATCCAAGCCCATAAGCCAGTCTAAAACATTTTCTAGCTTCTCTACCCAGCTTTCGCATGGGCCAGGTGTCCAACTATGGTGAGGAAAGCTTTCTGGTACAAAAAATGTCTTATTCATGTTTTTTTTCTCCTTTACTAAACTCTATGGATAACATTGGTTACAACACCCCATATATGGCAGTGTTGCTCGCTACTAACGCGAATAGGTTGAAATTCTTCATTTTCAGGTAATAGCTCTAAACAATCGGTTGTTTTATTAAGCCGTTTAACAGTTAAATCTCCATCAACGGCAGCAATAACAACATGTCCATTACGTGGCGCGATGCTGCGGTCTACAACCATTAAGTCACCATCTCCAATCCCTATATTTTTCATAGATTGCCCCTTGGCACGTACAAAGAAAGTTTCTGCGGGGCGCTCTACTACATAGTCATGTAGGTTTATCTGATTTTCGACATAATCATCAGCTGGGGTTGGTCCGCCTGCTTGTACATCGCTGCCATATAAAGGAAGGGTAGGAAGCTCAGTTTCATTCTTAATAAAATCTTTAACAGCATTTACCTTACTAACAGGAACGCGTACGGGTTTTGTTTCTTCTCCGTACTGACCCGTACCTGTAGGTCTTCCTGCACCGGTTCTTTTTCCGCCTCGTGTCACGCTACTGTCTTTCCTTATTTACGTATTTTGAATTATGTAACAAAAATAAAATGCGTCAATAGAAAAATGTAACATTTATCAAAATTTATGAAACAAGAGAGATTATTTGCTTAAAAAATAATGCTTTGGCATAGTATTTAAAAAATAAAATGGAACGGAGTAGAGAGTGGATTTTTCTAGGTTGGAAATACTAGCGCAAGACGATAAAGACCTTGTGACTACGCTTGTTGGCATTTTTATGGAGCAGGGGCCGGAGTTCATTACAGAGATTGAGCGCTTATTAGGTGAAAAGGATGGAGAAGCTTTAAAAAAAGAAGCCCATAGCCTGAAAGGTGTATGTTTGAACTTAGGACTAGATGACTTGGCCGCTATTTGTAAAGAAGTGGAAGGTTATGCGTTAGCAGAAGATTTTTCTTCAGTAAAAACGGGCATTACACAGCTCAAAAATGATATGCCTGTTGTGTTAGAAGCTTTGAAGAAGTTTTTATAATAGCTCAAAAAAAGCCCCAATATTTTGGGGCTTTGTAAAGAAAACTTAAAGTTATCCTTGAATTGTTTTGATTAAAATATTTGGCAATTCAGAAACCGCAACACGTTCTTGCTCCATTGTGTCACGGTTACGGATTGTCACCGTATCGTCTTCCAAGCCGTCAAAATCAACCGTAATACAAAGCGGCGTTCCCACTTCATCGTGGCGGCGGTAAGCCTTGCCAACGTTACCGCTGTTTTCAAACAAAATACGGCCAAGCCCAAGCTTTTGCAGGGTTTGCTTAATCTCTTTCGCGCGGTTAACCAGCTCTTCCTTGTTTTTAGCCAGCGGAATAACCGCAGCTTTAATAGGGGAGAGGTGTGGCTTTAATTTAAGTACAGTACGGCTTTTACCGTCGCCTAAATCTTCCTCTGCGTAAGCTTCATTCATAATCGCAATGAAGGCGCGCTCCACACCAGCCGCAGGCTCTACAACAAAAGGAACAATCCACTCTTTTGTTTCAGGGTTCTGCACCGCAAGCTTCGCGTTAGAATCCTTGTTTTCATGCACTTTAGCAGTGATGTTTAATTCCGATTGCGCCTTGCTGTGGTTACCAAGGTCGTAATCAGTTCTGTTCGCAATTCCTTCTAACTCATCCCTGCCGTGTGGAAACTCGTACTCCAAATCAAAAGTACGCTTGGAGTAGTGGGCCAAATCGTCTTTTGGAACATCTAAAACATGAATTTTTGCTCTGGGAACCCCTTGCTCTTCCCACCATTTTAGGCGTTCTTCCAACCAGTATTCGTGCCATGTTTCATCATCACCAGGCGGAACAAAAAATTCCATCTCCATGGCTTCAAATTCCCGTACGCGGAAAACAAAGTTACGTGCCACAATTTCGTTACGGAACATTTTACCAGCTTGTGCGATCCCAAAAGGAATTTTACGTGCCGTGCTATCAACAACGTTTTTAAAGTTTACAAAAATATGCTGGGCTGTTTCAGGACGCAAGTAGCCAATGCTGCTGGCATCCTCCACGGGGCCAATGTTCGTTTTGAACATCATGTTAAACGCGCGAGGTTCCGTAATGTTGGTGCTGCCGCAGTTGTCACATTTCGTCGGGTCTTTCATATGGTCTGCACGCATACGTGCTTTACAATCTTTACAGTCCACAAGCGGGTCAGAAAAAGTATCCGCATGGCCAGAGTATTGAAAAATTTTCTGATGACCGATAACAGCAGCGTCCAAACCTTCTATATCGTCACGTTCATAAACCATAGAGCGCCACCAAGAGGCTTTGATGTTATTTTTAAGCTCTACACCAAGGGGACCGTAGTCGTAAACGCCTTTAAGTCCGCCGTAAATATCGGCGCTTTGAAAAATAAAACCACGTCGTTTACAAAGGGATACCAAATCTTCCATAGATTTTGCAGGCATAGGAATTTCTCCTTTTAAATTCTTTATTTAAGTGTTTGTACAATATAACAGAGAGGATGAAAAGAGCTATAGGCCGCCTAGCGGCCGCCACCAAAACCAATACCGTAGAAGAAGGTTTGCTCCATAATCATGAAAATAAGGCTAGCAAGGCTTTTAAGAAAGAACAACCCTTAATTTGGATAAATGGGGGAAAGCCTCGGTGTCGGAATTTTTTCCTCTTGGCAGAACAAAGGTTTATCAGCTGAGCGTATTTGTAAAGCTGCGAGGGTTTTATCGCCAGCAGTAGCGCCAACTTTTCCAGTGGTGGTACCGCTTTCCAAAGTAATAGGGGAACCCACAGAAGCTAAAACAGCATCCAATACATATAAAGCTTTTTTAGGCGTACCACGGCGGTGGAGGCGGGTGGTCACTTCCTGCCCAACATAACACCCTTTGTCAAAATCAATAGCATTTAAATGGTGCAAGCCTAACTCTGCCGGTAGAAAATTCTGGTTCGGAAAATCAACAAAAACATCGGGAATACCAAGAGAGATGCGGTACGCCTCATACACATCTAAAGAGGAAGAAGAGGGGCATTGAGTCGCGTAAAAGCGAGAGCCAAGGGCTGTATGGCGTGGGTCAGAACAGCCGTGCGTAGGCGTTGGAGAAATATCTGCACACACACAGTAGTCAGCGCTTAAGTCTTCAAATTCAACATCCATACCCACACAGTAGCGGTTAAGGCTTTGCGCTAACGGCATCAGCATATCTACATGAACATCCAGCATCAGTGCATCATCCTGCTGCCAAAGGAATACATCCGTCACTAATTTACCTTGGGGAGTAAGGTGGGTAGCGTACAGCAGCGGCGTATCCGCTAACTTCCGTACATCTTGGGTCAACGCGCCTTGCAGTAAATCCAGCGCATCCTTGCCCGTTAAGGCCAAAATCCCGCGGTTAGAAAGATGAACAAACTCAGTCATAACCGTACTCTACATCAGTCTGAAGTATCCGCAAATGTAAATGGCCAGCGTATAACGCTGGCCAAATATAGTGAACTAAGTTTACTTAGTTGATCAGAGGATGCTTTTTTTTATGCTTTAAGTTTAATTTGAGTAATCCAAGATAGTAAATAAACAAGCATGCCGTAAGGACGGCGTAAACACATATTGTGATCCAAGCAGACTGATCAAGTTGCACTGTTTCGGGAGAGTTTGTCCCAGACAGATAGAAAAATCCCGCCAATACAGTAGCTGTAATAAGTAAGCTACCGAAGATTGCTAAAATGCCTAGTCCAATTGCTGCAGGTAAACTTTTCCATCCCATTTGAAGGCAGGCCACAAACACCATTGTTGCCACAAAGCCAAAAATCAGACCCACTGCAATATGTAGTGGTAATAAATTGACTAATGTACTCACAGTGATTATGGAGTCAGATAATATAATAAGCTTGAAGATATCTATAATAAACGCTAACAGTCCAGCAATAACGAACGGTACTGTGAAAGTATTAGCATCAGGTTTTTTGAAGTAATCAGAGTTAGCAGTGTACGAACCAATAATAGAGGCTGAAATAAGTACTAATGTTGAAATTAGAAAGCTTAACAGGGTCATATCGATGTTCCTTGAGTAAAAATTTGAAGTGGTGAAATTGTAGTATGGTTTGTATACTAAAAAGTCAAGCAATTATCGTAGACGAACTGGCTAATATTTAGGTAGGATGAGGCATATGCAAACAATGAAAAACCCCCTTATTATTATGGCGTTGGAAGAAGAGGCGAACGGCCAGTTTAACGGCCATAACGTTGTTTATACAGGGATTGGCAAGGTCAACGCCGCCTATGCGCTGATGAAAGGCATCCACGACCACAAGCCCGACCACATCATCAACCTTGGGAGCGCAGGCAGCACGGTTTTTCCAGCCGAAACACTGGTCAATTGTACAGGGTTTGTGCAGCGGGATATGGACGTAACGCCGTTGGGCGTGCCCCAATGGCAAACACCATTTGAGGCGGAGGAGATTATTCTCAAATACGGCACGGTGGTGGAGGGAATGCCGCAAGGTATTTGCGGCACGGGTGATAACTTTGATACCTCAGGCGACCACACAACGTACAACTTGGTCGATATGGAATCCTACGCACTCGCCAAAGTATGCCGAACCGAAGGTCTTCCATTTACCTGCATCAAGTTTATTTCAGACGGCGCAGACGGCAAAGCCCATGAAGACTGGAGAGAATCCCTCGAAGTCGGCGCACAACTTATGTCCGCATGGCTGAAAGAGCTGTCCGCATAAACAAGAAACCCCCGCAAAAGCGAGGGACTTGCAGATTTCTTCAGCTTATTCTTCAATAAGTTTACTAAAATCTTTTTTAGAAATATGTCTTGGCACTTTGTAAAGGAGTATCCTGTATGTGCCGTTTGCATAACGCACCTGAAACTTGACGAGCTTCTTTTGTTTAGCGTCAGTATGCCATCCAATGGCAACCAAGTTTAAGGAATTAATTTTTTTAAGGGAAAGATAAGAAAAAACAATACTTTGACACTTTCCAATAACTTTTACTTTTACGTTTTCAACAAATACAGGTTTTTGAAGTCCTTTGCACGAAACCTGCATGACAGCTTCCTCCATAGTGGCCACAGAAGGATACGAAGTTTTAGTTACTGTTGTTACAAACTCAGCTGAAGCTGAAGGAGTAACAGTCATACAAAAAATCAAAGAAAGAATAATAGCGCGCACCATGGTTGTATCTCCTGTGAAATGCATTGAATGGGTTTGAAAAACCTACATTTACTAAATAAAAGCATCGGTGAGTCTTAGCCCACATGCTTTTTGACAAGCTATGTAGGCATTATCTCTTGCTATTATTTATAGGTAGAAATACGGCAAAAACAAGGGCAGGTAGGCTGGCAATTGTACATGTTGTTCCTAAACCAGTTGCAAAGACGCTAAAAATGCGTTAAATCGTATGCAATTTTTGGGAGAGGGAAATAAAGTATGTATATATCAAAAGGCCTTTTGGCTTTATTAGCCGTATTATTTGCGGTTAATACCGTCTATGCGGAAGAAACGCCAGAAGCAACAGAGGCGCAGCCTGTTTACGAAGATAAACTGGAGTTGTTTACTATTCCCGATACCAGCGAAACCATACTAGTGCCAAACTACCGTGAGTGGGGGCTTTGGGGAGCAGATACGCTTGCCACCAAAGTGTCGACATTCCTCAAGTCAGATGATGTCCTCTGCAACGTCAGCATCCCAGGCACCGTCCCATACGTCCAAGAAATCATCAGAGACTGCAAAAATACGTTTTAACCTAGGACACACGGGGATTATTTAAAAATGCATGTGCCGTCTAAAAATGCACCACCTTGGTCAAGACAGCTATCCTGATCCAACCATAACATTACTGTTGGGTAAAAATAAACGCTGGCAGTAATCACAATGAGAACAACTATAAAAAGCAATTTCATTTTAAAATGATAGCACACTCTTAGGTGTTTGTTCGCCTATCTACTACTGTGTTAACAAGTGGTGCTCTTTAAAATCAACCTTTTGGATGACGAGGCCTTCTATAGGTAACTCTTTCTTTTTCAGGAATTCGCGCGCTGCTTCAAGGTCTTCAGATACCTGAATTTTCACCGCACCATTTTGTTTATCGCCTACGTAAAAACCTCCAACACCTATAAAGTCACCTATATTAAATTTAGAAGTTTGCCAGTCAACTGCAAGGTCTCCTGCATAATTAATCTTTCCAGCCTCCGCTACAAAAGATAAGTCCTTTAGCTCATAGGTTCTAAGTTTGTTATAAAATGTCTTGTTTGCTAAACAGGCAAGCAAAGCAACATCAATTTCACCAGCAGGAGTTTTCATTAAATAGTACAGAGTTTCTTTGTCTCGGATAGCTTTAATTTTTTCGCCCGATGTATCTTCAAAGCCAGCAACACATTGAACTTTGAAACCACTTTCGCGTTTTCCATCCATAGTAACAACAGTCTTAACTAAGGAGATAGCTTCCCCTTCTTTTATTGGAAATAAGCTGGCTGGGTTTGGTGCACAGGCGCACAATCCAATGGATGTAATAGCAAGGCTTGTGTAGTATAATGTGCGCTTAAACATAAAGTTTTTCCTCAAATAATATTCAACAAAAAATCCTAAATTGGTGGAGGCGGCGGGAGTTGAACCCGCGTCCGAAACATACATTCAGGTGGCTACTACATGCTTAGTTTCCGGATTTATGCCTGCGGGGGAAAGCCGGAGACCCCTTAACCGTCCACAGGTGTTGGTGAAAATTTAGGCTACGCGTACCAACACCGCTTCACCGAGTCCGTTGAAAATGAAACGGCCTTAACTAACCAAAACGGACGTCAGTTAACCAGACCGTGACTGTAAGTCAGCGCCCCGAACCAACGGGGAACAAGCTGATACTTAAGCAGCCATCGCCATAGGCGCAGCCGTACGAGACGGGAACGCTACAACGTTGCCAGATTTTTTGGCATTTATATTTATCGCTACAGGATTTAGGTGGTCGTAACCCCCACCGCATGCTCCTATCCCAAAGGCACATCCCGTCGAAACCGTGACGCCCCCACAAGGTGGAATTGATACTACTTATATAGGGAGTCTCGCTAAAATGCTAGGCTTTTTCAATATTTAAAAAAGTAAGCCCTCAGTTTAATTACTGAGGGCTAGAGTCTTATTTACCTAAGAAGTATTTCCATATTTTGAAGTCCTTGTGCATCTTTGAGGTGTATTGCGGTAGCGTATGGGAGTACTTCCCATATCATTCCTCCTATATCTCTAAAGCTACTGTGTTTGCTGCCATTTTTATATAAATTGAACCCGTAAGACTTTTTTGTGAAAGCTTCATTATTTTCCATATGCTCTGTACAAAACTTAAAGTTTTCTAGGCGAAGGGCATGATAGGTAAAATGCCATAAATTTCCATATACACAGTTAAATTTAAATCCAACGTCACCATCAATTGGGAGCAGGATTATTTTACCTGTCTCGAATCTGTTCATCCAGCGACAGTTTTCAGGTATTTGCTGTTGTTCTGGCCAAGATTCTTTTGCCTTTACATTAGGCAGTATTCCGATGGTCAGATCAAAAATGAGATCTGTACCATGTTCGATATCAATTATGTGTGGAATATCATTCACATCCATCATGTTTGTATATCCTCTAAACGGTTAGGCAATCTAAATAGATTGTTAGGTGAAAAAGTCAGTTTTGATTGTTATAGGTTAATAGCTCATAAATCAACTACTTTAAGGTATAAAAGGGGAAGGGGCGCAAAAAAGCCGCAGCTTCTTAAAACTGCGGCTTGCTGTATAAATCCAAACTAGTTTACAAGTTTGATATCTACCGCAGAGACTTTGCCGTTATTTTCAGCTGTTTCGTAGGTCACTTTTTGCCCATCGTCTAGCTGACGCAAACCAGCGGTTTCCAAAGCTGTAATGTGAACAAACACATCCTTACCGCCATCTTCAGGGGCAATAAAACCATACCCTTTAGTTGTGTTGAACCATTTTACAGTACCTGTAGCCATGAATAAATTTCCTTAATTACTTTTAGTTTAGTAGCACCCACCACAATTAAGCGAGTACCAAAGACCGCCGAGGCTGTTAAACTTGAGTTGTAAAATAGGAAATTTTTTAGAAAATTCTGCCGTGTTATGGGCGCTACTTAACCACCAAGCCGTTCCTTAAAACAGAACCAACAACGACATCTTGTCCGCATTGTCTACTGTATTTAAGTAAATAGCAAATAAAATTTGGCCATATTTGCCAGTTTTATATAAATCCTTTCAGTTGCGCCTTGCGTGTGGATGCCCTATGTATGAGGCACGATGAAAAAAAGTAAGTCCCAAACTCAAGGAGCAGAATGGCTGTACGGCCGCCATGCTGTAGAAGCCGCTATTACCGCAGGCAAACGGAAAATCTTTGAAATTTTGTTGGTAGAACAGCCCAAAGGGCAGTTGTCAAATTTGCTTAAAGGCCTAAAAGTAACCATCATCACCAAGCAGGAGATGGAGCAAAAATTCCCTAAAGCCGTGCACCAAGGGCTTGCTGCAAAGGTAAGTGCTTTATCACTCGCTGGTGTGGAAGACTTGCTAGATAAAAATTTAGTGCTGGTGTTAGACCAAGTGACAGACCCGCATAACTTGGGGGCGATTCTCCGCAGTGCCGATGCCTTCGGCTGCGCAGGTGTTATCGTTCCGCCAGCAAGAAGCGCGCCCGTGACGGACATCGTCGCCAAAACAGCGTGCGGCGCGTTAGAAACCGTACCGTTGGTAGAAGCCAACCTTGCACAAGCCATTCAGAAACTTCAAAAAGCGGGTTTTTGGGCAATAGGGTTAGACGGAGCCTCCAAGCAAACACTGGCAAAAATCCCCCGTTACGAAAAAACATGCCTTGTGATGGGCAGTGAAGGCAGTGGCCTGCGTGAACTTGTGGCTAAACAGTGCGACCACCTAGCCAAGCTCCCTATGGTTGGCACGGTTGAAAGCCTAAACGTCAGCGTTGCTACAGGCGTTGCGCTGTACGAAGTCTCCTCCGTACAGCATCCCTCTACCATAACCAATAGGTAACAAGTGCAGTTAGTTTGCTAACGCCGATAAGTATGAAGTAAGTCCAGTTTGATAGAAAATGGCTATCGAACCTATCTACAAAGCCTCCGTGGCCAGGAAGGGAGGAGCCAGCATCTTTTTTACCAGATGCCCTCTTGAGGTAAGAGAAAAAGTAATCTCCAGCCACAGAAGCTGGAAAAATAGCAACTGTTGCCAGCAGTTCGAAGATTGAAACTTTACCAAACCAGTAAAAAAGAAAGCTAATAGCAAAAGCTGAAATAGCCCCGCCTACAGCGCCTTCATAAGTTTTTTTAGGGCTAGTTACAGGGAAAATTTGAGTCTTTCCATATTTTTTCCCTGCAAAGTAAGCGCCTGTGTCTGCCGCAACAGGTACAGACATTAACCATAAAGCAATCCATGGTTCATATGCCATAAAGTAAGCAATAATAGCTGAGCTTCCGAATAGATATATAGCCCCAATAACAAACCATTCAAATTCAGAAAAGAAAGCTATTCTAAGCTCCTTCCATTCCCATAAAGCTATGAAAGTTGGTGGGATGAGAAAGGCTCCCAAAATCAACCATGCCCCAACAGGGAAGTCCTGAACAGGGAAGTGATGAAGCAGTAAAAAAACAATAAGCGTAGCAGTAGTAAAACCTAAACCTGTAAGGGTTCTTTTAAAAAGTTCAGTTGCCATAGTGTTATCCTGCAAAAAATGCAGGCCTCTAAGTTGTATGGTGAAAAGATGATGTAGTAATTTATGGTGTACGTTTAATGGACTCAAAACGCAAATGAAATTCGTTCAAAAAACGTAAGCCTTAAACACCAAAAACCCGCTGCAAAAGCAACGGGTTTCAAGCTGCACAGCAAAAGCTATGCTTTACATGTTAATGGTGACGGTTCCGCCATTAATAATAATGCCGCCGCCCAAGGTCGCATTTGTTTGGTTTGCTACTATGGTGGTTAATTCTGCCAACGTCAGCGTTACTTTATCTTCATCGTCATTGTTTTCAACGGTATAGTCCACCGCTATGGCTTTTTCTTGCTTCATATATTCCAGCAATAATTCAGCAGCAGAGGCAAGTTTATCTACCGGCTTTACACCTTGTTCTGAGCTATCGGCACAGTGGTAAAAGCCGTATTTTACGTGACCAGTAATAACATCAATATAGAGACCAGCAAGGCGGAAAGTTTTGTTCTCTTTTTCCTTTTCCTTGTCTGTCTGGAAAGAGAAGTTGAGACAAATGCTTGCTGTATGTTTAATATCCGGTGGAAATTTTGTTAACATCCCTTCAGGTGGTTTAGCTTTTCTAGCCATTTTTTGACCTTTTAAAAGTTAGAGTTGAGAGTAAATAGATAATTCATTTTAAGATTTTGGATATGTATACCCATAAACCAAAAAAGTAAAGTCGCTTGCTAAATCGGTGCAAAAACCATACCCAACCCAATTCCTCTATGCTATCCTGCCCCCGCATTCGCAAAAAACGGATGTGGGGTGTAGTAACCTCAACTCGAATGGCCACTGCAACGCAGCCATGATAACAGCGTTGCCGAACTGACCGTAGGTTGGGGAGGCAGCGAATACAACACGGTGAAAGCTGAAATAAGCTGCACCGTTCTTCGAGTACGGTTACTAACTCCCCAGCCACTTCACGAAGTGGCTGTTTTGCTAAAAAAGGAAGCTAAAACAGTCATAGTGCAGGTGTTTTAACGGTTCCCAACATCCCAAATGCGAGGAGCATTTGGTTGTTGTAGGGGCTGGGGTAATTTACCCCAGTAGCCATTTGCTGGCTTCGCCAGCGAACTGGCTATCAAAAAAACTCAAGTGGCTGTTTTGTTTAAAAAATAACAAAAGGAGTCAAAAACATGACCGACAAA
>JAPPOO010000092.1 GCA_028817875.1 Alphaproteobacteria bacterium | reverse complement strand
CTTTTTTGACCTCAAATATCACTTTTTAATACCGATTTATCCCTTACTCACCCTCATTTATCACTGATTTTGATGTTTTTTACGTTGCAATTTTTTTTGTTCAAAAAATTCCTCTCTTTCCTTCTTTCCCAAAACCATTTATAAAAAAGTATCCCACAACCAACAGTGAAAAGACCTATGAACCAACCAGTCATTACCGCCCAAAACCTGCACAAAACCTACGGAAAAGGCGAAAAAGCATTCGAAGCCGTTAAGGGCGTAAACTTCGCCGTTCAGCAAGGCACCTGCACTGGCCTCCTTGGCCCCAATGGCGCAGGAAAATCCACCACTATGCGTATGCTTATGGGCCTCTCAACCATCACAGAAGGCAAGCTCACCGTACTAAACGCCCCAGCCGATAAACTTCCGCGCAACATTAAAGCCCGCATCGGCCTCGTCCCACAAGAAGACAATTTAGACCCCGACCTTACCGTCAGCCAAAACCTCTCCATTTACGGCCGCTACTTTGGCATTGACAACAAAACCATCAAGGAACGCGTCCCCCAACTCCTTGCTTTCATGAAGCTGGAAGAAAAAGCTGACGCCCGTGTTAACCAGCTCTCTGGTGGGATGAAACGCCGTCTCATCATAGCCCGCGCCTTGATTAACGACCCCGACCTCATCATCCTTGACGAGCCAACAACAGGGCTAGACCCGCAAGCTCGCGTTATGATTTGGCAACGCATTTTAGAGCTAAAAAACCAAGGAAAAACGCTGCTTCTAACCACCCATTACATGGACGAAGCCCAGCGTCTCTGCGATGATATCATCGTCATTGACCACGGAAAAGTACTCGACAACGGCACCCCGCAAGAGCTTATTAGCCGTCATGTTAAAGCACATGCATTTGATATCACCAAACCAGTACCAAAAGCGCTCGAAAAGCTGCCTGAAGGCGCCACACAGGAAGATTTAGGCGATAGTATTCTCTTTCATATGGATGATGCAGCAGCTTTCCGTAAGCTCATTCCGCAAGATGCAACCTATCTTCACCGCCCTGCAAACCTAGAAGATGTCTTCCTTAACCTTACAGGCCGTAGCCTACGAGAATAAACACACATGTGGACACTCTTCTACCGTAACTACCTTGTATGGAAGCAGAAGCTAGTACCTTTTGCAGCCTTACATATAATAGCGCCACTATGCCTACTTTACGGATTTATAAACGCATTCCAAAGTTACGTCCCCTACACAACAAACGGAACATATTTAGATTTTGTGACAACAGGGCTCGCACTCAATGCCGCAGCTATCGGCGCCATGTGGGCAACAACTTACACCAGTATCATGAAACTCATTTACTCACATTATTACTTATCGGTACTGGCAACCGGAACTTCCGTTAAAGAAATTATTGCAGGGGAAATACTCTGGAATGCTGCCTGCTCAACACTTATAGGTTTTCTTGTAATAACTGCTAGCTTTCTACTCCGCGACGATATTGTATGGACATACTTTGCAACAATACCTATTTTATTACTAACCTCTGCCGCAACAGCAGCTATGGGAATGTTTGTGCTAAGCTGTGTGTACCGCCACGGAGATATTATGCCATTTGAAGCTTTAGCCACTGCTTTATTTGTTTTTAGCGGCGTTTTTGTCCAAACAGACATATTTCCAGAAGCGCTCATCACAATCGCAGCTATTTTTCCGCTCTATCATGGAATCATATTAATCCGCAGTTTGTTTGATTCAACTGATACATCGGTAATCCTACTACACACTGTTTACCTCATTACTTTTTTCATAGTTATGTTTACAGTTGCCGTACACAGAATTAAAAAAAGACTGTTCACCTAATGTTATTTTGGCTAAATACAAGTTATGCACTTATCCAACGCTTATTCCTCACGTGGGTTAAAAACTGGAAAAATTTCATCATGCTACGCATTGCAGAACCCACCATCACGTTGTATGGCATGGGTTTTGGGCTTAGTTTAGCCTTCAACCAAGTGAACGGCGTTCCTTACCTCAACTACGTTGTTCCAGGCATTATGTGTTCAGGCCTTATGTTTGGATGCATATTAGATGGTATCTATGGCTCCCTGACGCGCGAACTCTACCAAGGCACATGGAAGTCTCAACTAACAGCCAATATCAACTTACGTCAAATTCTTCTTGTAGAAGCCTTTTGGGTTGGTTTTAAAGGCGCTTGCGCTGCCATCATCGTCATGTGGGTCGGTTTCTTTTTTGGAGGCGTACAATCACCTTTCGTAGCTTTACTCACATTTCCATTTCTACTTTTAGGTGGTATAGCCCTTACTTCTTTTGGACAAATTTTTGCTGCCACCGCATACAGCTACACTGACGTAGAATACCTTTGGCCCCTTATTATTACACCAATGTTTCTCTTCAGCGGCACATTTATTCCTTTAGAATCCTTCCCTCAATGGCTTCAATTTATTTCAACATTTCTGCCACTTACTTATATTATAGAACTTGTACGCGGAACACTGCTCACAACACTAACCATAGAAATAACCGTATTAAACTCATTATTATTAGTAGCGCTAACAGTCGTATCTCAAACAATCAGTCACCACCTGTATCACAAAAGGCTTTTCACTTAATGACAATATCTATCACTGCTATCCATGCCCTATTGACCCGTTACTGGTTAGAATATAGCCAAGTTTGGAAACTGCTACTCTTACGTGATGTTGCTGACCGCCTCATTTTTCTTTTTGCTTTTGGCTACGGTATGGGTGCCATTGTACGAACAATGGATGGAACCAGTTATTTCTCTTTTATTGTTCCAGGACTCATGTGCTCCAGTCCTATGATGACCATGACTCTTGCAATGACATTTGGTATCTACGAACGCTACAAAAGCACACAAATATGGCAAAGTTGGCTAGCAACCCCCGTTAAACTACCAGAAATTATGCTTTCTGAACTTATTTACGCAAATTTAAGGAGTCTTCCAGCAGTTTTTGTCATGTTAGCTATTGCTTTATTACTTGGAGAACTCCCAAATCCTTGGGGAATAGTTCCTCTACTACCAATAATCATATTAGCAAACATGGCTTATGGCGCTGTCGCCATGTGCTTTACAACCCATGCCACCCGTACTATGCATTTTGCCTTTGTCCAAACTTTTTGGATGATGCCCATGTACCTGTTTTCCGGCGTATTCTTTGACATCACCCAAACACCTGCATGGATGCAAACTGTGGCTAACATATACCCATTAACCCACATTTTAAAAATTTCTCGCCCACTCTTACTAGGTCAACCGCTAGATTTACAGACCCTTATAGTAAGCGTAAGTATACTAACCCTTACCTTTATCCTTGCTTTTACTTATGCTTTATATAGATTTAATAAGAAATTACGGAGTTAACGTACATGGAACGAGGTCTTTTCTACGCTTTTGCTTCTATCACTTTGTGGGGTCTCGTAGACGCCAGTGGACGCGTTGCCATGAGCTATTTCCACTTCAACCCCTTCATTTTTGCCTGTACAAGCTTCACTTATGCAGGCGTAAGCCTCCTACTAATAGCAGGACTAGGCAAAAACGGCTTATCAACCCTTACACATCCACATACATGGTTATGGGGAATACTACGCGTCATTAACCTTGTGTGTCTATCTTATGCTTATATCTCCGTAACAGCTACTGAAGTCGCTTTTATTAACCGCATTAGCGTTGTAATTGCAGTTTTACTCTCATTTTTGGTGCTTAGACGCAAGCCACACCCGTTACTACTACCAGGTTTTTTATTTATCAGTGGTTGTGTGTTGTGGCTATCTCTCCGACAAGAAGGAGGATTTACAAACCCAGCAGTTTGGAGCGTATACCTAGCTGCCGTCTTAAACGCAGCAATGGCTCTACTTATAGAAACACACCCTGACTCAAAAAAAACTGTTGGCATACGAGCTCGGTGCCGATACACAGGCGTTGTATTACTAGTAGCTAGCCTGCTATTCATCACAACAGCATTTACAGTCAACACCTTAGAGGCCTACCTACCAAACGCGTTTCATCAACCCTTTGCAGCCCCTTCTTACACTGACTTAACCAAAACAAGTTTCCAACTTTTCGCCCTTTTCATGGGGAGCCTACTCATCGCCCCTGCCATGTACGTAACGTTTTACGCCATTCGGTTACTAAATACTGACAACATGATGATGGTAGGAACAATTCTCCCCTTTGCAACAATCGCTTTTGAGCTTGTTCTTAGTATTTTTAATATACTAGATATACGCGCTTTTGATGGCATAGACTTACTCCTAGGTATGGGCGTTACTATAGGAGCCTTATATTGCCTCACAATTAATATCATCAACCGGAAACCCCACCCTAATGCGTGAAATCGTCTTTGATACCGAAACAACGGGCCTCTCTCCTAATGATGGCCACCGTATTTTTGAAATTGGTATGGTCGAAATGGTCAACCGCTTACCAACAGGTAAAACCTTTCACCATTTTATCGACCCAGAACAAGAAATTTCAGCAGAATCCACCCGAATTACAGGTATTACTAACGATCAAGTCCGCGGAAAACCAATATTTAAAGATATTTTAGATGACTTACTGAACTTTATTCAAAACGACCCTCTTGTTGCCCACAATGCAGGTTTTGATATGTCGTTTCTTAATTACGAAATTGAGCGGTGCAACTATACACTTCCCACAAATAGCGTAGTAGATACCCTCCAACTGGCTCGCAAAAAAATACCAGGAGCACGCCATAGCCTAGATGCTCTCTGTAAACGCTTTAACGTTGCCCTACACGCCGAACGAGACGTCCATGGTGCTCTACTAGACGCTCAACTACTTGCAGAAGTATACGTGGAATTAACAGGAGGTTTACAGGGTAGTCTTATTCTAGACCAACAAAAAAAGACTAAAGAAAGAAGTGTAATGTTTCAAAAAGCCTCCATCACCCGCTCTCCACTCGTCCTCAAACCAACTGAAGAAGAAGCAAAAAACCACCAAACATGGTTATCAAAACTGCCCAAATCTCTATGGGAGTCTTCCTAAATTCTCTAAAGCGAGTCTGCACTCTTTTCCAGCGCACGCCTAAAGTAAGCACTATAAAATTCTAGTTCTTGCGAATCATCTATAGAAATCCACTTAGCAGAGCGATGCTCTTCGCTCAATACAGGCTGCTTACGACGTCCCACCAAACGACAACGGTAAAAAATAGCCAGTTTACGAGAACGTTCCGTATCCCAACGATCAAGATGGAGAATTTCCTCAACCTCTGCCTGTAAGCAAGTTTCTTCCTCAATTTCCCGTAAAATACCTTCCTCTGGAACATCCGAAGGCTCTAATTTCCCACCAGGGAACGTCCACTGCCCCCCATACGGCTGGTAATGCAACGGCAATTGCAAAACCAGTATTTCATTTTCAGCATTAAACAACATAGCATACTGCCGCACGTCGTAATAACGGCGCCGATTACTAAATTTTTTTGTGCTGCGTTTCTTAGCGGATGCGTTCAATCGTCAACTCCTGTGCTCCCATATAGCTATTGGATAAACGCAATTCTTGTGCAGCATCACACATATTAACAGCAAGCTCTACCAAACGTTCATCCCATTGCGGTGCAAAAGTACTCCCTAAATATAATAGCGGCTCCCCTCGCGAAACATCTGCAAAAACACGTTTAGCTACAAACGTAATTATCTTCTGCTGGCTTTCCCACCAAGCGGCTTTTTTTAGAGTATTAGTAATCTTAAATTCAGCTGCTTCTTCTACTAATTGGTCAAAAGTAAGCGCATCTAATGTTAAATTAGTTTTTAAATTACCGTATGTATTATCCCGAAAAGCATAAAACAGTACAGGGCTTCCTAATTTATCAGGAAGAGCGCTAATGCTATCAGAAAGGGCTGTCATGGCAGGACCATTCTTGTCTTCTTCTATCGCCAATGCTTCCGGAGAAACGCCGCCAGAAAGAAGCCCTGCAACTACAGAAAAAATATCTCGTCCATGGAAAGTACGCGGAATATGGTATGTTGGCTCTTCCATACGGTATTGTTCCAATTCCTCAACTTTATCTAAGTCAATTTTCCAAACTTTGTAGGGAATACCACGTTCATCAAAATAAGCACGCAAAAGACCTAAAGAACCATTATTCGGGCCAATAAAGGTATTACCATAGTCTGTTACCATAATACTGCGATCATCCCCCGCACCAACACCAGGGTCAGTCACATGAATAAACAAGTTAGGCCGACTCCGTCCAAGCGCGCGGTAACAACAGTACAAAGAGTAAGCTCCGTAATCAATATTCCCGAAAGGAATATCTTGTATATGCATAACAGAAGGAGCTTGAAGCACCGCTTTGTCTTTCGGCAAATCAATCTCTTTAGGCATAAGTACCCGCTTTTGGCGTTCATCAGAAATCCATTGAAAAACATTCCGATAGCGCATCTCCATTTGCGCGTTAGCAATCCCACAATTAAAATCAGAAAGTACAACTAAATTTTTAAAAGGCGAAAGCACCACTGGCACTTTACCAGCCTTTACCTTACGCGCATCGTTTTTTGTTGTAGCCATAGGGTAAAAAACTCCTTAAAATTGCTTTTTGACCCGCCCAGAATAGGCTTAATATTAAGAAAACACAAGTGTTTGAGTTATCTTGTCTTATGAATTTTATCCAACCTCGTTTTCGTATATACCAAGGCATCGCCTGCCTAGAAGATAAAGCACCTCCTCACATCCATGCAGGTAAATGGTGGGATCAAGGGTTCAACCTAAATTATACACCTTATCCCATTAAAAATATCCGCCATATACGAATTGGCATTATTCAAGGAACAACAAGAGAAGTTATTGCCGCCCAAATTAATCAACAATGGATTGTCATCAACCCCGCACGGTCTGATATTCCAGCGTTAGAAAAAGTAGGCATTTGGCCAACACATATGAAAAAACCATACTCAACACTTCCAACATATACACCATGGCCCGAAAAACTATAAAAGGTTAATTCGCCTTCGTCTCTAACGCCTCAGCTTCTTCAGCAGTATCAAACATCTCCTCAGGCAAAGGCTCTTTTACTTCCACAGGCTCCATAGCTTTTTCAGCAACATCTTTTACTTTCTTTAGCTTTTGCTGCCAGTCTGTATCGGCAGCAGCTTGGGTAGTCTGGTGAACATTTCCTAAAAGTTGGGAAGTTTGCTCATTTAGCCACGCATACAACATATCATCTGTTTTTGGGTTAAGCGTATGCGCAATACCAAACACACCAATTCCTACCAAAACGAAACAAGTTAAAATAACGTTCACAAGCAAACGAATTGGCAACCGCCGAGAACTATCAATCTCTTCCATCATAATTTTTCACCCTTTTCATGGTTTTTTTATGTTGATGTCAGTATACTAACTCAAAAATGAAAGACAAGCCGTGCCAGAAATTCAGCTTCTTAATGTTCTCATTTTAACACTTATTGTTGCAGGGTCGCTCATTCTCTTTGTGATGGATAAATACCCTATCGACGGCATTGCATTCGTCGTTTTACTCGCTTTACTATTAACAGGCCTTGTACTTCCAAAAGATATTTTAACTGGTTTTTCAAACCCCGCAACTATGACAGTTGCCGCTATGTTCGTGCTCTCTGCTGGCCTACAACGTACAGGAATTGTAAGGCTTCTAGCACACCAACTGTACCGTTTAGCAGGTAAAAGCCGACAACCATTCAGGCTCAGTGCTGTTATGGGTTTTTCAACAGGGTTTCTTTCCGCTTTTGTAAACAATACAGCTACTGTCAGCGTATTATTGCCTGTAACACTACGTTTATGCCGAGAGCGCGGTATAAGCCCTACCCGTGTACTACTCACCCTATCTTTTGCTGCCCAATTTGGTGGTGTTTGTACCCTTATCGGCACAACAACCAACCTTTTAGTAAACGCTTACGCTATAGAGGCTGGCTACCCTAGCTTTTCTCTTTTTGAATTTGGAAAACTAGGGCTTATCTGTTTTGGAGTAGGCATGGTTTATATGCTGATTGTCAGCCAATTCATCCTTCCAAACCGCCAAAAAGCTGATGATGCCATTGCTGCCTACAATTTAAAAGACTATGTCACAGAAATGAAAGTTCTCCCAAACTCTCCTCTTATAGGCCAAACTGGCGGAGAAAACGCCCTGCACGACATAAGCGACGACCTACAAGTTTTACAAATTATCCGAGACGGCCAAAGGGTCTGGTCACCACAATCCACACAAATACGTGAAGATGATTTACTAATGATTCATGGCAGTGTTGACCGTGTGTTAGATGCAGTCGGACGCTTAAAACTAGACGACTGGGCAGAAAAAACACTTTCCGAGGCACATTTAAGTTCAGAAGACATCGCTATGGTAGAAGTGCTCATTCCAAGAGGCTCCCGCCTCATTGGCAGAACCCTCAACCAGTTAGATTTTTACTGGCGCTACCACGCTGCAGTACTCGCCATACGCCATGCAGGTATTGAACAACGTCTTGCTGATATCCCCTTCCAAGAGGGAGATATGTTGTTATTACAAGGCCATAAAGACGACATAAAAGTCCTACAAGAACAGCAAGATTTCATGTTCCTCCAAGACCTTTCTACCATGAGAGTAAAGAAAAAACGAGCTTGGTTTGCAGTTTTATGGATGGCGTTTTTCTTAGGAAGTGTTGGTATAGGTGCCCTACCTGTATTAACGGCTGCTTTTGTCTCTGCCGCAGGTATGGTTATGTGTCGTTGCCTTTCACTACAAGAGGCCTATAAATCCATCAACTTACCTATAATTATGTTGTTAGCAGGCCTTATTCCTATGGGACACGCAATGCAAAGCACAGGAACAGCTGACCTCATTGCCAATACAATTCTCACATCTTTAGGGGACTGGGGCGCATTAGCTCTACTAGCCGGAATTTATGCAATCACAATGGTACTTACAGCCATTATGTCTAATACAGCTACAGCAGCTTTATTAGCACCACTTGCTATCGGGCTAGCTAGTACACTAGGGGTGAGTCCCACACCATTTTTAGTTGCGGTAGCTTTTGCAGCTTCTACTTGCTTTACAACACCTGTGGGATACCAAACAAACATGATGGTCTACACCCCTGGTGGCTATAAATATATGGACTTTATAAAAATTGGGCTGCCATTAAATATTATTTTCATGGCGTTATCTGTACTGCTTATACCCTATTTTTGGCCATTTTAAAGGTGCAGTATCAATTAAGTGTTTGTCTTTTTGTAAACTGATTGCTACAAATACCCCATGTCACAACATCATAAGCTTATCATTTTAGGTTCCGGTCCAGCAGGATGTACCGCAGCTATTTACGCCGCACGAGCAGGCGTACCTACCACTCTCATCCATGGGTTACAACCTGGAGGACAACTCACTATCACGACCGATGTAGAAAATTACCCAGGTTTTGCCGAACCAGTACAAGGCCCATGGCTTATGGAGCAATTCCAAAAACAAGCTGAGAATTGTGGCACAACCATGGTTCAAGACTACATTAAAGAAGCTCAAGTAACAGAAAAACCGTTCACACTCATTGGTGAAAAAGATACTTACACCTGCGATGCTCTTATAATCGCAACAGGTGCATCCGCCAAATGGCTTGGTATCGAAAGTGAAGAAAAGTATAATGGCCGAGGCGTTTCTGCCTGTGCTACCTGCGATGGTGCTTTTTATAAAAACCGTGATGTTGCTGTTGTAGGCGGTGGAAATACAGCTCTAGAAGAAGCCTTATACTTAGCTAACATTTGCAATAAAGTAACTATTATTCACCGTCGCGATGAATTTCGCGGCGAAAAAATTCTCCACCAACGTGTTTTTAACCACCCAAAAATTGAAGTTCTTTGGAACAGCACAGTAGATGAAATTTTGGGCGATATGATGGGAGTTAACGCTGTTCGCGTTGAAAATACCCAATCAAGCAAAAAGGCAGAAATTCCCGTTCATGGCGTATTTATTGCTATCGGACACAAACCAAATACAGGCCTTTTCAAAGGCCAGCTAAATATGAACGATATAGGCTACCTAGAGGTTGAAGCAGGAACAGTAAATACAAACATTGCAGGCGTATTTGCAGCAGGAGATGTCGCAGATGAAATCTACCGACAAGCCGTAACAGCAGCAGGACTAGGATGCATGGCAGCCCTAGATGCAGCCCGCTATTTAGATACACTAGAGGGATAACTAAATTGGAAAGGCATCTTCACCCTATCAGCCTTTCCTTTATTATCTTCTTACATATATGCATCCCTATCAGCCTCTATCTGATTTACTTCTATGGCCTTTCTGTAAGCCAAATTATTTACTATATCAGCGCATATCTACTAGGAGGCTTCGGCATTACGCTATTATACCATCGTGTTTGGACACACGGTGCAGCCAAACTTAACAAATATGTTGAATTCTTTTTTGCCATCACCAGCATATTTATGCTTCAACAAAATGGTAAAATCTGGATAGCCGAACATATTAAACACCACCAACATACTGATAACAAAGAAGACCCGTATAGCACAGCTCATGGTTTTTGGTGGGCACACCAAAATTGGGTTGTATATAGTTACCCATACGAACTGCCACGCTTACCTAAACGACTTGAAAACAACAAAATTTTAGAATTCCAATCCAAATACTATTGGCTACTAAGCATACTCCTTAATATCGCTATACCTGCCATACTCGCAATATCAGCAAACGCCCCGTGGTGGAGTGGTGTTATCATCAGTTTAGCCAGAGTCATGGTCTGTAACCACTTCATTTATGGCATTAACTCTATTTGCCACTATTTCGGCACCCAACCGTTCTCTAAGGCAAACTCATCCAGAAATGTTTGGTGGTGGATATTTACACTAGGTGAACAATACCATAACTATCACCACACCTTCCCAAAAGATTACCGCAACGGTATCTATTGGTACGATTTTGACCCTACAAAATGGCTTCTAAAACTGCTAACCTTAATCGGCCTAGCAAAAGACCTACACAAAACTCCACAAGAAAAAATCACTCGAGCGGTAGCAGAACAGCGTTAAGCTATACAGCTGGATTACTGCCTATTAGCCTCCTTAACCTGTTTTTTATTAACCTTTAACCAATGAGCCCAATTTTCTCAGAGTATAATCAGCTGAAGAAAAAGACTCTTTTTCTTCACTATCAGTCAAAGAGCGAGCTTTTAAAATAACCAAATCCTAACTTAACCTCAACATGAACTATATCCCACACAGAAAAGCGACCGTCCACTCCCAAAAGAACTACAGGCTTTTCCTTACTACTCTTGATGAATTTGTGCCAAATTGGATTCCCTTGGTAAATATTCAAAGATACAGGCCTATGCGGTGGTAGGATTCTAATCAGAATAACAAGATATTG
>JAPPOO010000044.1 GCA_028817875.1 Alphaproteobacteria bacterium | reverse complement strand
AATTTTGGTGCAAAAAGAGCAAAAAATGTCAAATTTTCGTGATTTTTTGGCGTTTTTTACCATTATTTTGTATACATCTTGACAGGCGCGCGGGAGTGGAGAGAGCGGAGTGTGCTGGGTAAAGGAAGAGGCCGCTGAGGTGGTGGTGAGGGCTGAGTGAGTGGAAGAAGTTGATTGGGGAAAGCTAAGCGAGATGCTGTGGAGAGTGAGGCCGTTGCTTGATGATAGCTGAGCAACTTGTGTATGGGATATTGTAAAGAATGAGAGAGAGAAAAAGGTTGAGGCTATTGCGAAAAGCTTAGTACAAAGGTATTTAGGTGTGATGACAGCAGAATACACACGGTGCAACGTGCTTTGTTCAAACAAAAGAAATAATTATCTCAAATTCTCGCTTAGAAGGGGGGGGAAGCAAAAGAGTTAGATGGAGCGAGTGCAAGGTGATAGGCACGGGGGTGCTGAGGCTGTGGTCGGAGTAATGGGGTAAACGAAGGTTTGCACGGATAGGGTTTGGTATGGGTTTTTGCTGTACATTATTCACAAAAAAATCCGACCCTCTTCATAAGAAGAGGGTCGAATCGATATAGAGGTATTGTAAAATTTATTACTTATACCGTTTTTTACTTGTCAGCTTCTCCTCCTTCTCCAAAAGGGCGGCCGAAGTGTACTTCACTGATTTCGTTCTCTATGCTAACTGTACCAGAGGAATTATCTTCTCCCCCCACAAGAACAGGAGACAGCTCGTTTACTGTATCCATGCCGAACTTGCTAGGATCAGACAACTTTCCTTCTGCTAAAAGTTGGCTGAGAGCTCTCATGTGTGCCAGACCATAGTGTTTTAGATCACCATTTTCTGCTTGTGCCGTCAGCCCGTTTCTTCCCGTAGCACCAAAGTAGTTTTTGCAAATGCTGTCAAAAAGAACAGGATCAGTTTCGGATATTCCCTCCAGCTCTTGCTTAGCTTCCGCAATCTGCTCACCTGTTACTTCTTCTGAGCAGTCATCAACTGGTTTTATAAGATCAAACGTCACCGGAAAATCATCGCCCTCACCTACCGGAGCCTTTTTTTCATCAGTTGCCTGACTATCAACATCCACAAAATCAGTTAGAGGGATTTGCTCAGCTGTTGGAGCGTTTCCAGCGTCGTAAATTTCCCACATAACTTCCAAACCTAGAGAATCAATTTCCTCTAGAGGCTCAGTTCCTTCAGGAATACTTAGGTTAAATTTATCCTTATTAAGGATATAGAATGTTACCCAATACCTTCTATGCTTACGCATATCATTTCGAGCAAAGCTTACGAATTTCTGATGGTACTTGATTTTGAGAGAGTTCATTGCAATATCGTGCAAGTTACCCTCTTTCAGGCTGAGTATAATTGGGTCATCCCCTTTATACCCTTTAAGGTAGATTTTGATTGCTTGAATGCCTAGACTACCAAGCTCTCCGCTACCATTCAGGTACGGAGCAATACTCCGCCATTCTCTGCATACTACTGGAACAGCAGTATTATCTGCATATGCAGTCAGCAAAGCAAAAAGCGTATCATTATCTTTTATAAGTGCGATTGAGTTAGCTAGATCCGCCATAGTTATCTCCTCAAATTGCTTTTTCATTAAAAGCTGTTAATACCGCCCACTTGCGGCTAAATTTTGAAATTTCACACACAAGTATGCCTTTAAATATCTACAGAAATATAGAGTAAGATTAAAAACGTGGAGGACTGTGAAAATACAGCACCTCTGAACCTATGCGTTAAGCAGTGTATACATTTATATTTTAAAGAAATCAAGAGGGTTATTTTTTTACTCGTTATCGAAAAAATACTGGATTGGAACTTCTAGAACTTGAGAGAGTTGGTAGAGCTTGCTGGCGCTGATGCGGTTGGTGGCGTTTTCGGTTTTTTGATAGCCAGTTCACTGGCGAAGCTAGCAAATGGCTACTGGAGTAAATTACCCCGGCCCCCACAACAACCAAATGCTTCTCGCATTTGGGATGTTGGGAACCGTTAAAACACCAAATTTTCAGCACTGTAAGTCACCGTCAAAGAAAAAACTCTCGGTACGTTACATCAAAAATGGCCATGAAATTTGTTAGCTCTGTCACGGTGATGGGTTGAGAGAAGGTTTCGATACGGTACAAGCGTTCCTCAGTAATATGCATACGGTCGGCAAGCTCTTGCTGGCTAAAACCGCGTCTTTTCCTGTAACGCCTCACTTTTCGTGCAAGTTTCTGGTTCCAGTGTACGGGCAGGTCAAGAATGTAGTTCATAGTGGTTTTACTCCTTGTTTAATCAAACAAAACAGCCACTTGGTTAAGTGGCTGGGGAGTTAAACACCGTACTCGAAGAACGGCGCAGCTTATTCCAGCAGAGCCGTATTGTATTCGCTGCCTCCCCAACCTTACGATCAGTTTGGCAACGCATTTTTATGGCCAGCGTTGCATGGCCAATCGAGTAGAGGTGTTTAAGCCCCACTTCTGCAACTCACAGAAGCGAAGGCAGAATAGCATAGGGGGATGGGGTTGGGTATGGTTTTTACAGCACGAAAAAAGAGCCGCCCTACGGGCAGCCCTTTTTCCGATTTTGAGGTTTCTTAGCTTTGTTCACTCGGAAAGTGTTTTGAAAAAGCCTTTTTCCACCAGATACTTTCTTTCCTCAGCACGAGTAGTACCATGGCGATGATAGCCGAGTAAATTGTAACGCCTAAAGCATACTTCCAGAGCTCGTTCCCAAATAATGAGCGAAACTCTGCCGCTGGTATTGTTATAATAACTGCGATATACGCAGCTGTTATAAGGCCTGTAACGACCACTTTATAAAACTGTCTGACCTGATATTGCTGCCCCTGTTCGTCGTTCCAAAGCTCTTTTTCGAACCACGCTACCAGCAGCATAGTTTTTCCAGTTCTGATATAGCATAGCCCTTCAAGCGCAACTATACCTGTCAGGCTTACAACAGCAAAAAGCCACCCTGTCATCAGTATAGATTTTTGCATGAAAAATACCGTATTCTCAGGCTCTGTGCCAAGGTAGTAGGTCACTGGAAACATTGTTATAAACAATGCTACTGCTTCAAGCACCAGCAGTGCCGTCAGCGCAAGAACAATATACTGAAACACCTTAAGTGGTGTACGCATTTCAGGCATAGACTTGAGTGTTTGCACCCAACCTTTTTCAATTTGATCTTTTGACATTTATTTCTCCAGTTTGAGAGTAGAAGTTTTGTAAGTGATACAGGGCTTTTACACCCTGTTTTAAAATTGATATGTGTTTGGGTATTTTTTATATGTATACAAATATTTTGTCAATAGAGGATTTTCTTTTAAACATCGTGAAATAGCCTTGAAATTTGGGGAAATAGTGCCTATTTAGGGGGTAATTGGACTAATCAATTCTTTTTTTATCTTAGCTTATTAGCTACTAACCCCTTTGGGAGATTAAAATGACTATCAACTATATTAAAAAACTTCAAGATGCTCATGGGCTTTGCATTAATAGTGCACAGTTGAATATCTCTTTGCCAAACTGTTTGGAGCAGCTGGACATCGCAGAGGTCAGGAATGTTTACGTTCTTGCTTTGGGTGAGTTTGCCCCCAATATGGAGGGTTTTGTTCGAAGGTTTTTTACAAACCACAACAAGACTTACTTTGCAGCTGTTGCTGCAACGGGAGAGCAATCATCTCTTTCTAGTGATGCAAAAGACATCGTGAATATTATCAGTAAAATTCGTGATGCTAAAACAAAAGACTTAGTGTTGGTTCTTCTTTCTGATGGAGCAGAAACTGCTATTGAAGCTCCAGCAGCAAAGTATTTGGAAGACGGCTGTTACCAAGATATTCTTGACCAACTTACAGCTGCTAAGGCTTCTATACCTGAAAAAGCTACTGTCACAAAGTATATATCTAATATATACGGCGGGCGTTTGGTTCAGAATACAGAAGCTAAAGTTGTCACCATTGCTTTGCCTTATATTGCAGGCAATGATTTACAGGTTATTGGTGCTGGAATTACTTGCGAAACAAATACTGACCAGCAGGATGTTTTAACTATTTTGAACAGGTATAAGGTTAAAGTGCCTGAAGCGTTTAAAGTGGCATTGCAACCAAATACAACTAGGTTAAAAGCTCCTACAGGCTTTGTAAAAGCTGGTGACCAATACTTCACTATTAGTGACGGCCTTTCAGCTTTAGAAAAAAATCTGGAGTTCGTTGGAAAATCTTTTCCTGAACACGAACTGGTTTTTGATAACTCTGCCCTTGCTGGTAGTGCTGCTGATACTGCGTTGAGGCATATTAAAACTATACATCTTGCACAAAAAGAAGGGCGTAAGATTATCCTTGTAGGTGCTGGTGACCTAGGAAGACTAGGAGGAACGTACAGATTTCCTCCCGATTCTGAGAAAGCAAACCTTAAAAGCTTTCAGGTATACGTTGAGGCTATGAAAGCAGGCATTGCGAAGCTTGGAGCAGAACAGGCTGTACAAGGACTTGTCACGAGTCCTGATTACTTCTGCCCTATTAACGCCCAAACGCTAGCAGGGGAGAAGCTGCCATTGTACCAGTTGAGCGATGATGCTCAAGACCTCCTGTCAATTACCTATATTAACAATATGTTTTTCTATGTAATTGGTTAATTCTGCTCTTGTACACTTATCGAAAAAGGCCTTGTTCTTAACTGAACTTGGCCTTTTTTGTTGGTGGATGGGGGAATTTTTGGGATTTGTCAGTGCTGTGTCAGCCGTTTATTTTGCATACAAATATAAATATTCGACCTGAACGGAAGGAATAAAAAGAAGAATATGATTAAGCTATTTGGATTTATCTGCCTTGGTATTGTTGCCCTTTACGGGCTTGAGTTTGCAGGTATTGTGCCGCAGGGGAAGTACCTTCCCTTTGTGCCACGATGGGAGCAGCCCGCTAGCTTACCTACCAGTGAGGATCTTAAATGGCAAACTTCCGACAACATAAGCGAGACGCGTGCTCACACGGAAACGGATGCCGATAAGTTTACTGACCGTGTGAGTAACCGCCTTTAGCTTTTAGACTTTTTTCCTCTGGTCGCTGGCTTAGTGCCTTTGGCTGCCGCCTCCTTTTTGGGGGCGGTTTTTTTAGGGGTTTTCCGCTTGAGTGTGTACTGCTTACGGCCGTGCGGTTCATGGTAAATCCGCATCATGAGTTCACCCAGCACGCCCATACCAATAAGCTGAACGCCCATAAGCACAAGCATAATGGCGAGTAACAATAGTGGGCGGCCGCCGATGTCCTGCCCCAAAATTTTAAGGGCTGTTAGGTACGTGCCGAGTAGCCCCCCTGGGATGAGTAGTGCCAGCCCTAAGTAGCCAAATGCGTGCATGGGGCGGTTCATATAAGTGAGGAGGAATTTGAGGAGGATGAGGTCTAACACCACCCGAAATGTGCGGTCTATCCCGTATTTGGATTGTCCGAACTGGCGTGCGTGGTGGGTGACGACAACTTCGTCAATTGTTGCGCCATTTTGAGACGCCATAATAGGAATAAAGCGGTGGAATTCTCCGTAAATGCGTACATCTTCTAGTATTTCTCTACGATAAGCTTTGAGAGAGCAGCCGAGGTCGTGCAGGTAAATGCCTGTCACCCGTTGAATCAGTGCGTTGGCAATTTTAGACGGCAAGTTTCTTTTTAGGGCGGCGTCTTGTCGGTTTTTACGCCAGCCTGACACGATGTCTACGCCTGTTTTTTCCAAATGCTCCAAAAGGTTAGGAATATCTTTTGGATCGTTTTGCAGGTCGGCATCTATGGTTACCAAAACATCGCCTTTGGCGTGATCAAAACCCGCCTGCATGGCGGCTGTTTGGCCGTAATTTCTACGGAAATATACGGGAGAGAGTTCAGGGTAGTCTTCCTGCAATGCGGCAAGGATTTCCGCGCTTTTGTCCTTAGAGCCATCATCCACACAGACAAGTTCCCAGCTTTTGCCGCTGACGCTCATGACCTCGTGGATTTTTTTGACTAAATGAGGAATCGAGTCCTCTTCATTATAAATGGGAGCAACAATAGAAACATCTATGTGTTTATTCTTTTCCACTGCCATCTTCTACTGTCTCTTCCTCTTTCCTCAATTCTTCGGGTCTGTCATCCACCGTTAACACACAAAAGCCGCCTTTGCATAGGGATGAGATTGTTGCTGTTTCCGGCAAAATTTCCCGAATAGCTTCCTCTTTGTGCGCTTCGTGTAAAATCAGCGTGCGTTTGTCGTTTAATACGCCTTCCAACTGCACAGGCTTGCTGACTTCAATAAACGGTATGCCTGATATAAGGCGAACGCTTGGATGATGCAAACCTAAATGATAAAGCGTGTCTCCGTTTGTTTCGGTTTTTATGTGTTCAGCTAGCTGTGCCAACGGTTTTTGGGTGTAGTTTGATACCATAGGCATAATACCAACAACAATAAGGGCGAGAATCCCCAGCTGCGCTGTTACCAGTACAAGCGTACCGTGCCTAAAGCCTTTTCTTAAAACGCCGAATCCAACAAAACTACCAATAATAAATAAAATACCAATAAATAACGCTGATTGATTTAACATAACACTTTGGCTGAGAATATCAGCTACCAGCGGTTTAGCAGGCGGCCATTGGAAGCTTAGTTCTTTTCTCAACATATCCACCATGGGGTCTACTGTTTCAGGCCGTGCAGCAACCAACAAACGGTTAAATACAAGGAAAAACCCACCAAATACCAGTGCGAGTGGTAAACCAATCCACGTTAAGGCTTTGCGGCTTCTTTTAAGGGATATTTGCTCTAACCAGCCAGCGATAAACAAGGCTGCCCCCGGCAATGCAGGCACAATGTAATGGACGAGTTTTGTTTGTGAAAAGCTAAAGAGAACTAGAACAAGCAAACACCAAATAAGCCCCCAAAATGGTAGCGCGTACTTTGCTTCTAATTTGCGGATGGTTTCGAAAAAGTATTTTCCTGCCCAAGGGAGTGCGCATATGAACAAAACAGACCATGGAAAAAAGCCTATAAGAAATACAATGGGGTAATAAAAACCTGAGGTGCTGTGAGTATTATTTAAGCCACCAAAGAAACGTTGAATGTTATGCACCCAAATGAATTCTTTGAAGAAATCTAGCCCGCTTTTTTGAAGAATCATGAGCATCCATGGCATAAAGCCAATTGCCAGTGCCAGCAGAATGACAATAGGGTTAAGGACACGGATATTTGTTAAAAAGTGAGGCTTTACAAGTACGGCCAATCCAACAACAGCCCCCGGAATAGCTAGTGCAATTGGCCCCTTTGCTAAAAAGCCCAATGCCAGCAATAGCCCTGCTATTATTTGGTATAGAAAGCCTACTCGCTCTGTGTAGAGGAGCCAAAGCATGTACAGCGTACTAGTTAACATGATGAGGTTAAGGGCGGCATCCGCAATGGCGGCGCGTACAACAATTAGCCATAGTAGGTTTAAGCTAAAAATGGCTGTGGCCGTTACAGCGTAGCGTTGGCGCTGTGTTAAGGCGGCTGTAAACAAGTAGAAGACTAATACCGCCAGAAGGCCACAAATGGCGGATGGCAAACGGGCGGCTAACGGCGTAATTTCCTCCTTATACGGTACGGCATCAAAAGCTTTTAGGCTTCCTGCTTGTAGCCAGTATATTAACGGCGGCTTGTGGTAGCGAGGTTCTCCGTTATAAGTTGGTAGAACGTAGTTATTGCTCTCAACCATCTCAATTGTGGCTTGCGTAAAAATAGCTTCGTCAACGTCAAACAACTGGTAACGGTTATGCCCCCAAAAGTAAAGGACGCCTAAAAATGTAAATAGCACGAAGGCAAAAAGCTGCCACGTATGGTTAGAGACTACCTCAGGGGATTTGTAAGATTTATGACGTGCCATTTAAAGCCTTGATAATTTATATTTATTTATTAAATAGATGCCAACACCATAGCCGATTGCCGCGCCTGCTGCAACGTCTCCCATAAAATGCGGGGTTATGGCCCCTACCCTTGCAAAAGCTGTGAGACAGGCGACAGGCCACCATACCCACCTGTACCGTGGAAAAGCCGTATGTAGCACCGCTAATAAAGCAAACGTTGTTGTGGTATGGCCAGATGGAAAGCTATGAAATTTTGCGCTGAGCGTTGGCCCTATTGCCGTGATGGTATCGTGCCAAAGCATCATTTTTGGCCGTGGGCGCCCAATGAGGACTTTAAGGAGTGTGCATAGCACCCCTGCTCCAAACATAATGGGCATAGCATATAGCCAAACGCGTGCTTCCCATTGTAGTTGCTGGCAATACTTTGCTGCCCGCTGCCAAAAGTATTTACTACGCTGTACGGGTTTTGTATTGAGTACCAGTAATCTTAGCCAAATGTAGGTTGCACCGATGAATAGGCGAGCGAGTATTTTAGCATCTAACCAGCTTAAGCGTTTGCTTGGCCTAACTAAAAACCACGCGATACCGAGGCATAAAATCAATTGCCAACGCCCCAACCCAGCTTGCCCTACAACACGCCAAAATGCGTTACCCCACGGGGTATCCATGCTTTCAAAAAAGAGGGTTATTTGGATGTCAATTCCGCTAAACCATAGAAGAAGGCCAGCCATAAAACAGCAAAAACATAAAATATACGTACGCATACCTACTTGTACCGTGAAAGAAAATCTATTAAAAGACAAATAACTTCTAAATTTTACTTCTTAAACTCTGTTAGAGGAATTCTTAAATGTTACGAATAGTAAGAATACCGAGGGTTGTCCCCTGCTTTTTCACAAGATTTTGGTACAGTGTTATTGCACCAAGCATTATTATACTGGCTGGAGCCTACGTTATTTGGGCAAGGAACTCTCTTGAGGCTCCTCTTAGCGCAAAATTTGCTCTTATTGTAGCTGTGCTTATTGTTGGAGCTGGATCGCTAATGAGATTCACTGAAACAAAACTTCCAGATATTTATAAAAACCTCGCCGTTGATATTGCATGTGCACTTATGATATTTCATGTTGCTGTGTGCGTGCTGACTCTGTAGGCAGGGGTACACTACTTTTTACGAATTTAAATGGATAGCCGCAGCAGGCTATCCATTTCTTTTTACTCCAACGCAAAACGTGCTATACCGCAGCTATGACCTCTGATAAATCCACCTACCTTCTTAAACGCCTACTTGGCGGTTATTTGCCTGCTCATAAAGTAAAACTGGCTGTTGCTTTGCTTTCTATGTTGGTTGTTGCTGCTTGTACCAGTTTGACGGCGTATTATATTCAGCCCCTTTTTGATACAGGTTTGATTGACCGTAAAATTGGTGTTTTGAATACGATTATCGGTGCTTTGTTGGGGCTTACAATCATTAAAGGTATCGCCTACTACTACCAAGGTTATTATATGGAGTACATTGGCCAACGGATGGTGGCGGATGTTCAGCAGGACTTGTACCGCAAACTATTGGTGCAAGATTTGGCTTTCTATCAAAACAACCCTACAGCGAGCCTTATCAGCCGTTTTGTATCCGACCTTCAGCGACTTAAAATGTGCATTACGCAGATTTTTTCCAGCGGCTTGCGAGATACAGCCATTATTATTGGCTTGATGGGGAATATGATTTATCAGAACTGGCAGCTTACACTGCTGACTTTCTTTATTTTTCCGCCTACCGCTGTGGTGATTGCCCGCTCAGGTAAATTGATGCGCAAGTACTCTCGCACGAATCAAGAGAGCATTGGGTTTTTATCTCATTTACTGAACCAGACGTTGGGGCACATCCGCCAAGTGCAGAGTTTTACTATGGAGTTATCCGAACAAAAGCGTATTAATACAGCAGTTGATAAAGTTTTTTACACCAGCGCCAAGGCTGGGCAAATTCGTGCTTTTAGCAGCCCTGTGGTTGAGATTATTGGCACAATTGTTGTGGGTGTTATGATGTTTTACGCAGGGATGCAAATCCGTGAAGGTTCCCTTACACCTGGGGCTTTTGCCTCCTTTATGGCGTCTTTAGTAATTATTATTCGCCCTATTAAGGGTTTAACCAGCCTTAATCATATTTTGCAGGAAGGTTTGGCGGCGGCTCACCGTACTTTTAGTGTAATGGACACCCCGACACGTATTGTAAACCAGCCAAATGCCAAGCCACTTAAAATTACGAAGGGGACTGTTTCTTTTAATGAAGTTACCGTTATCTACCCCGATGAAACCGTCGCGTTAACGGACGTTTCTTTTGATATCAAACCCGGCCAGACCGTTGCGCTTGTTGGTGCTTCTGGTGCAGGAAAAAGCACTTTGTTGAACCTTATTCCGCGGTTTTACGACCCTGCCCACGGTAAAATTTGCATTGATGGCCAAGATATTAAAGCGGCGAACCTTACCAGCTTGCGGCAGCAAATTTCCCTTGTGAGCCAAGATGTTGCTATTTTTGATGATACGGTCTCCGCTAACATTGCTTATGGTGACCCGAAAGCAAGCAAAAAAGATATTATTGCGGCGGCTAAAATGGCGGCGGCGGATGAGTTTATCCAAGATTTGCCTCAAGGGTATGACACGATACTTGGTGAAAACGGCGTTAAGATTTCAGGTGGCCAAAAACAACGGATTGCCATTGCCCGCGCCCTTGTTAAAAATGCGCCTGTTTTGTTGCTAGATGAAGCGACCTCCAGCTTGGATACTGAGTCCGAACGTCAAGTTCAGCAAGCGTTGGAAAAGTTGATGAAAGGCCGCACGACGCTTGTAATTGCTCACCGCCTTTCTACTATTGTGAACGCTGATATCATCCATGTTTTGGATAACGGTAAAGTCCGTGAAAGCGGTACGCACGAGGAGTTGTTGGCTAAGGGCTCCCTGTACGCGATGCTTTGGAACATGCAGAGCAAGAGCTGATACCTCATAATCTCTTGTTATTTTTCTAGATAACTCGTATAGAGGAAGACTAATAGCTAACATATTCGGAACGTTTATCGTATTAACTCTAAGGAGACTGCACCAATGGGAAAAAGAGTGGAACTTTTGATGTACTCTAACGATCTTGCAGAACTATGGGCATTTATGGAAGCCACACGACCTTCAGAGGTTATCCGCCGTGCTTCTCAACATTGCTGCACACTTCAAGTTTTTGAAGGCCTTCAAAAAATGTGTGTAGCTAAAACACTTCCAAAGCAACGTTCGCCAGTTACACTGACTATGAAGACTATGGAAAGACTGGGGAACCTTCAAAAAAAGCTGGCTATAAAAAACATACCTGAAACTATTAGGTATACTTTAGCTATTACGCTTGAGCATGCTCGCTTTTACCACAAGTTATCTATAGCCGAAAAACAAAACTTCTTAAATGCTATAGAAGAACAAGGTCCCAACTACCCTTTCTTTTCGAGGTTTAGTGTTCATTTAATATAAGCTTATTTTGAGAAGCC
>JAPPOO010000014.1 GCA_028817875.1 Alphaproteobacteria bacterium | reverse complement strand
GTTTTATGTTGCATAACTCTCTCTTTATTTTTGATTTGGAAACAGTGCCGGATACGGATGCGGCCAAGCAGTTAACTGGTTGCGATAGTAACGATGTGCAGGAATTACGGCAGGCATTAGCTGAGTACCACCTAAAGGTGACGGATGGGCGGAATGATTTTCCGCGGCAGCCTTTTCACAAAATTGTGGCTATTAGCTTTTTAGAAGCTGAGATAGAGCGAGATGGGCCAAATGAAGCCTATTTGTTGAAGGAGTTACGTTCCGGTGGGCGGGTAGAGGCGGATGAAGAAGAGCTTGTGAAGGGTGTTTTTCAATATTTAAACCGCTTGAAGCCTCGGTTTGTGAGTTTTAACGGGCGGAATTTTGATATGCCCGTATTGCGTTTTCGGGCGATGAAATATGGTATTACAGCGCCGTGGTTGTATCGTAGCGGGGATAAATGGAACAACTACCAAAGCCGCTACAGTGCTGACTGGCACTGTGATTTACTGGATGTTTTAAAAGATAACGGTGCCATGACAGGTGGTTTGAAGTTGGATGAAGTGGCGACGATTTTGGGGCTTCCCGGTAAGACGGGCGTGGACGGTAGCCAAGTTTCCGATATGTATGATGCTGGAAAATTAGATGAAATCCGTAACTATTGCGAAACGGACGTGTTGAATACGTATCTTGTTTATTTGCATCACCAACACCATACGGGTGTGTTGAAAACAGCGGATTTTGCTCGTGCTGTGCAAGATGTTCTGACCTATATTGATGCTGAAAAAGTGGAACGACCTTACTTAGAAGAATTTTTTGTTGCGTGGGAAGCTGCATGTGGTGGTAAGTTTATAAGTCAGGAGGACTAAAAAGAATGACAAACCCAACAGCAGCGGCTCTGATTATTGGTAATGAATTACTTTCTGGCCGAACGGCGGATGCAAATTTGAATGTTATTGCACGGCGTTTAAGTGATGTAGGTGTGCATTTGCAGGAAGCTCGTTTTGTGCGAGATGATGATGCGGAGATTGTTGAAACGCTTAACCAGCTACGTGAAAAATACACGTATGTGTTTACCACGGGCGGCATTGGCCCAACTCATGATGATATTACAGCGGCTTGTGTGGCTAAGGCTTTTGGTGTGTCCCTTGTGCGGGATGACGATACCGTTAGAATGTTGAAAGGGCGTGGCAAGCCAACAACTGAGGCAACTTTTAAGATGGCAGATTTTCCTGAGGGGGCGGAGCTTATTCGCTTGCCTGATGGTATTCCTCCAGCCTTTTATATTGGAAATGTATTTGCGTTGGCGGGTATTCCTAATGTGATGCGTATGATGTTGGAGGGGGCTATTCCTTTGCTTCAGCAGGGAGAAGAAATCCATACCTTGAGTGTGGACGCCTTGGTGCCAGAAAATAAAATTAGCGCAAGTTTTGGCGTGGTTCAGGAACAGTTTCCTGATGTGGAGTTAGGCTCTTACCCTTTTAAAACGGCGGATAAATACGGTACCAGCCTTGTTGTGCGTGGGACAAACCGTAAAAAAGTAGAAACGGCTTTTGGGCAAGTACAAAAATTTTTGCAGGAAATAGAAGCGCCGACCCGTTAGATTATATGAACTTAAATGTTCATGGGAGCAACTGAAACGGGCCTGACAGTAGGCCCGTTTTTTGTATTTTTTTCGTTACTCAGGTTTTTGCTTCAACCTGTATTTCAATGCCTTCTGGCGGGGTAGGGATCTTTGTCAAATTTATTCCTTTAGGTAGTTTGACGATAAATGTTGTTTTGTTTATAGGTGTAATTTCAGCACCTTCGGGAAGTTTTTGGTTCTTCCAATTCAACATTTTTAACCTAACCCTATCTGTTGGCATATCGGGTGCGCTATCCGCACCAGCATACATAGCCACAATGGCTCCTTTCAGAGTGTTTTCTCGGTGAATTTGGTGGGCGAGTCCGACTGAATAAGCCCGTTTAATTTATTCTTTAATGTTAACAATATTTGCTATTTGACACAAGACCGTGTAGTTATTTTTTTATGACGACTACAAGTTCTTGTACCTCTACTCTGATTGATAAGGTGGAAGCCTGTTTAGCGCAAACGCAGTGTACAGAGTGCGGTTATAATGGCTGTAGGCCTTATGCAAAGGCGGTTGTTGAGGAAGGGGTTTCTATTGGTAAATGCCGCCCCGGAGGGGCGCGTGTTGTTGCTGCTTTGGCTAAAGTCTTGGATAAACCCGTTGTAAAACCTGAACAAGAGCCATTGCCAGCGGTGTTAGCTGTTGTGGATGAGGATGTCTGTATTGGGTGTACTAAGTGTATTCAGGCATGCCCGACGGATGCAATTATTGGTGCGCCAAAGATGAAACATACAGTGATTTCAAAGGATTGCTCTGGGTGTCGGCTGTGTTTGCCTGTGTGCCCTGTGGATTGTATTGCGCTGGAAAAAATAAATGAGCCTGAAGACCCAATTGCGCGGCAAATAGAGCTGAAAGCGTTGATGGATGCTAAAAAAGAGCGTTTGGCGCGTAAGTTTGACCGTGACTTGGCAGCACTGGACGAGCGGGTGGAAAAACAAGGGGCTGAACAAGCGTTACCCCCTGAAATTGTTGCTAAAATTGCGGCTGCACGAGAGAAATCTCAGAAGAAATATGCAGCTAAAGGGGAGAGTATTCCGAAGTTATTTCGGGATAAAAAACGTGACGA
The DNA here is from genome assembly GCA_028817875.1 of Alphaproteobacteria bacterium. Lineage (GTDB taxonomy): Bacteria > Pseudomonadota > Alphaproteobacteria > UBA2136 > JAPPOO01 > JAPPOO01. Next base: position 8,923 of record JAPPOO010000014.1, on the reverse strand, counting down.
ATAGGGGTTTTTTAGGTAAAAATTAGGTGTTTGTAAGGGGAAAAAAGGGAAAAAGCAGTAAAAATGAGCAATAACGAATGGGCAATGGGACTTTCCCACGGTGTTTTACCTCGGCAGGATATTCAGGAGATGGTGGCCAAGGGGATTTTAACCCCTGATACGCCGTTGGAAGACGGACAAATTCAACCTGCCAGTATTGATGTGCGGGTAGGGCAGCGGGTACACCGTTTGCGTACCAGTTTTTTACCGCGCCAAGGTGAACGCGTGCAAGATACATTGGAAAAATACAGCCTATATTCATTTAATGTGGATGACGCCGAAGGTGCTATTTTAGAAGTTGGCTGTACTTATTTGGTAGAAGTTCAGGAAAAGCTGGATTTGCCCCAAGCTATTTGTGGTACGGCTAGCCCGAAGAGTACAACGGGTCGGTTGGATATTTTTTGCCGAATTTTTACAGAAAATGCTGCACGGTTTGATGCGATAGAGGCAGGGTATAGCGGGCCTGTGTATTTGGAAATTACGCCGATGTCCTTCCCAATTGTATTGCGGACGGGTGACCGTTTGTTACAGCTTCGCTTTAGAGTTGGGCAATCTGCCGAAGTTGATTTGGTGAATACCGAATTGAATTGGGATAGTGGTTTACTATTTGATAGTGAACACCAGCCCATTGAAGCAACGATTATGGACGGTTTATGGCTTTCGCTTGGTTTGAAACCGACAGCAGACGGTGCACCAATTGCTTACCGTGCGAAACGTAACACGCCAGTAGTAGATTTGCGGAAGATTGGTGAGTATAGCACTCATGATTATTGGGATATTGTAGAGCCTGAAGATGAGAGCTTAGTGCTGTACCCCGGTGAGTTTTACATTTTAGGGTCTGCCGAAAAACTTTGTGTGCCGCCAACGCTTTCGGCGGAAATGGTGCCGTTTGATATTACGTTCGGGGAGGTGCGCGTACACTATGCAGGCTTTTTTGACCCTGGTTTTGGTGTTGTAAATGGAAAAGGTGTTGGCACACGTGCTGTGCTTGAAGTGCGAAACCACGGGGCACCGTTCCGTGTTACGCATGGCCAAAAAATTGCGCGGATGAAGTACGAAGCCCTGAGCAAAACGCCTGATATTTTATATGGTGCAGAGATTCAATCCAACTACGCAGGGCAGGAAGTTAAGCTGGCTAAGCAATTTGGTATGGCTGCATGACGCGCTTGATTTTGGCTTCTCAATCACCCCGCCGAAAGGACTTGCTGGCTAAGTTGGGTGTGGCGTTTGAAGTTCAGTCCGCTGATGTTGACGAGAGTTCTGTTAAGGGAGAAACGCCTTTGGCGTATTGCAGGCGTGTAGCGAAGGCGAAGGCTGAGAAAATTCACCAACAAAACCCCGATGCTATTGTGATAGCGGCAGATACGCCTGTTGTAGCGGGGCGGCGTATTTTACAATCTGCCCATACGCGGGAGGAGGCAGAGGAAATGATGCGCATTCAATCAGGCCGTAAAGTACAAGTACCTACGGCGGTATGCGTTATAACGCCTGATGGAAAAATTCTTGAAGATATGGCTAAAAGTTGGGTTAAGTTTAAACCGCTGACGAAGCCTGAAATAGAACGCCATTTAGCGGATAAAGATAATTGGTACGGGGTTTCCGGCGCGTTTAAAATTCAGGATAGTACGGTAGAAACCATGATTAAGCAGGTGCAGGGCTCTGTAACGGGGATTGTAGGGTTGCCGCTGTACCAAACGGCTAAACTGTTAAGGCGAGCAGGGCTGGATGTATAAGGGAAACTCCTTTTATGACGTATGATATTCTTTATGAATCCTGCCCGTGGCACACACGGGCTGCTTTATTTGATGATAGGGGGCGTTTGCTTTCTTTAAGGTTGGATGACCCCAGCCGCCCGCTTATTGAAGATACGGTGGTTTTAGGGCGTGTTCGGCGAGTGGTTCAAGGTGTGAATGCAGCCTTTGTTGATATTGGGGACCGTGAAGATGCTTTTTTGCGATTGAATTCTTTACCGAATGATGTGCCTGTGCCGACGGAAGGGCAGCCGTTGATGGTGCGTGTGACCCGTGGTTCTGACATGCAAAAAGGGGCGCGGGTGGATGCACGGGTATCCCTAAAAATGCCAACGGGAGAGTTGAAAATACCATCTATTTTGGCAAAGGCTCCCAGTGCTTTGCGACGAGCTTTGATGGACGCAGGTGACCACCCCATTAGGTGTTGGGTTGTGGATGAACGTAGTAGGGCAGAGGTAGAAGAGTTTGTTGGAGAGGACCGCGTATTTCAGTTGAACCAGCATGATAATATGGATTTGTTGGAGCAGGTAGATACGCAGTTGGATAATATGCATACGCGTTCCTACCCTATTGCAGGGGGGCAGGTAACGGTAGAAATTACAAAGGCGCTGGCTGCTATTGATGTGGATGCGGGTGACTTAGGGAGTGGAAGCCGTAAAACATCTGTTTTAGAAGTGAATAAGCGGGCTGCGGCGGAAGTTGTGCGTTTGTGCCGTTTGTTGGACTTAGGCGGTAATATTGTGGTTGATTTTGTAAGCATGGGGAATGCGAAAAGCCGTAAAGTTATTCAAGACTACCTAAAAGAACAGTTTGTGTTGCGGGATATGGCAAAGGTTGAGGTTTTTCCTATGTCTCGTTTTGGATTACTGGAAATTAACCGAGAACGTCGTGGGGCGATGATTCATGAATTGATGGAATACCCTGCCTACGTTGCAGGGCGTATTTTGCTTGAGATTTGGCGCGAGCGGGGTGGATTGGGTGACATTTATGTAGATGCTGCTACTGAGGTTGCGGATGTGTTGAAACAGTGTGTTACAACTGATGCTGCCCTTGCTTATTTTGGCCGCCCTTTAACCGTTAAAGCACAGGAAGGTTGGCCTATGACTAAGTTTGCTACCGCCGTTGGTTAGGTGGTGGGCGGTCAACCACGTTGAAGCCCATATTTCTTAATGCGTTCATAGCGATAGGGTTGCTATTGAGCTGTTTAAGAGATTCTAGGTAGTATTTCACCGCTTCGTTCCTTTGGCCATAGCGTTGAGCCAGTAGGCCAGCAATATTCCACGTGTGGTGAGAGAACGGCGCGACGATTTTGAGTTTGTCTACGCTCTTTTGAATCTCATTTAGATGTTTTACAGCTGCTTTGTTATTACCAAGCTGTAAATCTCTTCCTGCAAGCTTATGGAGCGTGCTAGATAGGTTTATATGCTGGTTGGCTGCGTGTGGGTCGTAAATCATGGATTCTCTAATCACATCGGCGCGGTATTCCAACGGCATAGGCTTTGTACCGTTGTAGTGAGAGTAAATGATGCCGCGGTATTCCTGCATACGGGCGTTCGCTTGGTAATAGTTGTAGGATTTATTGATGAAATTGAGTGTGTGGTCATCAAATAAGCCTTGCATATTACGAGACATAGCGGCTTTGAGGTATACGGCGCCTTCACGGCGGAGGTGGCTTTCCCGTGTGATAAGAACCGTTGTGGTGATACTTACAATGCAAAGTACAAAAACAGCAGCTTTAGGGATGCTTACCATTTTTGGCCATCCAACAGACGGAAGTTGATTATGTAAGCGTGCATAACCAGCCATAAGGCCAAAGCAAGCAAAAAGCAGAGCAGGGGCAATAGGCATTTGGAAGGGGAAGTCTCCCATAGAATTTAGGCATAGCCCCATGATGCTTGTAATCAGAAATGCGGGCATAATGCCAGCGGTGGCAACTATTTCCTTACGGGCAAGGCGCCACGCAGCTTGTAGTATAAAGAAAATAACAGCCAAGTGGAGAAGACCGCCGAGAATGCCGTGCTCAATAAATGCTTGGAGGAGGTCGTTATGGGTACGCTGAGGGCGTGCTTCTACGTTATAGCCGTTGCGTGGGGTTTCGTAAAAGGCGTTAAAGTACATAGGGTATGCGCTATGAAAAGCCCCGATACCAACACCTGTAAGTGGGTGATCCATAATCATTTTTATGCCGTTGATATTATAGGCAATGCGAGGGCCAAAATCACTAATGTGCGTAATGTTTTTAACCTGCTCTTGAACAGAGATATTCACAGCATAAGAGGTTTGAATGGGTGATTTAAGAGGAAAACAGAAGGCGACGACAGCAATAACGGCGGCGAACGTTACCCCTAATTGCCATGTTAGGTAGCTTTTTACTTGTTGGCGTAAAGCAGGCTGGGTGTAAACCCATAGGGCTAGGAAAATAACGGAGGCCACAAATGACAGCCAGCTTGCCCGTGAACGTGTGAAAATAAGGGCGACAAGAGCTAAAGAAAGCCAAATTCCCCCTAGGGAGCGGATTTTCCATGTTTTTGCCGTTACTAATACGTATAGGGTGAGGGGCCACAGCAAAACAAGCCAAGACGCAAGTAGGTTTTTGTTAGAGAAGGTTCCACCCGGAATTGCTGCTTGCGGGTAAACCATACGGTAGGAGTTGATAGGTTCCCCTATTGTAAACCACCATTGGCCGACAATATTGGCGATGTGGGCATCGCTGAAATTCATAAACTGGCAGATAGCTAGGAAGGCAATGGGGCCGACAGGTAAAACTAATAACCAAACTAGCAAGCGGTACCATGCTGGGTGACGTAAAAAGTAAACAAACCCTGCGATGCCGATGAAGCTAATAAAATGTTTATAAAACCACCAACTGCGGTACAGGTTAATTGTGTCCGCCAATGAAATGCTGGCTGTGATAATCAGCCCCGCAAAACACCACATAAGTAATGGCATTTTGGGTTGTAGGGCTAGCGGTTTCCCTTTTTGCCATAGGGCGAATAAGCCCATACTGCATAATAGTAAAACAGTTGTGTGTGTAACTTGCCAGCGGAGGTCTCCGCCTACCTCTGCAACACCTTTATCGTAAATAAAAGGCATGGTGATAAGCCAAAGGCCGATAATGATACGTGCCCCTCGGTAAAACCATGCGGGGTCTTCTTTTTTATCGATAGGGGCGAAATTTACACGGCTTGCTATAAAAATAAGACCACTTACAATAAAGGTAAAGAAAGCGTGTGTACGCCAATTTCCTTCAAATGGCAGATTGAAATGCCAGATGTTGTTGCCTGTCCAAGAAAATAAACTCCATAGCAGTAAACCACTGATAAATGAGAGTAGAAGCCCTTTGTAGGGTAAATCTTTTAATATGTTGTTCATATGGGGCAAGAGATTACTTGGATTTGTGTTAAACTGCAATTATGGTATTGCCTGTAGGAGGTAAAAAAATAAAAAAACTTACATATTTTACAAGTTTGTTCCTTTTAGGAGGAAGCTATTTGCCAGCATATGCAGCCGATATGGCTGATGTTGTGACGCCGATTTCTCCTGTACCTTCCATTGAGCCGCCTATGGAAAGAGCTACGGATATTGAACGTATTTTTCCACCAGATTACAAACCCAAGCCAATAGAGCAACGTATTGAAGCGTTGACAAAAGATAGCTTTATTATTTTGCCAAAGGAATCGCCCTTGCCAAATGGGACGATTTCTAGAGATATGCTTAAACCAGAAGAGGAAGTGCAAGAAGCTGTTGCTGAACAGCCTGTGCGCCGTAAGCCTGATATGGTTGAGTCTACTCAAATAGAAAAGCCGAAGCTTAAAGCTAAATTGGTAGAATTGCCCGACGGTCGGGCAGCAATTCACCTGCAAGGGCTTAGTCAGGGAGGGCAGATTTTTCCGCACCGTTTAAGAGTTGCATCGGCAGAGCAAGTTCAGAAAAAACAGCAGGATACTCAACCTGAGGTCAAAAAAGTTCAGCAACAAGTGAAACCTAAGCCTAAAGTTGAGGTGTATAAGGTGAAGCTTGATTACTTCGCTGATCAAATATCACCTGAAAGCCAAGCCTCTCTTAATGACATAATACAAAAAGTTAAAGGTAAAGACGTACGGGAAGTTGTAGTGACAAACCAATACACGCCTTTACCAATGGGAATGTTAGAGAATTTACCTGATTTAAGATGGCAACGTGTTTCTGAGGTTTTTAACACTGCTGGTGTTCAATTTCGTGAAGAGAAGACTCAGCTTTCTCAAATTATGTTAATTCACGCAGATCATCAGTTTTTGGAAGTAGAGTTGCAGGTTCAGTAGGCGTTTGTGGCAAGCCTAGCTGTGATTTGCTTGGCCATATTTTTCCGTTAATAACAATATAAACCTCGTTTACAGACAGCATGAACCAGATAGATTCATCAGTGAGTGAAATGTACTCAAATGCATTGTATATGTGGTTTGGGTAGCGGGATGTAAGGGCTAGTGTTACATCATTTATCAGACCTATGGCGAAAGTAGGCTTGTCCCCTGGTTGAATATCCTGCCAAAAGTCGTGCAAAGCTTGCCTACTTTCCAAGCAATGTTTGGTATCCAGTACAATAATTAGTCTTCCGTTATTCATTTTCTATTCTCCCTTACGTTGAGAAAAGATTAGCAAGCTGCCTATAAAAAAAAATAGGTAAATGCTTTAATGCGTACTGTGAGAGGGATATGCCGTAAAATAAAAAAGCTTCTTGCAAATCCGCGATTCTTTCCATAGGCTATCTATCGTATACGAGTTAATCATGAGAGATGGATGCTTCGTATATGATAGACAGTAACTTTCCAAAGGGGAGATAAACACAATGGAAATCAATAAAGAAACAAGCCTTATTTACAAAACACTTTACCTAAGTGGTGGTGGCGGTAACTAGGCTACCGGCTTACGCAATGATATTCTGAGCCACTCATCATATTTTGTTGCTGGGTAGGCATCATTGCTTTGCTTTGAATAGTTCCAGGGTTTGAGGGATAGCACTTCAAACCCTACTTTTTGCGCTATTTCTTGAATAATATTTTCATTTAGTAATTGCTGGAAGTTGACGTATTCTCGTCCATGGCCATACCGACTAATAGCAAGGAAAAGCCCGCCGCTTTTAAGTGTTTTATAGACTTGTTGCATAACTTGTAGAAGGCCTGTATCCAATTTCTTGAAATAAGGGAAAAATTCTAAAGTTTGGCGGCTATATATAATATCGAACATATTTTCTTCAAAAGGGAGAAAACGTAGGTCCGCTTGTATAAAAGAATTTTCCGGAAGCCATCCTGAGTCCACATATTGGCGGCAAAGTTCTATGGGGTAAGTTGCCCCATCAACTCCTATTACATCTATATTTTCATGGTGGCGGTGAATATAGCTGATTTCTCTCACATTTCCACAAACAAGATCTAAAATTTTTAATTTATTTTTCTTAAGAATGGAGCGCGCATACTCAATTGTACTGTCTAACCTTTTGGCTGCTAGTGGCCATACGCTTCTCCCCATTTTATCATAATAAAATTGGCTTGCAGGTGTGCTGTAGATAGCCATATTTGCTCGACATATTTGATTTGTAATAGACTCTAAGGTAACAAGATCATGCATACCGTGTTTGTGAAAGTCTTTCGCTATAAATCTTCCATAGTGTGTTAGCTCTTCCCGCTTTATTTCAGATAAAAAGTATATTTTAAAGAGCATTGTAAGGTGGTTTAACTCTATAGGATATTCACTGCGCTCTATTTCCATCAGCATATCTGTATAGATGAGATCTAAGAAAGCGGGTCGTAACTGTAGTGGCAGGTTGTATTTTACTTCAATAAGGGATTCTTCAAACGTTTGTGAGATTTCTCTTAATAGTTTGCTATTGTGAGGAAGTAAGACATCGGGCGGGTTTTCTATTTTTCCTTCACCTGTTAAAAGCCAACCTGCGTTTACTTCAGCTACATTAGCAATGGTTAAAAGTTTACTTACTGTGGGTTCGCTTTCTCCTTTGAGATAACGAAAAAGCTGGGCTTCTGAAATTCCTGTTTCTTTGGATAAGGCACGTTTTCCGCCCGCGCAGTCTGCGCAGTAGGATAATCGTTCTGTTAAATTATTTAAACGTACCACGTTAGTTATTCCATTTTTCACTACCTTATGGTGTATCTCACAAATGAGAGATGACGTAAGAAACTACTAAAAAAAGTAGCCGCTTATGAGCGACTACTTTAGGGGGGTTGAGGTGTTAACTAGCTTTTTTGAGGCCAGATGCTGTGGCATCACTTACAATATGCAAATCCCGTTGTGGGAAAGGGATAGAAATTCCTTCTTTATCAAGAACTTCTTTTATTGCTTTTGTCATATCAAATTTAATGCTCCAAAAGTCTGCTCCTTTACACCAAACACGAACAGTAAGGTCTACAGAACTTTCCCCAAGGTTTGATACAGCAACCATTGGTTCTGCTGGTGTTGTGCGAATACGCTTGTCTTTTTTAAGGGTTGCCAAAATAGCCTTCATAGCAAGGTCAATGTTATCAGCATAGCCAATGCCAATCGTCCAATCTACACGGCGGTTTGTATTGGCACTGTAGTTTTTGATAGAAGCATCCCAAAGTTGGCTGTTGGGAATAATAATACGCACGTTATCTGGTGTATTCATAGTGGTTGCGAATAAACCAATTTCTTCCACTGTACCCGCTTGTCCACCGCCTTCAACGTAGTCCCCAATTTTGAAAGGGCGGAACAGTAGCAACATAACGCCGGCAGCTACGTGGCTTAATGTACCTTGTAAAGCAAGGCCGATAGCTAAACCTGCGGCACCCATAACGGCGATTAAACTGGCTGTTTGAACACCAAATTTGGATAAAACTGCAATAATTGTGAATGCCATAATGGCGTAGCGGGCTAAGCTGCTGATAAACCGAGCAAGAGTAAGATCTACTTTAGCACGGGTAAGGGCATTGAGTGTAATACGGCGAGCCCAGCGAGAAGCCGTCCAACCAATAAACAGGATGACAAGTGCACCAATAACGCTCATGCCGTATGTTGTTGTGAGTTCAATAACCTGCTGAGATGAGGTTTGCATTGCGTCTTGCATAGATGTCAAATTCAGAGAATCCATGACTTTTCTTCTTCCTTTATTTAGGGTTATATAA
>JAPPOO010000051.1 GCA_028817875.1 Alphaproteobacteria bacterium | reverse complement strand
ATGTACACGGTGCAGCGCGCTCTGTTCAAAGAAATGAAATAATTTATCCCAAATTCTTGCTTAGAAGAAGAGGGGTTATGCCTGTTTTGTATGCAATTTGGCGGGTGTGAGGCGAGGGGGTGATGAGTGAGTGGGATAAATATTTTTGTCGGCTGGTGTGCAGAGGCGAGAGGGGTAGATGGAGCGATTGCAGGGTGAGAGGTGCGGCGTGAGGAGGGGACATTTTGCTAGCTTTTTGATGTTAATTTATTGATGAGGCTAGCGAGGGCTTGTTGCTGGGCGGGGTTTAGTTGGCGGAAGTTTTTGATGAAAGTAAGTTCTTTGGTGGTTATTTCAGTTTGTTTTTTAATTGGTTGTGGAGGTTTTTGGTAGTTCTCAAAGAAAAATTGGATGGGTGTTTTGAGAATTTGAGAGAGTTGATAGAGCTTACTCGCGCTGATGCGATTGGTGCTGTTTTCGTACTTTTGGATTTGTTGGAAGGTGATACCGAGTTGTTTGGCAAGGCTTTCTTGGGAGATTCCTTGCAGTAAACGCTGTTGCTTGAGGCGTTGCCCAACGTGGATGTCGATGGGGTGAGGTGATTTTTTCATAGTGGCTAAACTCTATTTTATTCAAACAAAACAGCCACTTTGTGAAGTGGCTGGGGAGTTCGTTACCGTTGTAAGCAACGGTGCAGTTTATTTCAGCTTTCACCGTATTGTATTCGCTGCCTCCCCAACCATAGGTTAGTTTGGCAACACATTGATATCGGCCAGTATTGCTGTGGCCGGCAGGGGGTAACGACACCCCACATTCGTTTTTTGCGAATGCGGAGGCAGGATAGCATAATTTACAAAAATACCAAAAAAAGAGGGGGCATGAGCCCCCTGAAGTAAACCCTTGTCTTTTACTTTATTTCCATTTGCCCGTTGGCCATCCAACCAATACGGGCTAAAGCTTCATCCAGTTCCTTTTGGCCTTTTTCGGCTATATTAGGAATCCCCCTGATTTCCCATTTCTCCACAACTTGGTGGATAGTCTGGAAGCCTGAGGTTTTTAAAGCATTTTCGACTCTTGTTGAGAGTTTTAATGCTTCAATGGATTTATCTAGCATATCCCACTGAGGGGGCTTTACTGGACGAAAAAGAGAAAGGTATTTTACAGTTTTTTTAGTCATGGCACTCTTCCTTCAAGCCTATAACGGTAGACCTGAAACCGACTGCTTTTGTATAAAGCAATCCCCTCTTAAACGGGGTGCAATCAAAAAAGGGCAACATGACAGATATTTTTATGAGTTATTTATAGGTTTTTTAGGTGCTTTTTCAATAGTTAGTCAGTTGAAAATTTTGAGTGGTGTCCTATATGTATATTGTAAATAAAGTATCTTTGCGTAACGTTTTATCTCCAAACGATTGAACCCCGTTTAAGAGGGGATTGAAGATTTACTTCAATCGGCGCCTTCCGTTTTAAGGCATTTGGAGAATGACTATGGCTAAAATTTTTAATCTGACTCAGCATACTGCTACTCAAACTCAAGTTGATCAAGGCGTCGTTGAACCTTCTGATAAGGAAGCAGTTCAAGCTCTTCTTACAATAGAAGAGTTGCCTGAGAGAAGTGAGCTGAGCGACAGAGCCACTAAACTGGCTGAGATTGTTAAAGAGTCAGGTTGTGAATTTGCGATGATAGGTGGTGCGCCCTATTTTATGCCAATTCTGGCGCAGGAGTTGAAGGTAAAAGGTATTAAGTCCTTATATTCTTTTTCTCAGCGTCGTTCCATCGACAAGCATGTTGATGGGAAAGTTGTCAAAAGTCAGGTGTTTGAACACATCGGATTTTTTGATGGCACTCCAACAGACTATTATGATGGCTACAATGGTGGCACATTCGTATTTTAAAGCTGTTTTCGACCGACGCCCTCTGCACTGGGGGCGTCACCTTTTTGTTAGCTTTCTTGATAAAATTAATACAGAAACCCATATGTATATTATAGATGGTATCTTTGCGTAATGTTTTTACTCCAAGCGATTGAACCCCGTTTAAGAGGGGATTGAAGGTTTACTTCAATCGGCGCCTTCCGTTTTAAGGCATTTGGAGAATGACTATGACTAATTTTTTTCTGAACGTTGGGAAGTTACTTTCTGTTGTAACGGTTATTGTTGCAGTGGCGTTGGTGTCTTTTATTGTAGCATTCTTGCCTATAGGTGCTATTAATAAATTTATCATTGAAGTGCCAGTTTCCTTAGGAGGCCTCGTAGGAGCAGTGATATTCATTGTGAGTATCTTATTGCTTCGCAAAAAGGCTGAGAAGGTAATCTTCGCTTCCTTTGATTTTCTCGAAGAGAAAAGAGTTGGCAGTGAGTAGCGAGTTTGAAGGAGTGGTGTTATGCCGCTCCTTCATCATTTATAGGCTGAAGCCTTCGCCGAGGTAGACTTTTTTAACATCGGGGTTGGTGACGATTTCTTCTGGTGTGCCGTTGGTGAGCATACGGCCATCGTGCAGGATGCAGGCATGGTCAACAAGGCTGAGGGTTTCCCGCACGTTGTGGTCGGTAATCAATACGCCGAGGCCGCGTTCCTTCAGGCCCATGACGAGTTCGCGGACATCGTTAATGGCGATGGGGTCCACCCCTGCAAAAGGTTCGTCTAACAAGATGTAGGACGGCCGTGCGGCGATGGCGCGGGCGATTTCCACCCGTCGGCGTTCTCCACCCGATAGAGCGGGGGATGGGGATTTACGTACGCGCGTGAGGCTGAATTCTTCTAATAATTCTTCCAGACGGGCTTTAACATCTTGCTTGGAGCGTTCGGTGACTTCCAGAATTGCGCGGATGTTGTCTTCCGTGCTGAGGCCTCGGAAAATGGAGGCTTCTTGCGGTAGGTAGCCCAGCCCTGCCCGTGCGCGGCGGTACACTGGCCAGTGGGTAACGTCTGTACCGTCTAGCAAAATTTGTCCGCTATCAACGGGGATTAGCCCTGTGACCGCGTGAAAGCATGTGGTTTTACCAGCTCCGTTTGGCCCCAGTAGTGCAACGACTTCTCCACGCCGCACGGTGAAGGAGATATCCTGCAATAGTGGCCGCTTTTTAAGCGTGCGGGAAATATGCTTCACCTGAAGCCCTGTTGTTGGCGTATTTAAACTGGTCACACTCTTCATATGGGTTTGCGTAATAATTTTCGGTTTTTACTCGGTTATTTTTTCTTGAGGCTTGCCGTTCATGTCCTCAGGTTTTAGGTTGGCGCGTACGCGCTGGCCTTGGGCGCCGTTTTGGATTTTTAACGTGCCATCCGCCAAGTTGTAGTGCAAGGTTTCACCCTTTAATGTGCTGCTGCCCCGTTGCAAGGTTACATTTCCTTTCAGTACCAGCATTTGCGTATTTGGTAGGTACGTTGCTTTGTTACCTGACGCTGTTTCTGTGCCCCGTGTGAGGCGGACGTTGTTTGTTGCGATGACCTCGGCAAGGCTGCCGTCTTCCCCTTGTTGGAGGGTCAACGTTTCGCACAAAAGTGTGATATCTCCCTGTTTGATGCTGACATTTCCACTAAATACAGCATTTTGGTCATCAAATGCCATGACCATTTGGTTGGCTTCGATATCCAATGGGAGAGGTTCTTCTGCCCATGTGGTTACTGTAAAAGCCAACATAGCGGAGGCGAGGCGGAGTGTCCACGTACCTAGGGTTGTTTTCATAGTGCTGCGGCCTCCTTTTTGAATTCAAAGCGTCCTTTTACGCCACCTGTGAGGGTAAGAGTAGGCCCTGGGTTTTGTAGTGTTAAGTGCGGTGCTGCAAAATGCCCCTGCCAGCCATGCCATGTACCTGTGAGGGTGACTTTTGGCTCTGCTTTTAGGGTGTTTTTGTCTAAATCTGCCGTTAATTTAGGGGCTGTTAGCAAAATACCGTAGCCGTTGACTTCTACGTTGCCTGTTAGTTTAAGAATACTTTGTTGGTTGAGGTAGTCTCCGCGGATGGCTGTGAATTTAAGAGGTTCGATTGTTGCGGTATCTACAATTGCAGTAACGTAGTTAAGGGTGATTTCGTCTTCTGCCAATTGCCCTGTTCGGGTGGCTTTTTTGGCGCGGATGTCCCACTGACGGCCATTGATGTTACGGCCTGTAAAACGTGGTTCTATCAATGTTGTTGTTGTATTTAACTGCTGCGCTTGTTCTGTGAGGGCTTGCTGTTTTTCAGGCGTGACTTCAGGGACTTCTAATTTGATGCTCTTATTATTTTCACGGCTGGCGAACAAAAGGGCTCCAGCAAGTGCTGATGCCATGAGCCATAGAAAAACAGTTAAGAAGAGCTTTTGTCTCATGCAGCGTCTTGCTAAATCACCCCTGCTTGTAAGCAGTGGTGCATATGAATAAGGCCAAGAGGTTCGTTTTGGTCATTCACTACAAACAGAACAGTAATGCGTTTATCTTGCATGATTTGAACGGCGCGGGTGGCAAAGGCTTCTGCTGTGATGGTTATGGGGCTGGATGTCATGATATCCGCCGCGGTTTGGTTGAAAATTTCAGGTGTGAAGTGACGTTTGATGTCTCCGTCCGTCACGATACCTTTAAGTTGGTTGTTTTCAACAACGCCCACGCAGCCAAAGTTTTTGCTGGTGAGTTCTGCAAATAAGTCATTTGTGGATGTTGTTGGTGTGACTGTGGGGAGGGCGTCTCCTTTAGCCATAAGCTCGCTTACTGTAAGGAGTTGTGCGCCTAATTTTCCACCTGGATGATAGCGGGAAAAGTCTTCTTTTTGGAATCCTTTACGTGTCATCAAGGCGACGGCCAGTGCATCACCTAGCGCTAGGGTTGCAGTGGTGGATGTTGTTGGAGCCAAATTAAGCGGGCAGGCTTCTTCCTTTACGCCATTTAACAAAATAACCGTGGCGGCTTGGCCGAGAGTGGATTCGGCCTTACCCGTTAAAGCGATAAGCGGGACTTTGTAGCGTGTGCAGTAGGCAAGAATATCAGCGAGTTCTTTAGAGCCTCCGCTATGGCTGATGGCGATAACAGCATCTTCTTCCGTAATCATCCCCAAATCCCCGTGGCTGGCTTCGCCCGGGTGAACAAAAAAAGCAGGGCTGCCTGTGCTGGCCAAGGTTGCGGCGATTTTAGCGCCGATATGGCCTGATTTCCCCATGCCTGTGACAATAATTCGGCCTTTTATATTCGCAAGGGTATCAACTGCTTGGGTGAATGTTTCATTCAGTTGATTTGCCAAGTCTGTGAGGGCTGTTGCTTCTTCCTTCAAAATTTCCTGACCAACAGAAATGTCGGATTTATTGGATTTTGTGACAGAAAGGTTGGGGTGGGCAGTCATAAAATACTCCAGTTTTGTGGGGTTATGCGTTTAAGCGTGGCTGAAAATATCTGTTTCTGGCCATCCTGCAAGGTCAAGTTCTGCACGGGTGGGGAGGAAATCAAAACACGCTTTAGCCAAGTGTTGGCGTTGGCGGTCTTCTAGTTTGATATCCAATTCTTTTTTCAACGCGTGGAGGTAGATAACATCGCCTGCAGCGTAGTGTTTTTGTGCTTCTGAAAGCTGTGGGGCTGCCCAATCGGACGATTGTTCGGTTTTGTCCATCAATTCGCCAAGAAGTTCGGCCGTGATGGATTTTAGGCCGTGTTTTTCCGTATAGGTACGTGTAAGTTTGGAAGCGATTTTAGTGCAGTATACTGGTTGTGGCATTGTGCCAAGGTAGTGGTATAGAGCTGCGACATCAAAACGCGCAAAATGGAAAATTTTGGTGACGGATGGGTCTGCCAACAGTTTTTTCAAGTTTGGTGCGCTGTAGTCTTTTCCATCGAATTTAACAATCCAGACGTTTCCTTCACCATCGCTTAGTTGGCATACACATAAACGGTCTCGCAGTAGGTTTAGCCCTAGGGTTTCCGTATCCATTGCAACCATACCGTTGGGAAAATTTACGTCCGCCGGTAGGTCATTTGCACATTCAATTAAGTTCACTTTAGCCATGGGGCACACCATAGCTGATTTGGTCTATTTTGGGTAGTGAAAAGACTTAGTTGAAGTATAGCCCTAGTAGGGCTGTGGCGGCGGTTGTGTGGCCATTGTTTTCGATGTGTAGTCGGATATCTTTATTTTTTGTGATATCTAATGCCAAAGTTCCATGGGTGAGGTATTCAGGGTTTCCTTTGATAGGGTCTACGCTGATATCTACCCCTGCTTTAAGCTTTGTTGTTGTGTTGATATCCCACACGCCGCCTGTTTCAGCTTCTAGAGATACATAGCGGTGATGGTCAGTGCGTTTATGGTGTAGTCTTCCGCCTGTAAGGCCATATACAGCGAGGCTGTCGTTCAGTCGTGCCGCTTTACCTAGTTTGCTTTCAATACCAAAAGTTTTGCATTTGGTGCATGTTAGGTTACGTGCGGTATAGTCTATGTTTATAGACCACGAATATTCCTTTGTGAGCCTTGAAGGGAGTGGGTTTGTATTGATATTGGCGATATCGATAAGTGTTACTTTGTGAGGAGATATGTTTCCTTTTTGAACTTCTACCTCTGCGGCACCCATGATGAAACGGGAGATTTCCTGCCCTGGTAGGCGTTGGGTTAGTAAATCATTATTTGCGATTTGGTAGCGTAGGAGTGCGCCAGTTGTTTTTTTACGGTGAATTGTACCTGCTTGAATAACGGAAGAAGGTTTGTTGTTGAGGAGGGTGGTTCCTTCTTTTTTTTTAAAGGATGGGCGCTCTAATTGTGCAGCAGGGCGTTTAAGCATGGCACCTAGTATAACGGCACGTTGGCGGTTGAGGTTGTTAAGGGCTTCTTCGTCTTTTTTAGAGATGGTTAGCTTTGCTACCTGTAGATCAAGTTGGTTGAGTATCAGGAAAAGCAGTTTAGCTGAAAGGGTTTGAGCGTATGCTTCTTGAATTTGCGGTGTTTCATCAAAAAAGCGAATGAACTGCTTTTGCTCTTCTTTAGAAAGTTGGCGGTATTTTTCAGTAAAGGTTGTTTTGAGTGATGGGATGTAGGTTTCTTCACCTATAAGGCCTTGTTGTTGTAGATGCTGAGTTAGTTGAACAGGTAGTAACCAAAAGCCGTGGGTTTTGGAAAGATTTTTCCCTGTGGCCATTTCTACCAGTTTAATGATGCGGTGAGCGCAGTTATCGTTCAAAAAGTAGTAAGAGAATTGAGCATTTCGGAGCTCCCAACTGTGTTCTACAATATAGCGGATTTGTGCGGGGGTGAGAGAGAGCTTGTACTCCCATAAGTCTCGGATTTGGGTATTGGTATAGTGGTGGCTATGAATGAAGTTGTTATTCCGTTTGTAGTTGGCTTGGTAACCGCCTGTAAGGCCGTTAAGGATGTAGAAGGGGCTTCCTTCGCTATCGGTTACGTCTGCGCCGTAGTTGAGGCTTGCATCCAATGCTTTTTGGTTAAGTACGTCGTCAGTATAGTTAAATTTGAGTAATGCGTGCCCGAAATAAGAGCTAGGGCTATCGAAGTACCCACTTGCAAACAGCAGGGAGATGGATTTGATTTTCTTTAAGTTGTTTAGCTTGTTGAATTCTTTACATTTAGGGCGGTGTTTTTTCTTAAACCACTTAAGGTGAGGTATGAGTAATGTGGTGCGGGCTGGGAAGCGGCAAATGGTGGCGGCGTCTTCCTTGTTTTTATCTGTACGGTAGCGTTGTAGGACGTTGACGAAGGCTAGGTATTCTTCGTATGGGTCTATTTGACCTGTAACGGCTAAAAAGTAGTCTTCATTGTTAATTTCATTTTGGTAGTTGCCACGCCATGTGTGTTTGTAATGGTTAAGTGTGAGCCATTGTTTGCGAAGGTCCTCCGTGAGCGGGGGGATATCATACTTTGTTTTGGCGTAGGCCGTATGAATGGTGCACACACATACGAGAAAAAGCAACCCGCGTACAAGTTGCTTTTTCATCGTCTTCATGGTGGTTACCATGCGTTGTTCTGCTATTTAACTACAGAGCAACGGCACAGCTACCATCTACGTTTGCTGTTACTGTTTTAACAGCGTTGTACATGGTTGTTGCACGTTCTGCTTTAGTTGCAGTTGCGTAGTCACCGTTTGCTACAACACCTGTGTAGGAAGTACGCAGACCACTTGCAATAGCGTCTTGAGAGCCAGCGCAGCCCATTGTTTCAGCCAAACCAGCGATGTATTGGCCGTTACCAGCAGCAATGTCTTGCTCTAGCTGAGGTAGCGTTTCAATGATGAACTTAGCTGTTTTCTTTTTCTTCTCGTTACACATTTCAGGAGAAGATAAAGCGGATGTTACAGCCGTGGAACCTAGGTCCCAAATAACATTAGAAAGAGCAGCAGCCCAGTGAATCTCAGGAAACAAAGCTGCACCGATACCGCACTCGGTAAATGGATTAGGGCCGGAACCTTGAACTTTTTTAGCCTGTGTTTCGTTTTCTTCAGCTGTTGCAAGCATTGGCAGTGCCAATAGAGCTGCTAAAATAAATAATTTTTTCATAAATTTATTCCCTCTATATTTTTTATGAATACAATTTTGCTTTAAAAAGCGGCTGCATACTATCCGTGAAACATATGCCTGTCCAGAAATAAAAAAAGTCCTCCGCCCAGTAGGTATTGGGCGGAGAGGTACCGATATGGTTTTGTGGGAAAGAAGAGGTTTATTCGGTTTCTTCCATAGCTTGCATAATAATGTGTGTAGCAGATGCATAGCGTTCAAGAAGGAATATTTTGATTGTAGCGAAAAGTTCTTCTAAGTTTTTGAACTCTACAGTGTCTTTTCGATTTAATCCTTTTTGCAAAGAAAACGTTTTTGTTCTGGTATTGTAAGTACATAAGACAACTTTGTTGTGGTTGCTTATCTGCTCCTCAATAATTTGGAAGAATGGGATGATATGTTCATATTCTTTGCTTTTATTAAGCTCTGGCTTGAAGTACGTAACAATGTGGCCAGAGTAAGTTTTGATTTGATCTAGTAGTACATACAACTGATTGCTAGTTTGGCCGAATAGGCTACACTGGTTTGCCTCTGATGATTCTAGAGGGTTTTCTTCAGCGTATTTTTTGATTTGGTCTTTTATTTCTTTTAGCTCTGCTACCATTTTATTTATATTATCTGACATTTGTGGGCTTTCTGTGATGTTAGAAGGGTGAAGATTTAGTTAGAAAAGTTTGAAAGTCTTTTTATATCTTGCGGATAGCATACAATTTTGAAAATGCAAAGTTCTGTTTTTGTTATTTTGCGTGTTTTACAAAATGAATATGGTATTGTTGTTTTGTTATGGTGAGTTCATCTGTTGTGATTATTGGGGCGGGCATGGCTGGTAGTGTGCTGGCACATAAGCTAGCTGGTACGTTTAATGTGACGGTTGTGGAGCTTTCCCAAAAGGGTGGTGATTTCCCTATAGAGATAGAAGAATTAGGCCAGCCTGCGATTACTGACCCTATTGCAATGGCAGGGCCGGGTGGAACAACCCAAGCATGGCATAATGGTTTGATTGAAATTACTCCTGAACATTTTGAAAACTGGCCGTTTGGTCAGGAAGAGCTTGCCCAATACTACCCCGAAGCCTACACAATTTTAGGCGGTATGACGCGGGAGCAGGTAGAGGCTTCAGCCGAGCGAATGCGGGAAAAAATGGTAGCTGCTGGTGTGCCTGAAGAAGCTTTGGGAACCTCTCTTTGTTATCCCGTAGACCGCCGCAATATTTGGCAGCATCTGTGCGGAAAAGATAAGTGTATTCAACAAATATTTGGTCGTGTTACGGCCTTTGATGTTCAGAACCAGCAAATTAAGGCGATTACGGTTGAAACGGATGGCGGTAGTGTGCGGGTGGAAGCGGATATGTTTATTGTTTCGTCTGGTGGGTTGGGTACACCGTGCATTTTACAGCAGCTTTCCACAAAAGAAGACAGTAAAGGTGTGGCGTTAGCAGGCTACCACTATGAAGACCACCCGTTTGCTTTTGTGGGTGAGGCTCAGTTGACAGGAGCTTTATACAAGTTGTGGAATTGGAAAATTCCAAAAGAAAAGGCGACGATTCGGCTACCGTTTATTTCACATATGGAAGATGGTACGCCTGTATCATTTTATTTACGCCCCGCCGCTATGTGGTGGCGGATGCAGAAGCGGGCGTCTTTAACCAGTGTTTTAAATGAGTTGCGGAACCACCCATGGCGAATTACGGCGTACTTTAAGCTTCTTAAAAGTTGGGATGATGTTTTAGATATTTTGTCTTTCAAATTTGGCATTCGTGTTCCAACGGATAGGTATTCTCTGCTTATGGTGGCGGCGCAGCCCCCGCAGCGACATCAAGCGATTCATCTAGGTGAAAAAGGGCAGATTGTAAGAGATTGGCGGCTAGATAAAGACTATTTAGCCGCTTTAAACGTTGCAATTGATGGTTTAATTGAAAAATTGGGTGGGCTTGTGAAGGATTTTCATAAGTATCCCGGATGGGAGGAGCGATTACAGTCTTCGTCTCATCATTCTGGTACGGCTCGGCTAGCAAAGGATGATTGCCAAGGTGTGTGTGATGCGAACCATAAAGTTTTCGGATATGAAAATTTGTACGCTTGCGATGGGTCGTCCATTCCTGATAGTGGGTATGCAAATACAGGTATAACAATTACAGCTTTGGCCTTGCGTTTGGCCGATAAATTGATTCAGCAAAAAGGGTAAAAGTGATGAATATTGTCATAAGTGGCACAAGTGGTTTTATTGGGCGAAAACTCAAGGAACTGCTGGAAAAACAGGGGCATACGGTTATTCCTGTTCGGACGTTTTTGGTAGGGAATGATACCGCTGATGCTTTTGTGAACTTAGCCAATATTGCTGCCAACCCTGCGGCTAACTTAAAATTGTTGGAAACATATTTGCCGATTGCTAAACGGGTAGGGTGCTTCATACAGGTTCAATCATTTATTACGTTATGGGGGCGGGATACGTTGGATGCCAGTCAATTTAACTTTGGGGGTATTCCACCGCTATTGGATGTTTATGGGACGGGTAAGCTTGTTCAGGAGCAGCGTATTTGTACGGCTGTCGAAGCTGATGAAATCCCCCATGCGACTTTATTGTATTTACCTGCCGTGTTGGGTGAGGGTGGGCCTTGGCAGCGTGTTAAGCAGCAGGCTGAACAGTATGGGTATGCTTTGCCGTGGGGTGTTAAACCAACGTCTCGTGCTAACTTTATTGAAATTAAAGACTTGGCGACAGCTGTTGTTTCTTGCTGTGAGAGTGAGCAGAGAGACGGGGGTATTACGCGTTGTATTGTGAATAACCCTAAAGCTGAAACCATGACATGGGCAGAACTTTTGGGTACCAACCAGCAACCGTTGCCAAGGGATTTGAAATCTCGCTTTAAGCGTATTGCCCGTGAGGGGATTGAGTTGACGCGTGGGCGTTTAAAAGCGATTCAGTGGTGTAGAGGGAAAGCTTACCGTCAGGCGGTTTCTGAAAAGCCGCAAGATTTATCAACATTCTCTCAACCAAACCAAGCTTGCTCTGTGCCTGAGGAGGTTTTATGGTTTAATGGCATAAATAAGCGGCAAATTCAAACTCAGTGTTATGTAAAGGGGACGTGTTAGGTACCCCTTTATATTTTACGCAGCATTACTTGATTTACGGATGCGTTTACGGTCTTGTGTTGTAAGGCCTTTTTTACGTAAGCGGATGTGGTTTGGCGTTACTTCCACCAGTTCATCATCTTCAATGTAAGTTAGCGCCATTTCTAGCGTGATTGGGCGCGGCGGTGTTAGCCTTACGGCTTCGTCTTTTCCTGAAGCACGCATGTTTGTAAGCTGTTTCCCTTTAACGGGGTTAACTTCTAGGTCATCTACCTTGGCGTTTTCGCCGATAATCATACCGTCGTAGACTTTTTCACCAGGGTTGACGAACATGATACCGCGGTCTTCCAAGTTGAATAGGGCAAAGGCAACGGCATCACCATCAACCATGCTAACCAGTGTGCCGTTACGGCGGCGTGGCGGGTCACTTTTTACAGGGCCATAGTGTTTAAATTGGCGAGTCAGTACACCTGTTCCTTTTGTGTCCGTCAAAAATTCGTTTCGGTAGCCAATCATACCGCGGCTGGGGGCTTCAAAGATAAGGCGCTGTTTACCGTGGTGG
>JAPPOO010000024.1 GCA_028817875.1 Alphaproteobacteria bacterium | reverse complement strand
ACCCAAGAGGGTGGCTTTTTTTGTTTTGAATATTAGTATGTTTTTTCAATACCTAGTTTTTCTTCTAGCTCTTTCATTTCTTTTAATTTTTGATTTCGAATATCAATTTTATGTGCTTGCCGTACGCCCCATATAATTTTTTGGGCTGTTTTTTGTACAGCTGCCTCTGTCAAATCATACATTCTTTGTCGGTCTAAATCAGCCGCAGGATCCCGCCCTTTCATACTTTTACGTGATCGATCCAAATGCACTGCAATAATATCTTTAAATAGAATACTGCTATCAGGGCGGCGAACAACAACATCAAATTCTGTCTCTACGTCATACCTACCTAATGGCCCTACTCTTATATTACCGGTACGGATTATTGTGCGTATTTTCAGCAAATCTAACTCAACACGGTATGCTGGTTCTTGCTGACGCCCAACATTAAAATGCTTATCAAATAGTACAGGCAAGCGGTAATTTACGCCGCTTAGCAATTCTTCAGGACGGTACTCATAAATAACATTCTGGCTTACATCCGGCATTTTTTCCCGTGGTAGTCGCGCATCTTTAAAACGAATTACTTCCAGCATAAATGCATCCTCAGAAAAACGCTTCGTACGGTAATAATCCCTCCAAACACCTTCTTCTACAGGGTTTTCTTTTCGAATCCCCCAGTCCACCGTATTACATCCAGCCAAACTGAGCGCTATTGCTGCAAAGAAAAAGCTTTTTATACCTATCCGCATTACCATCCTCCTTTAACTGGCGTGCTTCGTACAACCTCACGAGAGAAGTTTGTGACAATCTGTTGTACGCATTCATCCAGTAGTTCTTTTTCAATCCTAGCCTGCCAGCCCTCTTTCGTAAATATTTCAGGTTGTTTATGTGCATTTTTTGCAAATTCTACAACATCTGCTACGCCACCAAAATGGTCTACCGTGCATGTTATTTCTTTATTTATCAGCTCTTTATCTAAATTACTTAAAGCTTCCATATGTATCGCCATGCTGAGTGTAAAATCTTGCTGAAAATGGGAGAATTGGTAGCGATGCAGTTTAAGCCTTAGCCGTGCTGGTGTGTTAGAAAATAAGCCGTAAGCCATTTTGTTTTGTAATAAATACAAAAAATCTTCCTGATGAAACGGTAATGTATCGGCCTTTAGCTCTCGTTCATCGGTAAAAGAGGTAATTTGAAAGCGGTACGGTAACGGCGCAGGGCGCACTTTTCTGTCAACTTGAGGGCCATTAAATACACACGCGCTCAGCAGCACACACGCAAAAACAACTACCGCCGGATAGCTGCCAATACCCTGTCTCTTCCCGCTAAATCTTGATAACACGTTACGTCCTGCCATTCTTTTTCTTTTAGTAGCTTGCGGACAGCTTGTTGCTGCTTGTGCCCAATTTCTAACACAAGTAAACCACCGCTGTGAAGTTTATCATAAGCTTGCGGAATGAGCGAGCGATAGACATCCAACCCCTCCTCTCCTGCTAGCAAAGCCAATTGAGGCTCATGGTTTTTCACATCTAACTGCAATTTTTCATACTCTGCTTCGCTTATATAGGGCGGATTACTAACAATTAAGCTAACGGTTTCAGGCAATGCTGCGGCACCATCCCCTTCAATCCATGTCACACGGTCGGCAATACCTAAACGTTCCCCATTTTGCCATGCAACGTCCAATGCTTTTGCTGAAATATCCACGCCGTAGGCTTGGGCTTGTGGAAATTCGCTTAATAAACTCAATATGATAGCCCCGCTGCCAACGCCAATATCAGCAAATTTAATGGGCATTTGGCGGTCAGGCAGCAAGTTAAGAACAACCGCAATCAACGTTTCCGTATCTGGCCGTGGGACAAGAACATCGGGCGTTACTTTGAAGGTCAGCCCCCAAAATTCTTTTTCTCCTAAAATGTAAGCCAATGGCTCGCGCTTTTCTCGCCTCAGCACAAGCTCTTCCAGTTTGGCGATTGCATCGTCTCCCAAGGCTTCATCGCCGTTTAAAATGAGCTCCAGCCTTGAACAGCCAGCAGCAACTTGCACCAGTAAAGATGCGTCTAACCCCGCTGTTTCAATACCTTTTACGGCTAATCTTCGGGCGGTGTTTTGTAAGGCCTGCTCTAATGTCGTCATGATTTAAGCACTATAGCGCAATTCCTGCTTTAACTCTGCTTCTTTTTCGTGTAGAACTGGGATCAGTTTGCAGGGGTGTAGCTCAGTTGGTAGAGCAGTGGTCTCCAAAACCACGTGTCGAGGGTTCGATTCCTTTCACCCCTGCCAGTTTTTTTATTATTCTCAAATAAACAGTAGCTTAGCGTGGTTTTGGAAAGCCCTGCGGGCGGTCTCTCTATTGTATTTTCTTGGCCACGTGTCGAGGGTTCGATTCCTTTCACCCCTGCCAGTTTTTTTATTATTCTCAAATAAACAGTAGCTTAGCGTGGTTTTGGAAAGCCCTGCGGGCGGTCTCTCTATTGTATTTTCTTGGCC
>JAPPOO010000028.1 GCA_028817875.1 Alphaproteobacteria bacterium | reverse complement strand
GATGATGATATTGATTCTTCTATTGAATCTTTAAATATCGTTATGAAGAATATTTATGATTTGAACCTAGAAATTTCTGCACAAGAAACAGCCAATGTTAACGGTTCTAATGCGAACGACTTACGGGACAGACGGCAGGAACAAATCAATATACTTGCTAAAAGTTTCAAAATTCAAGTTACTGAAAATAGCAATGGCGCTGTCCGCATTATTACAGAAAACGGCCGCCAGTTGGTTGATGTTTCTACTTATTCCCAATTAGAACGTATAACAGCCAGCCCTTACGATGGCATTGGCGTACGTCGTATTTTGTCTAACGGCACTTTGTCTAATAGCGTCTTAGAAATTGACACCAGTACGCTAACTGAAGGTTCTATTAAAGCCATGATTGACATGCGGGATACAACTATTCCTGCTGTTCTTGCCGAGCTAGACAACTTAACCACTACCTTTAAAAATGAATTCAACCGCCTACACAGCCAAGGAAGCAGCTACCCACCTGTTAATTCTCTTGTGAGCGGTAATACTTCTGGATTAGGTGGTGTAGGTTCCGACTTATTTACCGATTTAGATGCAAACCTAGCCAGTGATACTTTCCATGTTTCTATTGTAGATTCAACAGGAGACCCTGTTTACACAACCATGGTAACAGGCCTAGCCGTTACAGGAACAGGACCTATTACGATTCCGGGTGCAGGGCCGTTTTCTCTGACTGATTTAGAAACTTTAATCAATAATAATGCTGATGTCGGTAACACCGCACTTGGCGGTAGCTTGGGTGCTGTTGCGACAGCAGGCGTTGATTCCAATGGCCAACCTATTATTACCATGGCTGCGGCAGATAGCAATTTACGTATTGTCCTCAGTAATGCAAGTGGTGATGCCTTAGGCATTTTGGGCATGAATAACTTTTTCACGGGAGACGACAGTGACGATATTGATGTCCGCAGCGATATCCAATCTTCCCCAGGTCTTTTTGCCTTTGGTCAAATGCGAACAACAGATGGTGGTATTTCATCCTTAGATAACGCCAATGCCATTCAACTGGCGGCGATGTCCGAGAATACACTTTCCTTTACTGCAGCAGGTGGCCTTCCAGCCTTAACGGATTCCACCACTGGTTACGTTAACCAAATTTTGGCAAATTTTGCCGTGGATATGGCAGATGCCGATGACCGACAAAGTTTTGCAGAATCTATGCTGTTTGAAATGCGGGAAAGCGAGGCTTCTGTTTCAGGTGTTAATATTGATGAAGAGCTGGCACAAATGCTGATTTACCAAAACGCTTTCCAAGCTTCAGCACGCATTATCAGCTCTGTAGATGAACTTTTACAGTTCCTAATTCAACGGGTTGGGTAAGGATAGGAGGTATATAATATGGTTGCACGCGTCGCTACAGGGTTTCAAAACCAAACGTCCCTTTCACAGCTTCAAAAAAGTAATTCGGATATTGCTACCAGCACGTACCAAATTACGACAGGTTATAAAGACAACCGTTTGCTTGGCTATAGTGAAGACGCTTACGCCCTGCTTAACCTGTATGATTTACAAGGTAATACCCAAATGTATTTGGATAATATTACCACCGCCAAAAACAGACTCAGCGCAACGGAAAGCTCACTACAAGGTATGACAGACCTTCTAAGTGAAGCTGCACAACTTTGGACACTAGGTCGTACAGAAAATTCTGCTGAAACCCGCGCTTCCCTTGCCCCTAAAGCAGAAAGCTTAGCGGTTTCTTACTATAACCTTTTCAAAACAAAGTTTGATGGCCGTTACATCTTCTCTGGCCAAAATGGTGGAGAAACACCAACAACAGCCAACGCAACGGCAACAGCCTTTCCTGGTTCCCCCGTGCCAACAACCTATTACCAAGGGGATAGCGCCTTACAAACAATTGTTTCCGGCCCTGGTTTAACCAGCACTTACGGCGTTGCCGGAAACGAAACAGGCCTTGCAAACATGAAGGCAGGCTTAGAAGCTTTATGGTACGGCCTTTCTAATAATGACGAAACAGAAATTGATAACGCTATTAGCGCGCTAGAAAGTGCCCAAAGCGAACTTGCCAGCTTACTGGGTGACGTAGGCGGACAAATGAACAGTATGACACAACTGGAAGAACGCCATAATAACAGTCAAGTTTTCTTGAAAGAACAAGCAGATGAGCTGGATAAAGTAGATGTTTCTGAAGCGATTACAGAGTTCTCCCAACAGCAAGCAACGTTGCAAGCTTCTATGATGGTAATTACCCAACTTAACCGCCTTAGTTTGTTGGACTTTTTATAAACCACGGGAACGATTGAAATTTTTAGGAAAGATGGCTAAAATGTGGCGACGCTTAAGAGGAAAAACAAAGAGATGGCAGTATGCTTCTGATTACCAGACGGACGGGCGAGTCCATAGTTATCAACGGTTCCATAGAGGTAAAAGTGGTGGATGTACGTGGCGGGCGTGTCAAGCTTGGCTTCGAATATCCGGAAGGAAACACGGTTTACCGGCAGGAACTATTTGCAAAGATTCAGGAAGAAAACAAGGCGGCAGCTTCAGGGGCGGATATGTCCAAACTGGGAAGCCTACTGCCAAGTTTAACCAAAAAGCCGACAGACTCGTCGTAATAGCGGATGCATGGTTTGATACATGGATTCCACCTATGGAAGAAATGCATCCAAATTTCGGCACGGCTTTTGCACTTAAACTATAACTGATAGATATATAACGAAAATTGATTTCTGAAGATAAAGGAGAGACTCAGATGATGCTAAACCCCACCAATATTACACCGGCCGATGCAAGCCGCACATTGGTTTACTCAACACGCTTTGGGGACGTACACTTACGGGAAGACCGTTTAATTTCTTTCCCCGATGGCTTATTTGGGTTTACGGACTGCACAGTGTTCGGCCTATCCCGCTTACCAAATGCGGATGAAAGCCCTCTTCTCTTGCTTCAATGTGTGAATGATCCTGAGGTTTCCTTCATGGTGGCTGACCCTGCGGTACTTGGCTTAACTATTAAGGAAGAAGACCGCCGCCAAGCCTTAAAAGACCGTAAAATGCCTGCTGAGGATACTCAAATGATGGTTATTTTGACTATGTATGAGCACGGCGATGGCTATTACGTTACCGCCAACTTGCGCGCCCCGCTTTTGCTGGATAGCACCAAGCGTATTGGCCGCCAACATATTTTGGCTAATAAGGAATACAATACGCAGCATAAAATTTAAGCCTGTGCATAGATTTTAAAATCTTCTCTCCAACTGCCAAAGCCCCTTAAAAAAGGGGCTTTGGTTGTTCAGTACTGTATATTTAGCTTATTCAGATTCACTGATGAATTTGATTGTATCATCGAGTATTGTGAGCAAACTTACATTTTGACCATTCATACCTATAGCTAACCCCAAAAGAACCTCCATAGCTTTGAGTGCTGTTTTATCATCGTCAATAGTAAACGGCGTTTTTTCGCTTTCGGCTGCTAAAACAAGGATGCTTTTTAATACAAATATCAAAACAATTTTTTGGCGTTCTTCTACACTTATATTTTTGTCAAATAGCTCTGCTATAAGTGCTTCTGGAAAAATCTTAGCAAGGTCTACAAAGCGCTCACGAGGAATTACTCCTGTTGTCACCACACTTTTTAATGCTTCTTCAGCTAGGTTAATGTTTGCGTTTTCAACCATAGAGACTTTATGGCCAAATAACTTCAGCATTAACTGAAAGTACACTGGCGTTAGGTTTTTCTTCCCTTCTGCTGTTCTTACCAATACCTGAATATAGTTATACCCAAAAGTTTCGCCTTTACAGCTTTTATGTTGATGGCAAGCATAAGCTACCCACACTAATGGAAGGGGTAACTGGGTTTTTTCCGCTATTTCAGATGAAGAAAGGTTACTATACCCCTCAACAAAATTATGTAGCAGAGATGATTTTAGAGATTGACTAACCATAATTATCTCCTAACTCCCAGAACGGGAATTGCTAAGTTAAATAGTGTTCAGTTAAATAAAATTTAGATGTTTAAAGCCAAACAGTATTTAGTATACACAAAAAAGTCAAGAAATGTTCGGCAGCTGTTTTGGCTGTATTAGGCTTATACTAAGAGGTCTAGAAGAGGTATTAGTTAATCAGCCCCTGCTCTTTCAGCCAATCGAATATTATTTGGTCAACTGCGGAACTTTTTTCTTTATCTTTATACTCAAACCAAGCCATTTCTTCAATTTCAGAGCTTACTGCTAACTCGCCAACGTAGGACACGGCGTAGCATGTCATCTGCACAATAACGCCTTCTGCTTTGCCGTGCGCTTGCGCTTTAAACGTACCGACATACTCAATGCTTTCCCTATTAAGGTCTACTGATAACTCTTCTTTAATTTCTCGGCACAGCGCTTGCTCATCTGTTTCATTTTCTTCACGCTTGCCGCCGGGTATGTAATAGGTGTCTTTCCCTTTGCTTCGGGTGATTAAAACTTTTTTATCAACAATATGAATCCACGCGAGTTTATCAATGTATGTCACTTAGTTAGCCTTCTTTGCTTAAATTACGAATATTTAAAGCGACTGCCCGTTGAAAAACAAGGTCTTTCCACTTTTTTGTTGATTTATCCACAACTTTAGCGTAAACACGGCCTTGCACCCCGTTTTATGGCGCAAAGTTCCGATAAAACGGCCACAAATTGATAAATGGTGCTGAGTTAAATAAATGTGAGGATATAGATATGTCTGAAAATAGACGCGCTCATTCTAAGTATAAGATTTGCCGCCGCTTGGGTGAAAACCTTTGGGGTCGCGATAAATGCCCAACTAACAAACGCCCAACAGGCCCTGGTCAGCACGGTGCTCGCCGTAAAAAATTGACTGACTTCGGTATTCAGTTGCGTGAAAAGCAAAAGCTAAAAGGTTACTACGGTAATGTTTCCGAGAAGCAATTCCGCCGTATTTTTGATGAAGCTGCTCGCCGTAAGGGTGACACCAGTGAAAACTTGGTTGGTTTGTTGGAATCTCGCCTAGATGCTGTTGTGTACCGCCTCAACTTTGTACCAACTGTTTTTGCCGCACGCCAATTGGTTAACCACAAGCACGTATTAGTAAATGGTCAGGTTGTAAATATTCCTTCTTACCGTTGTAAGCCTGGTGACATCATTCAGTTGAGAGATAAAGCAAAAGCAATGGCTTTGGTTATTGGTGCTCTTGATAAAATGGAACGCGAAGTACCTGAGTACATCACGCTTGATCCTAAGAACATGGCCGGTGAATTCGTACGTATCCCTGTACTGGATGACGTACCATACCCTGTTCAAATGAACCCAAATTTGGTGGTGGAATTCTACAGCCGATAGGCTGCCCCCACTTACAAGAAAGCCTCCATACGGAGGCTTTCTTGTTTATATAGCTGACAAATAACGCTAAAGTGACTGTATTATTATTGAAAGGGTAAGTAATGATAAAGGCTGCTGAGACACGCGCAGAGGAAGTAATCCTTACAAACAAGTATTTTTCACTGGCAACTGTTGATGATAATGGACCATGGGCAGCTGCCCTTGCTTACACAATAGGCTTTCCTAACTATTTATATTTTTTCTCACACAAAACATCGCTCCACGGCCAAGCCATGCTTCAACCTAGCAAAATTTCAGGGGTTATTTTTGATTCTACAGTTTTGCCTGAAAATGCAGAAAGCATTCAATTTTCTGGAGTTGGTGAAGTATGCCATAAACGAGAACTCATTGAATATGTATTAGAACAAAACTACGAAGAACCTCCAAACGAAGATAAAATCAATGAGCTTTTTAACAATCACAAAACTGTTCTGTTCCGCGTTTCTATAGACGAAGCTTTTGTTCTTGATCAAAAATTGTTTTTGGAAACTGGCATTGACGGGCGGCAACCGTTTGATATTCAAACCGTATTCTCCCGTCTAGCTAACCAACAATAATTTTTTGTTTATGTACGTCAATTAAGCCCGAGAAACGCGAATCAACACAATAAACTCAGTATCCTGTTTATTATTGTTTGCACGGCTGAATACTTCTCCTAAACCAGGTAACTGGTTTAACGTCGGGTCGTAACTATCGTTAATCGTTGTGCTTGTTTCAATCAGGCCCCCAATCGCATAAACACGTCCAAATTCCAGCACCATATCTTGGTCGATGATATTATTCGCCAAGTTCGGTACCGTATTTTCCACAGGTGCCGCATCCCCAATAGAGGTATTAACCTTGGTCTCACTACTCTTTGTAGCAACAGATAGACGGAAGCGCATTTGTACTTTGCTCTTACCGATAAACGGCATGATGGACATCACCGTTCCCGCGTTTTTAAACTTGGCTCGGTCTGTCCGCGCGCCAATACTTACCTCGGCATTTGCACCTGTGGCAGTTTCCACCTCTGTTTCCACATACCCCAACTGCCGCGTCACACTTACGCGAGACATTTGGTTATTCCGTGCTAACAAGCTAGGGCTAGATAGTGTATAAACATCTCCCAGCGTGGATAATGATT
This sequence comes from Alphaproteobacteria bacterium, assembly GCA_028817875.1. Lineage (GTDB taxonomy): Bacteria > Pseudomonadota > Alphaproteobacteria > UBA2136 > JAPPOO01 > JAPPOO01. Next base: position 5,713 of record JAPPOO010000028.1, on the reverse strand, counting down.
GCATGATTGCCGTTAAATCTTTGGTGTTATTGGGGGATGCCGTCAGATTAAGGTGTCCTCCTTGCAGAGCCGTTGCATCTAGTTGAGAAGCCGGTGTAAAACCAAAGGCACCACTAAAAATACTATCCTTATCAATCACGCCCGAAAGCTGGAATCCGCGGTCAGTCGTCTTATCTCTAATCAAGGCGACAATCCGCGCTTCTACTACAACTTGACGGTGAGAAGCTGACTGAACTTGGTCTAAATATTCTTCAATCAAGCGGTGAGCTTCCGGCGCTGCCCGTACGGTAATTAACCCTGCACTTTCAGTTAACTTGTACCATGTATCAGCATTCTCTTCTGCTACAAGGTTATTGTTATTATCTGGACGGGTAATCTCAAAAGATTGAACATCACCTGAGTTTAGCCCTGCCATAATTTGTTCTTCTTCGTCAACATCTCCCTCTAAAGTTGGTGGAGGTAAAATGTCGTTTGAACTTGTTTGTTGCGGAGCTGGCTCTTCTTGTATTTTCACGGTACTTCCATCGCTCGCCACAAGGTCGCCCGAACCTGTTAATCCTTTGGCTTCAATTGGTGCTGCAGTCGTTCCGCCACTGCTGCTACCAGACAGCTCAGATTTTCCAACATTGATAAATTCATCCATTGTTGCTTTAACCTGTGCCCATACAGTATCGGAATATTCAGTACTAATATCTGTCCCACTGGCATTTGTTGTTGCACTATCGGCCGCCAATTCAGTTTTAGCAATCAAACCACCTTTACGGTTACTTTGGCCAATTTCTAGGATATAGTTTCTGATAGGGTAGCGAGTAACATACCAAATACCTTCCACATAATTGTAGTGATACCCTGCCTTACTTAAAACAAGATTCAGCATTTCTTGGAAGCCTGCCCCGCTATGCACCAACGTAATTTGACGCCCACGTAGCCCTTGAGGAACAATAATGGACTCCCCTGCTGTATTCGCAAGTTCTAATAAAACAGATTCAATGTCCCGCGCAATATAAGCAACATCAAATGGGGGCAAATTTGGTTTTTTCAGACGGATTTCATCCCGCACCCGCACAGTAGAACCCCGCTGTACACGCTGCATATGGAAAACACCTTCCCGCAAAAATGTTCGTGGTCTTAGCGTTTTTCCTGCTCGCGCATCTTCTAATTCCTGTTCGGTTGGTGCACGCACCTCATCCATGTAGTAGTTAGAGCAGCTTGTCATGAGTAAACCTAAAGTTAGGCTCAATACTGGCAAAAACCCTGTTGTATATCTCTTCGTTATCATGGAATATCTATTCACTCTTTTTCTCAGTCTCTAATAATATGTGTCCGAAATAACAATGATCCGCGCACCTTCAAATACAGAAATAAACAGCTTAATACCTGTCATATTCCTAACGCGGTCAATCATGTAGCTTATGAAATCTCCAAAATCCAACTCGGCAATCAAATTTACTCGTTCTTCAACTACATATTCATTCTCAGGTGCCAAACGCCATTTAAGCTCCCATGGGCCTGTAACACTCCCTACACGGTTTACAACTTTATGAATCGCCTCTTTCAGCGTCACATCTTCCATATCGATCATAATTTGTACATCTGAAAGGTGTGTTTCCGCATTTGTCATACCTGCTGCATAATGAGGGTGTTCTCTATCTATTGAAGCATCTCCACCTACTTCAGACCAAACCTGTACGTCTTCCTTTTCTTTAAGGAAAAGCCCCTCTTTTTCTAGTTCTAAAGGATCAATTTTTAATTTTTTTTGATACTGACGAACGGCTTCTTGGTAGGCTTGCTCCGCTTCGGCATCATTCACAATTGTTTCCGCCCAACAAGGCGCAACAAAACCAGCCATAAGGCCAGCCACTAATAAGAGTAATGTAGGACAAAACTTTTTCATCTGTGCCAGTCTACGGTATGTAGCACCTGACACTAAAGCATTGAGCTTTTTTAACCGCGCGGACTGAGGCTTTTTAGCACTAGGCACATGTGCAACTTTATGCTAGCTTCGCGCACTATGAAAGTGCGGTCTTTTATTTTTTATGTAGCAGTCAGCGTTCTTCTGGCTTTTGCTTTACACCGCATACTGGATATTTCCGTTATTGTCGCATGGTTTGGCTCCATTAACGCCGTATTATTTATCCTTATGGGTAAAGATAAGGGCTTTGCTAAAATGAAAATGAAGCGCACGCCTGAAACAACACTTTTCGGCTTAGCTTTGATTGGTGGTTTTCCAGGGATGTTTGCTGCACGCAGAATTTTTAACCATAAAACAACCAAAACAAGCTTTGTTATTACCATGTGGTTACTTTTTATTTTACAGCTTTCCGCTTCTGCCTGGTACTTTGGCCACCTTGATTTAGAACAATTTGGCCTTCATAAAAAAGAAACGCCGCAACAAGAGCTAGAATCCTCAACATCATAAACTTGATAGAATAATAGAGATTAAAGACATGAACACATCTATTGCCGTTATTATCTTAGCAGCCGGTAAAGGCACACGTATGAAATCTAGCCTGCCGAAGGTTTTGCACCCCCTTGCAAACCGCCCGATGATTTTGCATATTTTGGATACTGTAGAACACCTGAACCCTGAACACACAGTTGTTATTACAGGACACGAAGCTGACGCTGTAGAAACTGAAATACATAAGGACTATCCCAACGCCGTATGCATACGCCAAACTGAACAACTCGGTACTGGTCACGCAGTTCTTCAGGCAAAAGAAGCTCTTGAAGACTTCAACGGCACGACACTTATTTTAAACGGCGACGTTCCTCTTATTAAATCTCAAGCACTTGCCGATTTCATTGGAAAACACCGCTCTTCAAGTAGAACCGTTACCATGGCAAGCACTTTGGTTGCTGACCCTACCGGTTTAGGTCGTATTATCCGAAATGATGACGGTGCCTTCATCACCAATAAAGAACATAAAGATTGTTCACCTGAAGAACATGATATCTCTGAGGTTAACGTTGGTCTTTATGCTGTTGATAATCAGCATCTATTCAACCTCCTCAGTAAGATTTCTAATGATAATATACAGCAGGAATACTACCTACCTGATATTGCCGCTATTGGCTTAGCTGATGGTTTAACGGTAGATGCTGACTTTTTTGACCAACCACCTGAAGAACTTGGTGGCATTAACGACCGCCTACAACTGGCTGAGGCTGAAATGTTTCTGCAGGATAGATACCGCACAATGCACATGCTTAACGGCGTTACCTTGCAAGACCCTGCCACAACCTATTTCTCTTGGGATACTCAACTGGGAAAAGATATTACAATTGGCCAGCAAGTTGTTTTTGGCCCCCGCGTCACAGTAAAAGACGAAACAACCATTTTACCTTTCAGCCATTTAGAAGGTTGTAGCGTCGGCACTTCTTGCCGTGTAGGCCCGTTTGCTCGGCTGCGCCCAGAAGCTATTTTACAAGAACGGGCACGCGTGGGTAACTTTTCAGAAATAAAAAAAGCAACGCTCGGTAAAGCCAGCAAGGTTAATCACCTTTCTTATGTGGGTGATGCAACCATTGGCGACGACTGCAATATTGGTGCAGGAACTGTTTTTGCCAACTATGACCACCATAAAAAACGCAAACATCATGCAGATGTAGGGCATAATGTGGCGATAGGTGCTAATAGTGTTATTGTTGCCCCAGCATCTGTTGGTGATCATGTAAAAATTGGTGCTGGTACTGTCATCCGTAAGGATGTTGAAGGAGATATGCTTGTTGTTGACAAAACCGAACAAGTGAATAAGTCGATAAAAAGTTAACTAATTTACCTCATTATCATTAAACATAATTAAATAAACGGGGAGTAATTATTATGTGTGGAATTGTTGGTGTTGTTGGAAGTGATACAGCAATACAAGATGTGTTAACCGGTTTGAAAAAATTGGAATACCGCGGGTACGACTCATCCGGCATTTCAACTGTTTACAACGGCCAAATTGATGTACGCAAAGAAAAAGGGAAAATTGCAGCCTTAGAAGCACTCATGCAAACGTCTCCCTTTACAAGTAACATCAACATTGCGATGGGACATACCCGCTGGGCAACCCACGGTGAACCGTCTCAAAAAAATGCCCACCCTCACCTTGCTGGTCAGGTTGCGGTTGTTCATAACGGCATTATTGAAAACTTTCAGGAGCTTCGGGAAGAACTTCTTGCCAAAGGTGTTGAACTACAGTCTGAGACAGATACCGAAACAGTCTCCGCTCTTATCAATACTTTGGTTGAGCAAGGTAAAGAGCCGCTTACAGCCGTTCAAGAAGCTATCCAAAAACTAGAAGGCGCTTTTGCACTTTCCATTCAATTTGCAGGGCATGACAATATGTTAATTGCCACACGTCGTGGCGCACCACTTTGTATTGGCCTTGCAGAAGGCAAAACGTATCTAGGCTCCGACCCTATTGCCCTTGCTGACTACACCAACCGCTTCATCTTTTTAGAAGATGATGACATTGCTGTAATCACGCCTGAAAAAGCCTCTGTCTGCCGTCCAAACGGCGCGCAAATAGAACGTCTTCCACAAATAATGGACGTAAGCAGTGTTGCAGCAGGAAAAGCAGGCTACCGCCATTTCATGTTGAAAGAAATTAACGAACAGCCAGGCATTATCTCTACTTTGCTTGAAGCCTACCTTGATAGTTCTACAGGTGATATCACCCTGCCAAACATGAATTGCGATATTTCAAAAGCAACACAAATTAATATTGTTGCTTGCGGAACAGCCTTTATTGCAGGGCAAATTGGTAAGTACTACTTTGAACAACTGGCAGGCGTTCCTGTAAATGTGGATGTCGCTTCTGAGTTCCGCTACCGTAAACCACCTTACGTTCAAGGCGGCGTTTTTATCGCCATTTCTCAAAGTGGTGAAACGGCAGATACCCTTGCTGCTTTGGAAGATGCTAAGGCAAACGGCCAGCATATTATTGCTATTACCAACACACCAACTAGTAGTATTGCCCGCGCGGCGGATACGGTTGTTGAACTCATGGCAGGGCCAGAAATCGCAGTTGCCTCCACAAAAGCTTTTACAGCTATGGTACTTGTTATGGCACTGTTGGCTCTTAAAGCAGCCCAACAGAAAGGCTTGGATAAAACTGAACTTGCGCAATACATTCAAGGACTTAAAGAGCTTCCCAGTAAGTTAACCCAAGCTATTGCGATGGAGGGTGAATTACACACCCTAGCACAGGACCTTATGCACGCAACCAGCATGCTTTACTTAGGCCGTGGTGCTTTGCAGCCCCTCGCCTTTGAAGGTGCACTTAAAATGAAAGAGATTTCATACATTCATGCAGAAGGCTACGCCAGTGGTGAAATGAAGCACGGCCCGATTGCACTGGTTGATGAAAACTTGCCTGTTGTGAACATGGCAACAACAACAGACGGCTTGTTTGATAAAACCGTGAGCAACATGAAAGAAATTGAAGCCCGTCGCGGCCAGGTTATTCTGTTTACGGATGCTGAAGGTGTAAAGAAATTGGATAAGGATATTGCAGCTAAAGCACGGGTTTATACCTTGCCGATGGCTGATACCCTGACCACACCAATTATCTACACCATTCCACTACAGTTATTGGCTTACCACGTTGCCGTTGAAAAAGGTACAGACGTAGACCAACCACGTAACTTGGCAAAATCCGTTACGGTGGAGTAGATTTAACACTTTCATAAATAGGCTCCTCATATGAGGAGCTTATTTATT
>JAPPOO010000060.1 GCA_028817875.1 Alphaproteobacteria bacterium | reverse complement strand
CAAATAAGCTTCTTTTAGGGTAAAATCTTATTTTTTCGTAAAAATTGGTGAAAAACCGCTGCTAGCTCTTGTTTTTAGCCATAAATAAGTAGAAAGAGGGGTATGACATGAGAATACGAAGACACTTTTATATTTATGGCATTGGTCTGGGGCTTATTTTATCAGGCTGTTCAGGAGTTTTACCTACAACAGTGAGTGACAGCTTATCCCAATGGGAAAGCTTCGGAGAGGTAAAGAATGCTTATGATTCTGTTGAAACAGGCGTTACGACGGATGAAGAATTACACAAACTTGGGTTTGATCCTCAGGCGTTACCTAACGTGAGCATTTTAAACTATGTTGATATTGTACGCGGCTTTGGGACTGTTTTTGACAGAGCAGATTTACCTGAAGGGGTGCAACAGTGTATGAAGGTGCGTGAACAATGTACAGGGCTTGTGGCCCACGTAGAAGATATCCGACAAGAGCGGACAGGCAGCGTCGCCGCGGATTTATTCGGTTTCCGAAAGCAGACTAAAACCGAGGGCTGGACGTTTCAGGCCACGATGGTTTTAGTAGATAATATAGTGGTTTACAAGATGTGGAACGGCACGCCGCGGATTCAGAAGATGGAAAAGCAAAACACGCCATTAGGGCCTATGCAGAATATGAGCGGTATTATTCCTAAGCCGTTTTAGAATAGCATAAAAATTTGTTAGCAGTTTTTTGGAAAATCCTTATTTTTCCCCACAAAAAAATTTCGACGTAAAAAACATCAAAAACAGTGATAAACGAGGCAAAATAAGGAATAATTCGGTATCAAAAAGTGATATCCGAAGTTAAAAAAGTGTAAATTTTGGCGCAAAAAAGTAAAAAAAACGCAAAAAAGAGGCATGTCACTGCCTCTTCTTTTTTTGTTCGTCTCTTTTTCTCTTCATTTCCTTACGCAGGCTCATAAAAGCAATAAAGTTTTTACGTTGTTTCTCAGTCATACAATGACGCCAAGTAAGAGCAATAATGTATCTGCCTAAAAAATTAGCAGATATGAGAATTGCTAAAGCTATACAAGCTTGTAGGAGTAACCACATATGCCTCTCCTCACATTAATAAACTATCTAATGGCAGTAATGGATATTTGCCATCCTGAAAGTAGTTAACAACAAGGCTATTATAGATTCGAACAATAAATACCCTTTGAACTATAAACAGATTTTGCTTATTACGACTAAAAGTAATAAAAGAATTGCCAGCATTTTCATAATAGCCAAAGTAAATAGCCTGCTGACCTTTACTAGAAGGAGGTGTTTGCTGTTCTTCTCTACTAAGAAGAGCAGCCTGATCGGGGGCAAGTCCTTCCAATAGAAAGGATGCAAACTTATCCACTTTTGTTTCCAACTGAATAAAAGGTGGTAGCTTACTCTTACCAGTCAGAGCAAAAACAAGGCTGTCTTCCTGAAAAGAAACCGACAAATGCGTGTATGTATGAAGGTGCACAATACCTTGTCGTTTTGCTGGCGGTATAATTGGTACCGTTAGACACATGTGGTCATCAAAGTTAGGAGGCTTTTGGTTTTGAGTCATCATAAAACCTTCCTGCCCAAAAGGGCGGTTGAATTAAAGTGAATTGAGAGCCTAAAGCCGTCTACGCGACGGCTTTAAGTATTTCGTTGGTAGGAATATCCCTAATGTAAGGATCAGGGCTTTCCTTTCTATTATTTATTAGCTTTAGGAAACGAACATAACTATTATATTTATCAGCGGCTTTTATAGGATCGTCAAATGGACCAAATTCTTTATAACCACCTGGTTGAACAGGTACTTTAACAATCCACTTGGTACCGTTTTTGAAAACGCCAAAATAACCAGAGTCATAATCCTTTTGCTGGTGTAGTGCATGCAGGTTAGAGGTCAAGTTTTGAAGTCTGAAATCTAAGACATGCCCTTTTTTAAAAACTTTGTTTGTTGGATAATCTGGGTGGTGTTTCTGCCAAATAAGTTGAGTCAGTATGAGCCTTTCGTCATCTATATTACCGTAAACAGTAACCTTTTTAGTATCGCTATAGGAAGCCCACCAAGCAGAACTTTGCGAGATGATCGTACGGTAGTCATCTCTGCTAACCAAAAAATAATGTCCAGCAAGAGGACTTTTTCCAGATATTTTAACCCAAGTATATCGTACGCCACCTTTACCTGTAATATGGTAGTGGTTGTGGCCAGAAAGATCCTTTGGGTTAATAAGCGGCTTAAAGCCACGAGAAAGTTTAGATTTCATAAGCTTTTCCTTCCTTATGATCTAAGGAGTTGTAAAAGTTGAATGTATTTGGTTTTGTATACGTTAAATGCGTTGAAAAATCAAGCGGGAGTGGTATTAGAGGGTGATTTTATACACGTCGGCATCTTCTGTGGGGTTGGTGTAGTAGGTGGGGCGGTGGCCAACGTGAATCGCGCCTAGTTTTTGGTACAGCCCAATAGCAGGGGTGTTGCTGGTGCGGACTTCTAAAAACAGTTCCTTCACACTCTGCTGTACCAACTCAGCCATGGCTTGTTGTAACAGGTGGGTGGCCACGCCTTGGCGGCGTAAACTTTCAGGCACGGTAATATCCACAATATCCGCCACATCCCCTGCAACCTGAACGGTAAGCACAGCGTCATCTTGCTGCCAGTTTAAAAGCGACACTACAGCCCAACGTCTCTCAACAGGTCGGACAGCTTCACATCCAGCGCATCGGCCAGCATGATGCAGGTGGCAAGGGTGGGGTGGTTTGTTTTTTTGAGAACATGGCGCGTACCTGTATCGGTCAAGCCTGCCTTAATGGCTAGCCTGTAGGGCCTCATCTTTTGAGATTCCATTGCAGCGATAATGGCATCAATAACCTTCGCTTCTTCTTCATAGGCACATTTCCTATCCATGTACCCATATTGACTTATGCATTTATAATGTGTTACTAACTTATAAGTGTGCAATTATAAATTGATTAATATGAAAATAGTAAAACCACCACATGCCGGTAAACGCCTGCGGTACATGCGGGAAAAGCACAATTTGAGTGTGTTTCAATTGGCGCGTATTTTGGGCGTCAGCGCGGCAGAGCTTCATAATTTTGAGAATGAAAAGAAAATGCTGCGCGCGGAAACCATTGCCGTCTGCGCCCATATATTTGATGTACCACTAAAGTGGTTTTATGAAGGCGTGAGTTGAAAAACGCAAAAACCCCCCGCGTAAGCAAGGGAGCTTTTGGTGCAAACCAGCTATTCAGCTGGATGTGGATGCAAAAAACGATAGTAAAAAATTGCAGCAAAAAATAGAACCAAAGTAGCTACAATAAGTTGAGTCTCACTAAAGGAGAAAGACTCAATATCGTATTCACCAGCGTCAGCCATAGCTTGGCTGGTGCTTGCCATAAAAATGGCAGCAGTAAAAAGAATTTTGCCCATGATTTACTCCTATTGAACAAAATGTTTCCGATTAATTTGCTTCAAATATGGGATGAAAGAGCAAAATTACAAGGGTAGGGGGTATGAAGGAGCCTGTGAAAAGCTATTTTACTTGAGTCATCACGGAGATCTATATAGACTTCGCAAAATTAATAATTAAGTTGAAAGATTTTTTTTAATGGTTTTATGGGGACATAAAACAATAGCTTTTTTAGATTTTTGGACGCTAGAACATATACTCAGTGGAGTATCTGTAGGTATGCTATCAATTTACTTTAGTAGATATTTGCTGGAGCATTTACAGTCTCCGCTGCATATTCAAAATGGTGATTTTAAAAAGAGCGTCGTCACATTACACATAACTATACTACTTATGTTGGCATTCAGCTGGGAGATGTTAGAACATTACCTAGAAACAGGCCTTGCAGGAGAAGGTGTAGAGTATTGGTTTCAGGGAGTAGAACATTGGTCTAATCGAATACTCAGCGATAACATAGCTATTTTATTCGGTTACTTTTTAGGTATGCGTTACCCTCTGATTGTATGGCCAGCCCGTATCATGTCAATAACATGGCTGTATCTACATATTTTCGTATTTCCCCATAGTATGTACCTACACGATATTTTCTAGTTTAAAACAACTGCCACAAGCCAACAACAATAAGACGTAAGGCGAGTAGGGTGATAATGCCTTTAAAAATAAGGCGGAAAGTGTCCTCAGAGATGCAATCAAGGCACAATTTACCAAGGTAAGAACCGATAAGGGCAGGGATGATTGAAATGACAAAAACAGGCATATAAGCCAAAAGGCCAAAGCCGTAAAAGCTAAAAGCAGCTAACTTGCCGATATTCAACATGCACATCACAGCCGCAAACGTTGCAATAAGTTGGTGGCGCGTAAGGTGTAAGCGGGAAAAAATTGCCTGAAGAACACCGCCCGTACCAAACATAGACGAAACAATACCGTGCAAAAATCCCGCAGGTAGCAGAGGGAGTTTGGTCTTCTTGTTTTTTGGTGACCACACAACGAAGGTAAGAACCATCCCCAAAAGGATGAAAAAGACGGATTCAGGCAAGGAAACGCCAATAGAAGCACCAAGAACAACGCCAAAAACCAGCCCAATACTACACTGCCATACTAAATGCCACTGGATATGTTTCCAATTAATAACACCACGCGTACCAATACTGGTAAGAACAAGCAAACCGTGCAGCGGCACCAAGTCTCCAGCAGGGACAAACAGCGTCATCAAGGCCAGCAAGATAATGCCACCACCCATACCAAAAATACCGGAAAACCAAGCGGTAAAGCCAACAACCGTATAAATCAATAAAGCGGAAGTTGAAAGAATATCCAAGAATTAGTTACTCAGCCTTATGGTTTGTAACGGTGTATTTAAGCAAAATAAGTTCTTTATGTTGCTGTTCAATACCATCAAAGGAAAGCTCGGCTTCCCCAGTGTAGCCTTTAAAGATAGGAAGACCCTCACCAAAAACATACGGGTGGATGCTCAAATAGATTTCATCAATCAACTGTGCTTCCATGCACATACCAATAACATGAGCACCACCAACAGCAACAAAACGGTCAAAACCAAGTTCTGCAAATTTGGCTAAAGCTTCATCGAGGTTTTTAACAAAATGAACGTTCGGGTTGTCGGATGTTCTTTCTTGAGAAGACAAAACAACATGTACAGCATTTGGAACAGGGTAAACAACACCTTGATATTGGTCAAAAGTTTTGCGGCCAACCAGTAAACAGCCAACCTTTTGACAAGTTTCGGCAAAAATAGCCTCATCTTTATCGGATACCCAACCAGAATCGCTTTCGCCGCGAGTCATAAATCCATTGATAGAACTAGCTATGTATAGTGTTGATTTCATTTTATATATCCTTTTTTACGCCGCGTCTTCTTCTTTCACAGGTAGGTTTTTGTGAGTGAGGTAAAGTTCTTTCAGTTGAGTGTCTGTAGCTGGAGCAGGCGCGCCCATCATCAGGTCTGATCCTTTTTGAGTAACAGGAAAGGCAATCACTTCACGAATATTGGGAACATCTGCCAAAAGCATAACAATTCTCTCAATTCCCGGTGCAAAACCGCCGTGCGGTGGCGCACCGTGTTTAAGTGCACGTACCATACCGCCAAAACGTGCATCAACGCCAGCTTGGCTGTAGCCGGCAATTTCAAATGCTTTGTACATAATTTCAGGCTTGTGGTTACGGATAGCGCCGGAAGAAAGCTCAAAACCATTACACACAAGGTCATACTGCCATGCCTTAATTTTGAGGGGATCTTCGTTTTCCAAAGCTTCCATACCTCCTTGCGGCATAGAAAACGGGTTATGACCAAAGTCTATCTTGCCAGTCTCTTCGTCCAGTTCGTACATCGGGAAGTCAACAATCCAACAAAAACGGAATACATCTTTTTCGTTCAGGCCAAGTTCTTCCCCAATGCGAACACGTAGCGGCCCTGCCAATTTGTGAAGATCATTCCCTTTAGCAGCTACAAAGAACAAAACATCGCCTTGTTTAAGGCCTGCTCGCTCAAACATAGTTTGCAGTTGCTCTTCCTCAAGGAATTTGGCCAAAGGCCCTTTGTAGCCTTCTTTTGTCCAGCTGATATAACCAGGGGCGGCAGGAGCGCCGAGTTCTTTCTGAGCCCATTTGCCAAGGTCATCAAACCACTTACGAGATTGTTCCGTCGCTTTAGGGGCGGGAATAGCGCGTACATGGCCACCGTTTTCAACGATGTTTTTGAACACAGTGAAGTCCGATGCACGGAAGGCGTCAGAAACATCCATAATTTCTAACGGGCACCGTAAGTCAGGCTTGTCGCTGCTGTACTTCAACATGGAGTCTTCAAATGGAATACGTACCCATGGTGTTGCGTCCATAGTGCGTTTTTTACCGTTCCAATTTAAAAATTCTTCAAAAACACCGCCAACAACGTGTTCATTCAGGTTAAAAACATCTTCTTGAGTCACAAAACTCATTTCCATATCCAGCTGGTAGAAATCCCCTGGTGTACGGTCGGCACGCCCGTCTTCATCTCTAAAACAAGGGGCTATTTGGAAGTATTTATCAAAGCCGCTAATCATCAGCAGCTGTTTAAATTGTTGAGGCGCCTGTGGCAGAGCGTAAAACATACCGGGGTGGTTACGGCTAGGAACCAAATAGTCCCGCGCGCCTTCAGGGCTGCTAGCCGTAAGAATTGGCGTTTGAAATTCGCGAAAGCCTTCTTTCCACATACGGGCACGGATAGATGAAATAACATCGCTCCGCAGGTGAATATTGGCGTGCATCCCCTCTGTCCGTAAGTCCATAAAGCGGTATTTCAAACGCATCTCTTCTGGCACGGTATCATCTGTAATATTGTAAGGAATCTGATCAATCTCAGAGAGAACTTCTAGCTCAGTTACATCTACTTCAATATCACCTGTGGGCATGTTGGGGTTCATTTGTCCTTTAGCGCGGTGAACAACTTTCCCTGTTACCTTAATCACGCTTTCCAAGCTTAAGTGTGTCACACGGTCAATCATCTGTACGCCAGCATGGTCAGGGTCAAAAACCAATTGAGTAATACCGTAGTTATCCCGCAAATCAATAAAAGCAAGGCCGCCGTGGTCGCGTTGGCGGTAAATCCAACCTGCTAGGGTAACGGTTTCCCCTTCCTGTTCGGCACGAAGCTGGCCGCAGGTATGTGTTCGGTATGCTGGGTTAAGCGGTAACATGTGGTATTCTTCCCTTACGTTAATGGCTATAAAATCACTATCACTGATAAATTCGTTCGGAATTTCGCGCGTTTGGGCTTGGATTGTCAAGGATAAACAGGTACAAATAAGCACAATGTTGTGTCGTTTGACCCCTTATGTAACTATTTTTGCTGCATGTGCGGCTACATCTGCATACGCGCAACCGTATGAAATGCCACCAAAAACGGTGGAAACAGTTATGGTTGTGCCTAAATATCCCAACCTAAAATTTACAGTTACCTCACCTGGGCGGCGGGTTATTTACAGCGGTGCGAAAGACTTACGTTTAGGCGATGTGCTGGGCAGCATTACAGTTAAGGAAGAAAAATTTCTAACAGATTCCCCGCAGCTTCGTATAGAACACATGGGGTACCCTTTTACAATTGCAGGGTTTATGAACGCCGCACGGCAAGGGGATAAAGACGCCGTTCAGCTATTTTTAGACGCAGGTATGAGTGTTGATACCTCTAATGCGTTTGGCTCCACAGTGCTGGTTGTTGCTGTGCAGGGGAACCACTTGCCAGTAGCAGAGTTGCTGCTAGAGAAAGGCGCTGACCTAAGCGTAAAAACAGCCAAAGATGAAAACATGCTGCACATAGCTGCCCGCAATAATGATGTAGGGCTGGTGGAGCTGCTGTTAGAACATGGAGTAAATGCAACGGATACAAACATAGAAGGTTGGACGCCACTGTTTCATGCTGTTGTAAATAATAACAAGTATCTTATTGATGTTTTTACTAAACGAGGTGCACGGGTCAACCATGCAGACCGCTTTGGCAGTACACCATTGATGATGGCAGTACGAGTAGGCGCAACCAGCACAGCTAAGCATTTAATGGATTTGGGCGCTCAGGTGAATATACGGGATATCGCCGGAAATACACCGTTAATACTAGCAACGCAGCGGAATAACTACGCCATGGCCAAGCTATTATTGGAAAACGGCGCCAACGCAACGGCAAAGGCAAAGAGTGGTATCTCAGCGATGGACATCGCGCTGGATAAAAAATACCTTGGTATCGCCAATTTACTACTAGCCTACGGTGCCGAACGCCCTGTTATTCTGGGGCAATAATAAAAAATATAATTACCACCAAAAGCAAAACCACCCGAAGGCGGTGCTGCTAGGAGGAATGCAGGATGGGGGTCCTGCGGATTTTCTGACGCTAACTAGTTAGCTTTAGAAAAATCTTGCTTTTCTTTAATACGGGCAGCTTTACCTGTGCGGCCACGTAGGTAGTACAACTTGGCGCGGCGTACATCACCACGGCGTACCACATCAATTTTGCTGATAACAGGTGAGTAAAGTGGGAAAACCCGCTCAACACCTTCACCAAAGGAAAGCTTGCGTACGGTAAAGCTAGAGCCAATGCCCTCATTATGACGGCCAAGGCAAACGCCTTCAAAAACCTGAATCCGCTCGCGGCTACCCTCGGTTACTTTTACGTGTACACGTAAAGTATCACCAGCCTGAAACTCAGGGATTTCCTTGCCCAAGGCTGTAATTGTTTCCTGTTCAATCTGTTGGATGACGTTCATGCCCATATCCACCATTTTCGTTACTGAATTTTCAACTTAAGCGTTTTAAAACGCACGTGATGGGGTGTGTACACGATTTTTTACAAAAAAGAAAGCATAAAAATATATTTTTTCGCACAGGGGGAGTTGTATCGCATTGTATGCAGTGCTATATAGTGTGTTACGTAAGCGTACTTATCCTTTCCTTCGGGGGGGGGTAAGAGAACTACCGAAACTTTTCTTTTGCAACTCTCATAGGGGGAACCCAATATGAAACTTTCTAAACTTTCAATGCTTTGCATTGCTGCTGCATTCTGTGCGGTCTTTTCGTTTTTTACTGTTTCGCTTTCAACCAGCTCTATGGCTGGCGGAAACGTTTGCACTGGCGGAAACATTAAAGCAGTGTTTCTCGCTGGGGGTAAATGTTCCTCATGGGATAGAGCAGATGTCTGCCGTACAAATCGGTATGATCCTAAGGCGAAAGCCGCATGGAACAGATACTGCAAGCCAAAGCGGCAGGTCAGGCGCTATAAAGCTCCTGAATGCATGAAATGCGGCGGTAGCGTAAAAGACATTTTAGTTCCTGTTTACCATGGGGATGATGGCGATCATTTTGAGCTTGGTGGCGGCTGGGGACGTGTTTGGAAGAACACTGCCTGGTATGACGTCACTCTGGATGGTTTTACTATTACAGGTAAAGCTCTGTTGTACTCCAACAAATCTGGTAAAAGGTTTAACCCTTTTATTGGCGGTACCTACTTTGACAGTGGGTGGAGCGGAACAGACAAATCCAATCTGGATGTAAAGCTTTCAGCGAAAGCTGTTGCTTTGGGTGTCAGAACTCAACTTGATTCAAACTGGTCTGTCGATGCTGCGGTAACACGCACATGGGCAACTACAGAGCTTAAGTACACTGGATTTCCAAAATACTCTGCAAAGGGTAAATTTTGGGGGGCAGACCTTGCTGTTAACTACCAAGTTAACGATTGGTTTGTTGCCAGTGGTACGTATGGCTTTGGAGTTGAAGATGACGACAAAGCTGACTTTGACGCTTTCAGACTGGAAGGCAAAGTCACATTTTAAACTACGCAAAAGAAGCGAAAGGCATGCAAAGGTATATTTTTATACCTGAGCATGCCCTTCGTCATTTCCGAGTACGTTTTTTTGCTTGGTCCAGCCGCCATTGGCGGATGTTTTCATGGTGGCCAGAGCGTAATACTTCAGGCACGGCCAAGCCTTCCCATTCTGCGGGGCGGGTATAGTGGGGGTATTCCACCAGCGGCGTACCGTCCTCATCAAGAATATCAAAAGATTCCTCGTGCAAGCTGGCGTTGCTACCCAGTACGTCAGGCAGTAGCCGCACCACGGCGTCCAACACTGTAAAGGTAGCAATTTCTCCACCTGTCAGCACAAAATTTCCCAATGATATCTGGCGGTCAACATCCGTATCAATCACCCGCTGGTCAATACCTTCGTAATGGCCACACAGTAAAATCAAACCGGGCAGGGCGGCAAAGTCTCGCGCCATATTCTGGTTAAACACCTCACCCCCAGGGGTTAAATACACCACAGGGCTTCCCTGCGGTGCCTGTTGGCGTGCTTGGCGGATGCTTGCTGCCACCACGTCGGGCTTCATCAACATGCCTGCACCGCCCCCGTAAGGAATGTCGTCAACTGTCTTATGATTATCCGTCGCGTGGTCACGGATGTCATGCGCGTGCAACGACCATAAATTCTTCTCTAACGCCCGCCCTGTAATGGAATGCCCCAGCGGCCCCGGATACATATCAGGGAAGAGCGTTAAAATATGAGCGTTAAATGTCATGGCTTTTCTTTAGCATATTCAGTACAGTTTTGCCATGCATGTCTTAATCAACGCTCTGCACAACACCACAGGCGCTGGTATTGCCTACTTAAACAAGGTGATTCCCACCCTTGCCAAACAGGGCTGGCAAGTAACGCTGCTGTGCCAAGAGCACGTGCAGGATAAAATCCTTGCACCCGATACCTTTACTATCCGCACCGTAAAGCCCATGGGCTTTTGGTACAGCCATGTGTACGAGCAACTGTTGCTGCCGTTTTTCAGCCGTAAATGGAAGGTAGACGCCACATGGTGTAACGCTAATTATGTACCGCTGTTGGGCAAACGGCCAATCCTTACCATTCATAATAATCCGCAGGTTGGGCGGCAAAGCCAATCTCTCAAAGTAAAAATCTACTGGCTTGTCTTAAAAATTTTGACGTACTTAAGCTACCTGCGTTGCAGAAAAATAGTGACCGTCGCTAACTATTTATTACCCATGTACGGCATTAAAGAGGGGCTGAAAAACATCCTTGCCGCACCAGGGGCAGATGCCATTGTGGTGAAGGACCAACCCCGCGACCCAAACCTGATTGTTGCCGTGGGGGATGTTTATATCCAAAAAAACTATCCGCTACTTATTGAAGCCCTCGCACAACTCAAAAAAGATACACCAACCATAAAACTTAAAATGATTGGTCGCGTTGTTGATGAAACGGAAGGCCAACGCATTAAACAGCTCGTCAAAAAATATAAACTGGAAGACAGCGTAGAGCTTCCTGAGCCGCTTCCCCATGATGAAACGTTGCAATGGGTGGCGCAGGCTAAAATCGCAGCTGTGCCGTCTACAGTGGAGTCCTACAGTATGGTCGTCATAGAGGCCATGGGCTGCGGCACACCCGTTGTAGCAGCGGATGTCCCCTGCCAGCGGGAAGTGGCGGGCAATGCAGCGGTATTTGTGCCCTTAACAGGGGAAAACGACGCAGCGGCCTACGGCATGGCGTTATATTGTCTGCTAACAGACGACAAAGCATGGGAGATTTTCCACACCCGCGGCAAACAACAAGTAAGCCGCCACACATGGCAAAAAACAGGTGATGCCATTGTTGAAGCAATAAAAAGTAGTTTTTAATCGATAGTTTTTGTATACTTTTGAAGATATAAATAGAAACACCAACCTAAATAAATGTTTCAACACTGAAAGAGGAGGTCTCAATGACAGGGCCTTTGACACAACTGTGCGATGTACTAAACCAAGCGTTGAAAGATGGAGAGCTCGCAGAAGAAATTGTTATTCGTAAAGTTACAGAGCTTGGTGGTCAGTTATTAATAACCAAGCCCTATACAAAAATATTCGCGAAGTGGGGCAGAGTAGTTATCTGGCCTATCAATATTAAGGGAAAAGATGCAATAGTTGCATATATTGAATCTGCGGCTGGAAGAAAGAACTTTTATATATTTTCAGCAGTGCTAATGAAAGAAATTTTTCCAGAAAAGGTAGCGTGTCGCTTAACACCATATTTCACTTTTTTTAAAGCTCACAAAATTATTCTTGTAGGGTAAAAATAGACTAAGGGGTAGTTTTTAATAAGCTTCCCCTTGCATTTTGTATACCTTTGGTGCATATAGCTACAAAATTACAAATCTTCACAAATTCCTTTTTAACGCTACAGCGAGGTATGCGATGGAATACGATGAACTTTCACTAGGCTTTCAATACTTAGAAGATTTAGACAATTGGCTAGCTGAAAACCTGAAAGGTGAGCTTACTGAAGAAAATGCTACAGAAATAATTTCTTTAGGAATTGAAAAATACGATTGCCAACTTGTTGTGCCAGTAGCATGGCCTGCTCGGCTAGGGTTTAAGGGGATGGAAGGTTTTTATGAATCACTTCTGTGGTTTGTAAGAGCCTATAACGATACTAACCCTAATGAAGAGCCCATAAAACTCTGCATTTTATACATTCCTGAGCTTGACTCAGGTAGCATGTATGATTGTGATGAAGAAGATGGAGTCATTGCAGATGCTGCAAAAGCAGCATTTAGTATTCCATCTAGTGGAGCACATTCATCAGTTCGTCATTAACTGTTCAACTAGTTTCGATGTATTTAACAGGGCACAGAAGGATTTTTTACCTTTTTGTGCCCTGTCAGTCGTTTTTCTGCTAAATACGATAAGTATACATCGAAGTTAATGCTTCATCTTTTGTTGTACCGTTTATTCAGTTCCCCAAGTAGGGAACATAAAACTACAAATTAGAAGATGAGGCTTTTTTATGAAAAGGTAAAAGTTATGAGAAAGCTAAGTGTAAACTTGAGCGATATTGTTGTTTCTGCGGCCTCCATTGAGGATCTTGGTCATTTGCTTGATCAAGAAATTCGAAGGCAGTGTCCAGCATTGCCGGATGCAGGCGTTGAATCAGCAAAAACAATATACAGTTCAAGATTAACTGATATGTGGAAACTAGACCAACGTACCACTGGTGCGCCGTATCCAACTATTATTAGGAGGTCTCACGGCCACCGTCGTGTTGGCGGTCATGTTGGCCTATAAGCTTTTTTCGGTGTTGACGGGTTGCTTCATAGCGCCCGTCTTCGCATTTTTAAGCACAAAAAAACACCCTTACGGGTGGTAAAGCCTGTTGGTGTTTTAACGGTTCCCAACATCCCAAATGCGAGAAGCATTTGGTTGTTGTGTGGGCTGGGGTTTCTCCAGTAGCCATTTGCTGGCTTTGCCAGAAAACGGGCTATCTAAAAAACAATAAAGCCACCTGAACAGACGCCGCGCATCTCCTCAGGTGGCCCTACTACTCATATACTAAGTTTCGGGCAGTTTTTTTAGTGTTTAGTTACTCGCTTTCTTTTTTTATTGGTTTTTCTATACCCTGGCGCTTTCACAGGTACAACCAGCTCGTCAAAGTTATCTTGACCAGCAAAGAGCCCTGCAAGTAACGATTCAGTAAGAAAACAAGTATGGCAGTCATTGATATCATTAAACATGTCGATTCCCCTATCAGGATTTTGTATGAAAACTGTAAGAAAGATGAGTCTAAATACTCATCGTATGTATACTAAATAATGCTAAATTTTACGGATTTCAAGCTTTTTTGTATTTTGTATGTAGAATGGTTAAAAAACTAACAAAGTAGATTTGTTGCCTCTCTCACCATTTATGTGTAGCCTTCTTTACTTAGTACTAATAAAGAAGAGGAGGAGAAAGGTCTCAATATAATTATCAGGTGTTCGGAGCTTCATCACTCTAGAAAACTAATTAAGCATCAAATTATTCACCGACATAGATGTACTCAGGTCTTTAATGCGACCGGGGTACAACATTATGTCCAAGCAAAAGCTGAAAAGTGTTGTGCTGCGGTTTTCTGCAGTGATGAAACCCCGGTCACCGATTATTCAGGTGACCTTTTTTATGGATATGCCCAAAAAATCCCTGCATTTAATAGACATCCACGTTGGCCAGCGCTTAAAACAATTACGCATTATGCTTGGTTTATCTCAGGAAAAGTTAGCAACAAAGCTCAACATAACGTACCAGCAAGTTCAAAAATACGAAAATGCTACCAACCGTATAAGTGCCAGCAAATTATACGAGGCAGCACAGATATTGCACGTTTCTGTACAGTTTTTTTATGAGGGAGTAGAGGTTGAGTTAGAATAAAAAACTAGGGCCTTACGTCTAAAATTAACGGCGCTTGTTCCATGGTTTGTTGTTCTTGCGGGGTCAATACTTCCTGCCGCAGTAGCATTTCAACCAGCTTTTTCACATTGTCGCTAAACCAGTCTTCCGCACCAACCACGCTGCCAATCAGCTTGCCTTGGCGGTCAATAACATAGGTGGTGGGAATGCTCTTGCTATCCGCTACCAACGGGCCTAGCAAGCGCCCGCTTGGGTCAGCCGCCAACGGAAGGTGCCGAATACGCGCTTGTCGGTAAAATAGATCCATTTTAGCAAAACCGCTGGAATCCAACGCAACAGGAATAATGCGCAGCCCCGCTTGCTCATAACGGCGTTGTAATTTGTCTAACGTTGGCATTTCCGCCAAACAAGGTTGGCACCATGTTGCCCACACATTCAATAAAACTACGTTACCGCGGTATTCGGATAATTGGTGAGGCACGCCGTCTGGCCCAATCCACATAGCCTCTGGTGCCATTTGCGGCGCGGGAGACATCTGCCATTGCGTAAGCGGGTGTGATGCCTGAGCGTGGCTTAAACCTGAATATAGCGGCGCAAAAACAACAGTTAATACTAAAAATACCTGACAAAATAAATTCACAATTCTCGTAAACACTCTTTTTCTGTACTATTCGCTTATGAAAAGTAACGCAAACCAACTTATTTTGATATTGCTAACTGCTATTGTTCTGGCTGGGTGTGGTCAGCGTGTACCGCTTACCCCCGCTGAGGACAAAATGGAAGATAGCTACTCATACTAGCGAACGCTGCAAAATAACAAACAAAAAAGGAACAGCAGAATGGGGCTCAGTAAAAATTTAAATTACGCTTACTACCCGGGGTGTGCCGCCAAACAGATTCAAAAAGAGGCGGATTGGTCAGCCCGTGCCATTGCTGACAAATTAGACATTAAACTGCATGATATGCCTGCCGCAACTTGTTGCGGAGCAGGTAAAATGCAGGAGCATGACCTTGCCGCCGCCTTGGCGGTGAATGCCCGTATTTTCAGCCAAGCGGAAGAAATGGGGATGGACATTGTGACCATCTGCAATACCTGCTTACAAACATTCGCTTTTGCAAATGAGCGGTTAAAGAATGAGCCTGAACTGCTGGAAAAAATCAACAACGTCCTCATTAAAGCAGGTGTACGCCCGTACGAAGGTACAATTGACGTTAAGCACCTTGTGTGGGTACTGGTAGACGATATTGGCGTAGAAAAAGTGAAGAAGCATGTTTCTACACCGTTGAACGGTATGAAAGTTGCGCCGTTCTATGGGTGCCACTCTCTGCGTCCAAATGAAATATTCAACGGCCGTGGTGGTACCATTGCAGGCCCTGCGTACTTAGATAAACTTATTGCAGCCATTGGTGGTGAAGAAGTTGATTACTTCGGAAAAGACAAGTGTTGCGGTTTCCACACCATGTTGGAAAACGAGAAAGACTTCCTCCACATGTCCGGCGGACACGCCCAAGAGGCTAAGCAAGCCGGCGCGGATGTAATGGTTTCTCCATGCACACTGTGCGATATGGCGATTGGTGCCTATCAATCCCGCGCAGAAAAAGTAATGGGCGAAAAAATCGGTCTACCGGAAATGAATATTACCCAACTGATTGGCGCAGCCATGGGCATAGATAGCAAAACGCTGGGGCTGAACAGACTGCATCAGGACATCCGCCCTGCCTTAAAGCAATATCAGGTGGAAATTCGTTAAACTTGCAGCAGCGTATGAGTTGCCCTATGTTTAAGGGGAATGGAGAAAACGATGAAAACTTGGTTAGTTCTAACAATCGCAATTTTATGTTTGGTTTCAACGGCTGCACTGGCAGAGCCAAACGTCCCAATGATTGAAGATACAAAAGACGTCATTCTAGAGATTATACGGGATGTATTGGCCGTGGTGGTTGAGTTCATTGGCGATATTTTGGACGAATTTGTCCGTGCGATTCGGGACCTTATAGGTGGCGGCGGCAAAAAATAGCCCCCCTTGATGTTCTCTTGGTAATTCCGTAAAGTCCTCTTTATAAAAATAGAAGGGGACTTTTTTTGAAGAAAACGTATCGGCTCTTAGGTTTATCAACCGCACTTATACTAGCGGCATGTGTTTCCACCAACCCTGCTACAGGCGGGCATATGTTCACAACCGTAAGCGAAGACCAAGAATACGCCATAGGTGCAAAAGCCGTGCAGTCTGCCATTAAGGAAGAAGGTCTCTACAAAGAGGACGAAGCCCTTTACGACTACTACAAAGTATTGGGCATGAAGTTAGAAGCTGTTACCGAGCGGCAGGAAAAACCACTGGAATTTTTAATGTTGGATAGCCCGACTTATAACGCGTGGGCCACACCGGGGTATGTGAACATCTACCGCGGGATTTTACCGTATTTCAATAGCGAAGCTGAACTTGTCGCCGTTATGGCGCACGAAGCAGGGCATATTAACGCTCGCCATACCGCTCGCCAAATAACAAAAGGCACGTTGGCACAAATTTTAGTAACGGGCGCTGCCATTTATGCGGGGTCACAAACGGACTCCAGCGAAGTCGCCAACCTTGCAGGTGTTGTAGCAGGCGTGGGGGCAACGTTGGCTATGCAAGGGTACAGCCGCAGTTACGAGCGCGAAGCCGATGACCTAGCCCTGCGTTACATGGGCAAAATGGGATACGACGCACGGGAAGCCCATAACGTATTCCGTGGTATGGCCGCATACCACAGTTATTACGAACAAAAATATGCGTTGTTTAATGATGGTAAAATACCACCAAAAAGCCCCTTTTACCACTTATTACTAAGCCACCCTGAACCGAAAGACCGTATGGCACAAGTAGCAGAAACCGTTGGCCTGCCAGACGGTTCGGTGCGGCTACCGACAGGTGTACAGCCTGCAACACCGCAGAATGACCCTCAAGGTCGTACACGTTATTTGAAGCAAATAGACGGGATTTCCGTAGGGCCAAAGCCAGATAACGGCGTGGCAACGCGCACGCATTTCTACCATGAAAAGCACCGTTTTAAATGGCAACTACCAAAAGGAACAGCATTGGACTGGACAGGTCAAAATTGGGAAGGCGTAAACATACATGATAAAACAAAAATAAAAATCGGCTTTGCTACTGCGGAAAAAGACGACCCAGACTTTGACCCGGAAGAAGCGTTGCGCCAACTCTTCCCACGGGCGACAGATGTTGAAAAAGCCAGCGTAGGTGGCCGTACAGCTTACACGGCCGTAGCAGGCAGCGGGCAGGAACGCACCCGTATTGTAGTGCTACACAGTGGAAAAACGGCGCAGGATAAAACCAAAGGGCGTCACTTCATCGTCCTCACATTTGAAGCAACGGCGGAGAAAGATGCCGACATCCGCACATCTCTCAACCACTTTACGTACCTTACACTAACGCAGGCGGAGAAAATCCAACCGCTACGCTTACGGGCGGTAACGGTGAAAAAAGGCGACACGCTGGACAGCCTTGCCAACCGCATGGCCACCAATGTTGTGCCAAAACAGTGGTTTATGGCTATAAACGGGGTGGACGAAAATACACCGTTGATCTCTGGTATGCAAGTCAAACTCGTTGTGAACGAAAACACCCTCTAAAAACGCAATCAGGCAGGGGTAAAACCCTGCCTGAAAGCCGATAGATAGTAAAAAATCAGATGATTACCCTTGGTAAAGTGGAGCACTTTTTTCAAGTTCACTGAGCATAACAGTGCCATCAAATGCCCTATCAAAAACATACTTGACAGGGTGCTGGTACCCTGATGTTACCAGTACATCTGAATTTTGTGCTTCAACCAACTCCAAAAAAAGGTTAGTCGTTACAACATTAGGGTCGTTTGCTGGATTTCCATCTACCTCAGCTTGTTGTTCAAACTGTAAGGTTGTTCTCAACAGTGTATCAAACTGTTTTCTAGTAAACCAAAACCCTTCGCTGAAACCGTTCAGCTGCATCGCAGCCACTTGCTGGGCAGTTGGAGCATAAATAAACCCATGGTGACCAGTGTGTTGATCGAACTTGTAGTAAAAACCAGGGGTTGGAATAAGCCCCATTTCTTCAACTCCAGAAATGCCAGTCTTATCCCGCAGGACAGTGACAGCTTCTTCGGACGGTTGAGCATCATAAGGAACGACTTTTTGTTGCTCAAAGTCGTAGTCATTAGGAATCTTAGCAACAATACCAAAAGTTCCAAGCCCTCTTCGTCCGCCAGATCGGCGGCCAAGCCATATAACGGGTTTGCTGTTGTACTTAGCTACTAAAACAACCCCTGTAGGGCTGGCTTTCCAAGCAGGAGGAAAGGGACTATTGGGTAAAAGAGTTTGTTGTTCACTCATAATCGAGTCTCCATAGGTTCAGGCACACCAAAGTGCGATAAGAAAAAAATTAAAGAGATGTGCCTGTTAATAGGCTTTCCAAATAACACAGCTAAGTCACGTATACAATGCTTAAAAACGCCGAAAGGCCTGTCACGCACATAAAGCACGCAACAAGCCAGTCGAACATCAAGGGGTAATAGCAAGAACCTTCAAAGCTTCCAGCTCTTGCGGAGAGGGTAAGTTACCAGCTTTCAGCTTTTTAATAGCGCTATCGGCAAGTTTTCTGTTGCGGATAATACCCATGCTCAGGGCATGTTGAGCAATATGAAGCTGACTTGTACCAAAAGCCATAGGTATTTCTTGATTTATGATAGTTTCAGGACTATGGAAAGCAAAACTCTGTACTTCATCCTTACTTTCCCCAAGAGTTGCAAGTCGTTTCTCGTCTGGGAAAAGGTAGAAAATAGTGCGAATGAAACGCTTTCCAGCTTCACCATGAACGGTGTCCTGATGCTGACTAGTAAACTGGACTGCTCGAGCCAGTTCATTAGCAGTATAATGAAGGCCTGTTTCTGCAAAAAGCTCGCCCTTTGTGATGTCTTCAAGAAAAGACATCCATTCGAAATTTTCACCCTCCGAATGTCCTCCAGGAAAACACCAGCCAGGAGGAGGTGCGTTAGAGGCTCTTTCTGTAAGCAAAATTTGCCCCTGTGGATTTACGATGCAGAACTCCGCAACCGCGGCAAACCTGTCTGGCCATTCAGACAGATACTTGATAGTAACATCTTGATCGCGAAACTGGATATTTGCCAGTCCTGATGCAAAAGCACATGCTGCCTTGTACCAATCTTCTTCTGGGTTTATTAGTCCAGAAGGAGAGGTTGTATTATAGCGGTTACGGAATTCAACGGCTGCCAATTTAGCAGCCTCAACAAGATTAACCATAAGAAAGTTGTCCTTAAAGAGATTAGAAACACCCCTAAACAAGTTTAAGAATAAAAAAGTTAGAAGATGTTCAGATTGACGATTAGTAATTTACGCAATACTTAATGGGTGGCATATAGCACTGCATGTATACTATTTCAAGGGATAAATCAGCCAAACTCAAAACTAGACGAAAGGGGGCGGAACAGCGTACGCTGTCAGGCGTAAGCTTTGTGCTACAACGCACAAGAAAGCACAACAAATAAGTAATAAGATAAAAAAGGATTTTTTCACTATGGCAAGAAGCAAAATTGCGCTGATTGGGGCGGGTAACATCGGCGGAACCCTCGCTCACCTCGCAGCCCTTAAAAACCTAGGGGATGTGGTACTGTTAGACATTGCAGAAGGCACACCACAAGGTAAAGCGTTAGACCTTTCCCAAAGCGGTGCGGTAGAAGGCTTTACCACCACAGGCGTAACAGGCACAAACGATTATGCGGATATTAAAGATGCGGATGTATGTATCGTCACCGCTGGTGTTGCCCGTAAACCAGGGATGAGCCGAGATGATTTGATTGAAATCAATACAAAAGTGATGAACGCCGTTGGTCAGGGTATCCGTGAAAATGCCCCAAATGCCTTTGTGATTGTCATTACTAACCCACTAGACGCCATGGTGTACGTGATGCAACAAGCTACAGGTTTTGCCCCAAACAAGGTTGTTGGTATGGCTGGTGTGCTAGATAGCTCCCGTTTTTCATACTTCCTAGCGGAAGCCATGGATGTAGCAGTGGAAGACGTAACAACATTTGTTCTGGGTGGTCACGGAGACAGCATGGTGCCAATCGCCCGTTACGCAACCGTGGCAGGTATCCCCGTGCCGGATATGGTTAAAATGGGCTACCTCACCCAAGCCAAGCTAGATGAAATCATTCAACGCACGCGGGATGGTGGTGCAGAAATTGTCGGGCTGTTAAAAACAGGTTCAGCTTATTATGCCCCTGCCAGCAGTGCTATTGCTATGGCGGAAAGCTACTTGTTAGATAAAAAACGTCTACTACCTTGCGCAGCTTACCTAACGGGTGAATACGGCGTAAACAACCTGTACGTCGGCGTGCCGACAATCATCGGCGCTAACGGTGTTGAAAAAATCGTCGAAATTGAATTAACAGCTGAGGAACAAGCAATGTTCGATGATTCCGTGAGTGCTGTTCAAGGTTTAGTGGACGCTTTGCCAAGCGCAGCTTAACACACCCAATAAGTGTATCTTTTAAGCCACCTGCAAGCATATTTCGTAGGTGGCTTAACTGTTTGTAAGTTATATTACTTTACTCACATAGCCATCTTGCTAAGCTTTTTTATGCACTAAAACGAAAAGGAGCTTTCTTTCATGCATGTTGTTCTCTGTGGGTCGATGCACTTTATAGATACAATGAAAGAGCTATCCGTAGAGCTAGAAAACTTGGGGCACCAAGTAACGCTGCCTATTATGACAGAAGAAGAAATTATGCAGCACAGCCTAACAAGTGCAGACAACATAAGTTGGGACTTCAGCAAATTGCCGGATGAGCAAATCGCCGAACTCAAAAGCAAAATGTTGGAATACTATTTCAGTAAAATTAGGCAGGGCGAGTGCATCCTCATCGTAAATGAAAAAAAGAATGGTCTAATAAATTATGTTGGTCCTAAAGCATTTTTGGAAATGGGCGTCGCATTTGTATTAGAAAAACCCATTTTTATGCTTAATGCTATTCCCTACCAAGAAAACAGGGAAGAACTGCTCGGTCTTCAGCCAATTATACTAGAAAATGACTTAACAAAAATTATGCTGTAGTATTCCACAGGTTTAGGTTGAATTTTTTAGCGAGAAATCAGCCCGAGATAGAAAAATAGGATACTTCAGTATATGACAATCGCTATTGTAACGGCTTCTCATAAGCGGCAAGGGGAATCAACACGTATTGGCCACTGGTTGGCAAACGCCATCCAAAAAGATGGATACGATACAGTGATGTTGGACCTCCAAAAAGTTGACTTCCCTATGTGGGATGAAGGAATGTGGGGCGCAGATGGCTTGGCAGATAAATGGAGTAAAAAGTGGCAACCTTGGGCAGAGCAATTACAGCAAGCGGAAGGTGTTGTTATTATTTCGCCTGAATACGGCGGCTTAGTTTCACCAGCACTCAAAAACTTCTTTTTATTAGCAGGCGGTGCTGAACTAGCCCATAAACCAGGGCTGATTGTAGGGGTCTCTGCCAGTAAAAACGGAGCCTACCCAATAGCTGAGCTACGTATGACCAGCAGCAAAAACAATAAGCTTTGTTATATTCCAGACCACCTCATTATCAGAAACGCAGCCAAAATGCTGCAAACAGAGACAGAAGCAGAATTCCAAGAAGAGAACGAATTTTTGCAAGAGCGCATCGACTACACATTGGGCGTCTTTTATGAATACATCAAAGGGCTTCAAAAAGTCCGCCGCAGCGGTAAAGTCGAAACCGAAAAGTTTAAATACGGGATGTAAAGAAAGTAGGTACGGTGAGTAATGAAATTTTGTTCATCGCCTTTTTGCTTTTAGCATTATCGCTACCCGTCCTTTTTTCAAAGGGCGGGAAAATGTGGTTGTACATTTACATCGGAATGAGCACCTGTATATTGCTGCCAATTGTGCCGTTAACGGCAGAAGTTTTTGGCTATACAGTGAGTCTTTCAACCCTACTATGGGCACCAAATTTTTTAGCGACGGATATATTAGCGGAAAAATACGGCAAAAAAGCTGCGCACGGCGGAGTTTTGGTTCATGTGTTGGCGCCTTACTTAGTCATTTTACTTGTCCATAGTGTATTACTTTTTACACCAGCTTCTGGAAGTACCCAAATACACCAATCTATTTCCGAGGTGTATCAGTACTCCATTAAAATAACAGTTATTGGAACGCTAGTTTACGGCATGTCCCAGTTTTTAGATATTTGGATATACGACTACCTTCATAAACTAACAGGTGAAAAGTTTTTGTGGCTCAGAAATAACGCAAGTACATTGTTTACAACATTATTCAATAACATTGCTTTTTGGGGACTTGCTGTTGGAAGTGTACTAGATAATTGGTTAGCAATAGCTTTAGCTGCTTATGCCGTTACAGTTGTCGTCGCAATTTGTGATACACCCTTTATATATTTAGCGAAAAAACTCACGCCGTTGGATATGAAACAACCGAATAACCTAGGAGATACAGTACGATGAGTAACGAATTACTCATGTTTTTACTTATGTTTTGGTGGCTTTCTATGGGGTTAGGGGCTGCCAAAATGGGGCGAGACTGGCTACAAACATTTATTGTTGTATCCTACATTTGTTTATACGCAACAAACGCAAAAATGATTGATATATTTGGCTTTACCACGCTAATCGGCATACCCATCTACGCAGGCATATTCTTAGCAACAGATGTGTTAACTGAACGTTACGGCAAACAAGCAGGGTATCGTGTTATATGGATTAGCTTAGCAGCGGGCATTACATTTACCACGTGCGCACAAGCCGCATTGCTATTTAAGCCCGAGCCATTTGCGCAAGAAATTCATAACGCCATGGCACTGTTGTTTGATGCAGCCTTGCGTATTATTGCTGCTGGATTTGTGGCCTATATTATAGCTCAACGCTTTGACATATGGTTTTACCACTGGATTCACGAAAGAACGGGCGAAAACCGCCTATGGCTGAGGAACAACGCCAGCACATTGACATCTCAACTGTTAGACACGGTTATTTTTATAACCTTGGCATTTTACGGAACAATCCCAAACGATAGTCTTATTCAAATGATAGCCGTAGGGTTTGTCGGTAAAGC
This sequence comes from Alphaproteobacteria bacterium, assembly GCA_028817875.1. Classification (GTDB taxonomy): domain Bacteria; phylum Pseudomonadota; class Alphaproteobacteria; order UBA2136; family JAPPOO01; genus JAPPOO01. The sequence goes on along the minus strand of JAPPOO010000060.1, from coordinate 14,949 downwards.
CATTGTAGCTGTTTGCGATACACCATTCATGTATTTAGCAAAAAAATTAACACCACTGGATATGAAGTAAAAACCGCGCTACACTACCCTCGAAATTTCAAAAACCAACAATACTGAATAAGGGACAAACCCCATGAATATCCATGAATATCAAGCAAAAGCAGTCTTAAAAAAATTTGGTGTCGCCGTGCCGGAAGGCGTCATTTGCCAAACAGCGGAAGAAGCTGAAGCAGCGACAAAGCAGTTAGGAACAGCCGTTGTTGCAGTTAAAGCTCAAGTTCACGCAGGTGGGCGTGGTAAAGCAGGCGGTGTGAAAATCTGTAAGTCAGCAGAAGAAGCAAAAGCAACGGCTGCAAGCTTACTAGGAACAAACCTTGTAACGCATCAAACAGATGCAAACGGCCAACCTATCAATCGCGTGTATGTAGAAGCAGGGACAGACATCGCACAGGAGCTTTACGTCTCTATGTTGTTAGACCGCGCCAGCTCTAAAAACATTGTTATGGCCAGTACCGAGGGCGGTATGGATATTGAAGAAGTTGCGGAAAAAACACCCGAAAAAATCACAACGATTTCCGTAGACCCATTAACAGGTTTAATGCCCTACCAAGCACGCCAGTTAGCATTTAGCTTGGGTCTAAAAGGTGAGCAAATTAAGCACGCCACCAAATTCTTTTTAAACCTCTACAAAGCGTACATTGATACTGATGCCGCAATGCTAGAAATCAACCCGCTTGTGGTAACAGGGGATGACCAAATCGTCGCGCTGGACGGAAAAATGAACTTCGACAGCAATGCACTATTCCGTCACCCTGACATCGCCGAATTGGATGACCCAACCCAGCAGGACAGCCGCGAGGTTGAAGCCGCTAAATGGGATTTAAACTATATTGCGCTGGATGGTGAAATTGGCTGTATGGTAAATGGTGCCGGCCTTGCTATGGCAACAATGGACATCATCAAACACTTTGGCAGCAGCCCTGCAAACTTTTTGGATGTGGGCGGTTCCGCAACGGAAGAACGTGTAACGGCAGCCTTTAAAATCATCCTGTCCGACCCTCAGGTAAAAGGTATTTTAGTTAATATCTTCGGAGGTATTATGAAATGCGATGTGATTGCAAACGGCGTTGTCGCCGCCGCTAAGGAAGTTCAGCTTTCTGTGCCACTGGTTGTGCGTTTGGAAGGAACAAATGTTCAACTAGGTAAGGACATTATGGCAAAATCCGGCCTACCAATCACCAGTGCGGATACACTGGCCGAAGCCGCTCAAGCTATTGTAAACGAAGTGAATAAATCGAAAGCTGCTTAAGCGATGAAAAGAAAATACACGCTACTAGCTTTATTATTAAGCGCTTTGTACATAGCATTGCCACCGGCAGTTTATGCTCAAACGGTCGCTAAGCAGGAAATGTTGGAAAAGTTGTTTGAAATACCAGCGGTGAAGGACACAGTACTTGGAAAACAAATGTTTCAACCAATTTCTCAGCTTATGGAGCGTCAGATTGAGCTAAACCTTCAAAAAAATAAAAATATTTCTTCAGAAAAAAGAAAAGTGATATCAAGTGCAGCAGGAGAAGTCTTTAAAGAAGAGATGGTAGCATTTATGCAAGAAATGCTGCCTGTAGTTAATAAAATATATGCTGATACATTCAGTTACGAAGAGATAGAAGCTATGTACGAGTTTTATCAAAATGAGCACGCCATATCAATGATGGAGAAAATGCCTTCGTTGATGGCAAAAATGATGCCCGAAATGCTTTCAAAGCAACAACAGCTGACAGTTCGTGTAAAACAAAAAATCAATAAAAAAATTCACGAGAAATTAGAAGAGATAAATTAAGGCAAAGCGTTTAGGTACGTACGCACTTAAAGTTCAAAAACTAAAAAAAGAAAGAAGAAACGATGTCCATCTTCATTAATGAAAATACAAAAGTGATTACGCAGGGAATTACTGGTAAGCACGGAAGCTTCCACACGGAAATGGGGCTAAAATACGGCACAAACTATGTGGGCGGTGTTACCCCAGGCAAAGGGGGAGAAACCCACCTCGGCGTACCAATCTTTAACACAGTGGCAGAAGCTGTAAAAGAAACAGGCGCCGAAGCCAGCGTAATTTACGTACCACCTCCCTTTGCGGCTGATGCAATTCTAGAGGCCAAGGACGCAGGCATTTCCATTTGTATCTGTATTACCGAAGGAATTCCTGTGCAGGATATGGTGAAAGTAAAACAAGCCCTGAAAGACCCAAATTGCCGTATGCGTCTCATCGGCCCAAACTGTCCGGGCATTATTACCCCAGGTGATGAAAAAGGCTGTAAAATCGGTATTATGCCGGCGCACATCCACCAAAAAGGTGTTGTTGGCGTGGTATCCCGTTCAGGAACTCTCACGTACGAAGCCGTGGCACAAACCACAGCCGTCGGCCTTGGCCAATCTACTTGTGTAGGGATAGGTGGAGACCCCGTACCGGGCACAAACTTTATTCAAGTTCTCAGCGCGTTTGAAAACGACCCGCAAACAGAAGCTATCGTTATGATTGGCGAAATTGGCGGAACAGCGGAAGAAGAGGCAGCTGACTTCATTAAATCCAGCGTTACCAAGCCGGTAGTTGCCTTTATTGCAGGGGCAACAGCACCAAAAGGGAAACGTATGGGGCACGCAGGGGCCATTATCTCTGGTGGACAAGGCACAGCAGAAAGCAAAATTGCTGCGCTAGAAGATGCAGGCGTAACTGTATGTGCCACACCATCTGAACTTGGTGAAGCCGCTAAAAAAATTCTAATGGGCTAAACCAACCCTCACTAAAAAGCTCCCAAACGGGAGCTTTTTTAATCGTTGGTTCTTGCTAGTATGTATACGGTAAGGTATAGGGGAGGTAACACTGAAACATTTTCCATAAAATCTGAGAGGGTGAAATGACTCAAAAACTCACGTATACCTTGGCTGAGGTAACAGACCAGCAGCTTGCTTATGCAGCTAGAATAAAAAAAGACACAAACTTTAAAGATTATGTCGCTGCTAAGCGTAGTGATGGTCGGCTTGTGTTAATTCCTGAAAGTGTTGTACCGCAGGGCGTCCAAAACCAAGCACTAGGAGAGGAAACACCGTTTGAACTTCGAACAGCTGCGGAAAAACATGTTTTTGTATTTCCTGCTGGAGAAAAAATTGCAAAAATGTAAGCAAAACCGCCTAAACGCAGTTACATACCCTGTACTCAGGGTATGTGACGCGCGTGAGGACTAACCCATCCGGCATAAATGTTTGTCCCGCACGGGTTCTATCTTTCGCAGCAAAAATAGTAGGGATATCCTCTGCCCTAAACTTGCCATCACCTACATCAATCAATGTACCCATTAAAATCCGCACCATATGGTGTAAAAAGTGATTACCAGAAATATGCAAAACCAGCCAATTGTCGTCTCGTATTTCTAACCGAATACCCTCTAAGTGCACCATAGGTGTACTGCTTTGGCACTCGCTACTACGGAAACTACTCCAATCAGCTTCTCCAGTAGGAACAAACGAAACAGCTTTCAGCATCGCATCAATATCCAAAGCCGTACGCCACAGGCCAGCTTTGCCGTCCCATAGCGGGTTCATCTGGCGGCGGTTAAACAAGTGGTACTCATAATGCCGACAAGTCGCCGTAAAACGCGCATGAAAATCCGCCTCGACCTCTTCAACCCGTGTAACAGCAACATACGGACGCACATAAAAGTTAACACCATCCAAAAACTTAATTAGGGGCAACATACTTTCCGTATCAAAATGGCAAACCTGCCCTGTAGCGTGTACACCGCGGTCTGTACGCCCTGCTGCAAAAAGCTCTATACGTTCGTGCGTAATGCTGAACAACGCCTCCTCTAATGCCTGCTGGACAGATGGCCCACCCTGTATGCGCTGCCAACCCCAAAAGGGTTGGCCGTTGTACTCTACCGTAAGTTTAATACGTCTCATGTTAAGTCATCTTTTTTCAAACCTAGCAAAACAGAGGGTTTGCCATCTTCTACAACATGCCCGTAAACAGAAAACCCAACAGCCTGAGAACAACGTATAGCAGCCTTATTATCCTCGGCGTGGCAAATCCAGCAGGTATCTTCAGCTTTAAAAGTAGGGAAGGCAACGTTCTGCAAATAGCACTGCAGCATATGCTTACCGTAACCTTTGCCAAGGCAAGCTGCCTCGCCAATAAAAAAGTCGACGGTAATACCTGAATCTTTACCAATCTCTTGGCCATAATCAGGAAAATCAACAACGCGGTAACACTGCAAAAACCCGACAGCCGCACCATCAAGCCAAGCGATATGGCACCTAACGGAAGAATTCTCGTCGATCTTTTTTGTGTACTCTTGAGTGACTTCCTCTAAGGAAATAGGCTCTTTTTGGTAAGTTGCCCGTACATGAGGAGCATTAAGCCAACGCGCTAGTTGTTCAAAATCAGAAGAAGCGAGGGGGGTAAAACTAAAGGTCGCCATGGCTATTAAAACAATTTCCAACAGAAAGATTGATACCCTTTACAAAGTCCGCCACATCCATGGCTTTTTTGCTGGGGCGTTGTAGCACCAAAAGCCGCACGGCACCTGCACCGCAAGCAACGGTAATGCCAGTTTCAGTAATATCTAAAACTTCACCTGCAGCACCGTGTCTATCAGCTTTTTCACTGCGTAGAATTTTCCAAATCTCATCACCACAAACGGTTGTTGCTCCTGGCCAAGGGCTCATACCACGGATGTGGTTATGCACCTCGTGCGCAGGTTTACGCCAATCAATTGGCCGCATATCAGAGGTAACCTTAGGGGCAATCGTAATACCATTTTCAGATTGAGGAATAGGCGTTAAGTTTTCAAAGTCATCCATAACCTGAACAAGGGGAGTAGCCGCTTCTTGAGAAAACCAAGTATAACCTTCTCCTGTTGTTATATTTTCTGGGAGTGGAAAAGATTTACGAAGGTAGACAGGCCCACTGTCTAACTTCAGTTCTAACTTGGCAATACAGATTTCAGTTGTAACATCGCCTGCAAAAATAGCGTGTTGAACAGGTGCTGCGCCGCGCCAACGGGGCAGAGCAGAAAAGTGCACGTTCACACAAGGGGCATGGTCAATAACCGCTTGAGGAAGAAGAATGCCATAAGCAACAACCACAATAGCATCGCACGGTGTCGATAACAGCTCCTCTAAAGCTTCTCCTTTAAGATGCTGAGGAGTATGAATAGCAAGGTTATGTTTTTCAGCTAACTGGTGGACGGCTGTTTTTTGTATTTTGTGTCCGCGTCCCGCTGGGCGGGGCGGCTGCGTGTAAACACAGACAACTTCATGCTGGCTAGCCAATAAAGCTTCCAAACTCGGTACCGCAAAATCAGGACTGCCCATAAAAATCAGGCGCATAAATTTCTATTCCTCTATATAAGGGTAAGGCTCTTGCTCTCTAAAAGCAGGGAGCACCTTCTTGTACTTTTTCCACGTCATGCCACGTTTAATACGAGAAAGATGGTCAGGGAATTCAATCCCGTCTAAATGGTCAATTTCATGCAGAATAACATGGTTCAAGAGCGTACTGATTTCTGTATGAAGTTCCTTCGTCTCACCGTTTTCATCAAGGTACCTAATATGCGCGGCAGGGCGCTGAATGTCCGTGTAAACAAACGGAATACTCAAACATCCCTCAGCAAAAGTTCCCACTTCTTTAGTTGTGGAAACAACTTCAGGGTTGATCATTCTCACAACACCATCGGTACCAATACCTGTCGGAAGTTCATCTTCCAAACGGTCTGCCGTAAAATCTAGAACCACAAGGCGCTTCAAAACCCCAATTTGATTTGCAGCAAGCCCAACACCGTTTTCATGGTTAAGCAGTGTCTCAACCATATCATCTAATATTTGGCGGATTTCAGACGTAATCTCGGTAACAGGCTCAGCTTTCTGCCGCAATACGGGGTGCGGATGTAAATAAATCGGTAAAATAGTCATAATTTAGCTGCGTTCGTTTCGTTTCTTTGCCTATAATGTGCTCGCGTTTTTAGCACAAATAAAAGAATAACAAAAGGCAGCGTATTATGACGATAAAAACAATCGGAATTATTGGCTCAGGCCAAATGGGGAATGGCATTGCTCACGTAGCTGCCCAAAGTGGCTACAGCGTTATCCTAATGGATAAAAATGATAAGGCGCTAGATAAAGCCCTAACAACAGTGACCAAAAACTTAGACCGTCAGGTGAAAAAGGGAAAAATCACCGAAGCTGAGAAAAAGAAAACCCTCAAAAACATTACACCAACCAACAAGATGAAAGCCCTTGCCAAGTGCGACCTTGTGATTGAAGCGGCAACGGAAAATGAGGACATTAAACGTATTATCTTTAAAGAGTTGGACGGCATTTTACAAAAAAGCGGCATCATTGCCTCCAACACATCATCCATTTCCATTACACGGTTGGCAGCGTGCACAACACGGCCTGAAAATTTCATCGGTATGCACTTTATGAACCCCGTACCAATGATGAAATTAGTCGAAGTCATCCGCGGCCTTGCAACGTCAGATGCAACATATCAGTCCATTAAAAAAGCCGCCGAAAAAATGGGTAAAATCGTCGCGACGAGTGAAGACGTTCCAGGCTTTATCGTTAATCGCTTACTACTACCAATGTTGAACGAAGCTGCCTACTGCCTACAAAATGGTGTGGCGGATGTTGAAAGCCTTGATACTGCAATGAAATTAGGGGCAGGCCACCCTATGGGGCCGCTAACACTGGCCGATATGATTGGGTTGGATACCTGCGTGGCTATCATGCGCGTACTGCACGCGGAACTGGGCGATTCTAAATACCGCCCGTGCCCGTTACTGGTAAAATATGTGGATGCAGGCTGGCTTGGCCGTAAATCAGGCCGCGGCTTCTATGACTACAGCTCAGAAGTCCCCGTCCCCAGTAAACTTCTTAAAGCTGCTTAAATATAACCTCAAAAACGCAAAGGCACTGGAAAACCAGTGCCTTAACGTTTTTTAATACAGTAATTTTATCAGTTAACTGTTTTTATCTGAATTCCTTCATCATTGTCCTGTTTGGAGAACCTAACAAAAGGCTTCCCTTTTACACGTTCCCACACCATATCAAATGCGATAAGCGCAATAAACACCGCCAAAAAAGCAGCAATCACAAAAGCAATTGCTTGAACAATAGTGAGAATGAGCATTACTGGCCAAGCAAAGACCCAAATAAAACATTCTGAGCTTAACCACTGGGTTTCAAATGGGTACATATGTATCTCAACAGTAAAAATGGCTCCAAAAAAGTATCCTAGCAAAAGGTAAACCGTGAGCCAAAAAGGGGATGCCTTCTCTCTAATAAAGATGAATCCAAGGGTTAGAAATTTTTTCATAGCATTCTCCGTGCTAAAAAAAGTGAAAAAGTAAGTAAATGTATACATATTATGTTTGGCTCGTCAACCTACTTCCCTCGGCTAGCGTAATCATATAAACTCGGCATAAGTTGGAAGGGGAACCAAAATGAATAACATTCAATGTATATTTCCGGAAATAGAATTGATGGAAGACCAGATAAAAAACATTGAAAAATCAGCTAAATTTATCGCGAATCCAAAGGCTGTAGCAGCACAGGCCTTTAAGTCGAAAAGTATTGCAGTTGATTTTCAGGAATCTAAAGTTTGGAAACCTTTATCTGGTTATTTTGTGAATCAATACAGAGTAGACAAAGAGGTACAGCCGCTCTTGAAACTTCCCCAGCAAGGAGATTGGATTATCTATCCCTACGCTATTTTGAATGAAGATAAAATAGACAAAGAAACATGTCTCGTTTGGGATAACAAGGAAGATTGGCCAAGAGTACGTCACCTCCGGCTATACCATAACCGGAGGGACGCAGAGCAGGATAATCAAGTAATTGAAAAAGTTATCGGCGCAGTGAGGTAGTTTACTTCCCCCCATGCCCCTAATTATGTATACTCAGCCTCGTGAATAAGTTACTAGTTATCTTCCTACTTCTCCCTTTTGTGTTAAACGCAGAAGAAGAGGCTCTCCCGCGCACGCGGGTTGTTGCAACGTACATAAAACAAGCGGATAACACCCACAAACGAGAGGTTAAAATCCGCAAAAGCGGCAGCGTGTGCACACCACAAAAAGCCGATGCCACACTGCGCCAGCGCCTTGTGAACACCGCCGCAAGTCAGTGGGAAGCATTCGGGTTCCAAATTTATGATGTCTCCAGCCGTTTACCCTCATTCTTCCCAGGGGGAAACACCTTTCACATCGTCCCGCCGCGTAAAAATCCAACATTTATCGGCGTGCAGGAAAGGATGCTCCGCCTCGGCACAAAAGAGGACGAGCGCGTAACGGATGACTACATTGGCAGCTATTGGGCAACAACTCCGCAGGGCGAGTTCTTCACCAACCGCCAAAACCAAATTTGGGCAGTGGCCTCCAACGCAGGGTGGGTCGATGCATGGTCGGCCGCGTTTATCAGTTGGGTCATGTGTGAGGCAGGGCTAACGCAAGAGCAATTTAAACGCAGCAGCCTACATTGGGAATACGTTGACCACGCCATAACCCAATCAGGCCAACAAAACGCTATTTACAAAGCGGTAGACTACCGTGATGCAGGCGTACCCCAACCGGGTGACCTCATCTGTGCCGACCGCAAAAAAGAAGAGACTTATACGCACCTGAAAGACCGTGAGCTAGGCACGCAGCGCCCCATGCATTGTGACCTCGTTGTCCAACGGGATTGGGCGCATAACCGCGTATTCGCCATTGGTGGAAATGTGGGAGACAGCGTAACCCTCACCGCTGCGCGTATCACCAAAACAGGCGGTAAATTCCACTTGGAACGCACACCCTATCGCCCATGGTTCGTTGTACTAAAACTCCAAACAAGCGGCACTGCCAAATTGGAAAACGCCCCCCTTAAAATCTGGCAATAGGCAACAGAAAAAGGCTTTCGGGTAAAATACCCAAAAGCCTTCATCAATTCGGCAATTTTCCTTCAATACTCCAATCTAGTAAAAATTTCAGTTGCTGCATGCTACGGAGCAACTTTTTTTGTCGAAAATAAAACGCTATCGCAGCGTAAGAAGAACTCAACATAAAGCCTCTGTAAATTTCGGAACCCATTATAAGTTCTCCCAAACGGTAAGAAACAATCTTTGAAAAAACTATAACACATTCTCCCCGCCTTAGCAGTACAGCTAAGGCGGGGAAAGTGCATTAAGCGGTAAGTAGCAGTTCTCCGTTTTTTACATCGGCCTTAACACAGCTATCGTTGGTAAGTTCTTCTTTCAAAATCATCTCCGCCAAACGGTTTTGCAACTCTTTTTGAATCACCCGTTTCAACGGCCGTGCGCCATAAATAGGGTCGTACCCCTTATCACCCAACCATTGAAGCGCAGAGCCCGTCAATTCAAGCTCAATATCGCGGTCTGCCAGCAGCTTTTTAAGCAATTCTAACTGAACCTTTACAATATCGGTCATCACATTTTTATCCAAACGGTTGAACAGAATAATATCGTCCAGACGGTTCAAAAACTCAGGGCGAAAAGCCTGCCGCACAACCTGCATCACATCATCCCGAACAGAATCCGCAGCTTCGCCATCTTTTAGGTTTGCCAAAAATTCGGCACCTAAATTACTGGTGAGGATGATAATGCTATTCGTAAAATCAACCGTACGGCCTTGTCCATCTGTCAAGCGCCCGTCATCCAATACCTGTAACAAAACGTTGAAAACATCGGGGTGCGCTTTTTCAACTTCATCAAACAGAATCACAGCGTAGGGGCGGCGGCGCACAGCCTCAGTCAACACACCCCCTTGGTCGTACCCCACATAACCAGGAGGCGCACCAATCAGGCGTGCCACAGCGTGCTTTTCCATGTACTCACTCATGTCAATTCGCACCATGGCTTGCTCATCATCAAAAATGAACTCCGCCAATGCTTTAGTCAGCTCGGTTTTACCAACCCCAGTTGGCCCCAAAAACAGGAAGGAACCAATCGGGCGGGAGGCATCCTGCAAGCCAGCCCGAGCACGGCGAATAGCCTCAGATACAGCCTGTACTGCATCAGGTTGCCCAACCACGCGGCTGCCTAAAAGCTCTTCCATTTTAAGAAGTTTTTCGCGCTCGCCTTCCAGCATTTTATCAACGGGTACACCCGTCCATGCAGAAATAACCTTGGCAATGTCATCCGTCAAAACTTCTTCCCGCAGCATACTTTTGGCTTTATCGTTTTTCTCGGCAGCTTCTACTTTTTCCAGCTGTTTTTCTAGTTCAGGAATCGTCCCGTACTGCAATTTAGCGACGTCATTCAAGTTACCTTCACGCTGGGCAATTTCCATCGCACGGCGCGCTTCCTCAATCTCCTCTTTAATTTTATTACTTCCTTGAATCAGCCGCTTCGCTTCTTCCCACTGTTTGTTCAAGTCATCACTCTGTTTTTGAAGCGTTTTAATGTCTTCCGTAATCTCTTTCAGCCGCTTTTTAGAAGCTTGGTCGCGTTCTTTTTTCAAAGCCGTTTGCTCAATTTTGAGCTGCATAAGTTTACGGTCTAAAGCATCCAAATCTTTGGGTTTGCTATCAATTTCCATACGGATGTTCGCCGCAGCCTCATCAACTAAATCAATAGCCTTATCAGGTAAAAAACGCCCGCTGATATAACGGTCAGAAAGCTGCGCCGCAGCAACTAGTGCATTATCAGCAATGCGCACCCCGTGGTGAACTTCGTACTTCTCTTTAATACCGCGCAAAATAGAAATCGTTTCTTCTACGCTTGGCTCACCCACATACACGCTCTGAAAACGACGGGCGAGGGCAGGGTCTTTCTCAATATGTTTGCGGTATTCATCTAGTGTTGTCGCACCTACACAGTGCAATTCGCCCCGTGCCAAAGCAGGTTTTAACAAATTAGAGGCATCCATACTGCCTTCACCCGTAGCACCAGCACCCACAAGGGTGTGCAGCTCATCAATAAACAGCACAATCTCGCCAGCTGCTGCTTCAACCTCTTTCAACAAGGCTTTAAGTCGCTCTTCAAATTCACCGCGGAATTTCGCCCCAGCTAACAACCCACCCATATCTAAAGAAAGCAACCGTTTCCCCTGTAAGGATTCAGGCACGTCTTGGTTGACAATCCGCTGGGCGAGGCCTTCCACAATAGCAGTTTTACCAACACCTGCTTCCCCAATAAGAACAGGGTTATTCTTTGTACGGCGAGACAAAACCTGAATCGCCCGCCGTATTTCTGCCTCCCGCCCGATGATAGGGTCAATTTTCCCATCTCTTGCGCGTTCGGTAATGTCTGTTGTGTACTTGGCTAAAGCACCTTGGTTGTCCTCAGCAGACTTACTGGAAACCGTTTGCTCGCCGCGCTCCGTATCAATAACCTTTTTAAGCTCCTCAGGTTTAATACCACCAGCAGCCAAAATTTTCTGAGCCTCGGTTTTCTCTTTCACCAACAAGTAAAGCAGGCAATCCGCAGCAATAAATTGGTCTTGCCATTTGGTAGATTCTTTCTCTGCCACAGCCAAAATTTTTGCAAAATCTTTATCTGCATAAATCTGCGCACTATCACCGGAAACACTCGGTATCTTCGCCAGTGCTGCTTCGGTTTTATTCAGTAAGTCTTGCGTATTCGTCCCAGCCTTTTGCAGAAGCCTCTCAGCATAACCTTCGGGGTCATCTAAAAATGCATAAAGCAAATGGAGCGCCGTAATGCGCTGGTGGTCATCCTGCAACGCTTTTGTTTGCGCCGCATTCAGCAAATTAATAGTCTTTTCTGTAAATTTGTCCGTATTCATCAGCATTCCTCCTTGCCTTTAAAACAAGTATTGGATTTTATCACTCGCATGTCAAGAGTGATAATTTCGGATATTTTGCACTCTAAAAATCTATACATAAACGTTTATAAAAGCTAAGTTTGAAGAAACTAAGGAGGAACCGAAATGACAGAAGCGACACGCGCCTCAACAGCCGTCCAAATTCTAAAGGATATTACCTACCTCGACCTAGCAACCGTAGGTCAGGATGGTCAGCCTTGGTGCAGTCCGTTGTTCACAGCGTATGACGAAAAATACAACTTCTACTGGGTTTCCTCACCTAACTGCGCCCATTCACGCAATATTGCTCAAAACCCCAAAGTAGGTGCTGTTGTGTATGATTCCACAGCACCGGAAGGCACGGGCGATGGCGTGTACATGCGGGGTAATGCCTTGCAAGTGCCAGATGAACAAAACGAAGAAGGGTTGCAGCTATTGCTGAAACGAACCACAGAACCATTCCTACCTTACGATAATGCGGACTACTTCCGCGGTAACAACGCACCGTACAAGCTGTACAAAATGGAAGTAACGGAATTCTCCATGCTGGCGCCGGATAGAAACCCCGATATTGAAGATTATGTAGATTTCCGCGAAAAAATAGACATTCGCTAACCCTTCCGCCGAAAGGAGATATTATTCGTCACATCGTCATCAGGCGTAGAGCGCGCATGGCTTGCTACCCGGGTCCCGTCGCGCCGCGTATAAGCCTGAACGTAAATCTTGCCATCCGCCCCACGGCGCACCCCTACAGGATGCTGCGCTTGCCCAACGGCACCACTCTCATCAATAATAACATCCTCTGGCACAATTTCAGGTAACCGAACAGGAATCTGCAGCCCCGCAACCTCAATAAAACGGTGAGAATTGCTTGGCTTGCCACCCTGTTGAAAAATCTCACCCAGCCCAGCCTGCTGTGGGTGGGAAACCGCACCATCCTCCTGTGGCAACAAATTAGGCACAAAAATGTGTGGTTGGACGCGCATCTGGCCATCCCGCAAGCTTTCTAAAACCTTTGCCGCAAGCACCGCAGCAGGGTCGGCATCATCCATAGTTTCAAGAATCCCGCGCACACGCGTTGCCACCGTATTAAAAACCCCCGCATTGCGAGGGTCGTTCATCGTGTCTTCAATTGCTTGCCCTATGTCCCCATCGGGTGGGGAAGGGTGGCCGCCCCGAGAAATACCGCTAGCCCATCCGCCGTTAAACCCTAAACCTTGCTGACGTGTTACTTCCTGCATCACTAACCCATGCATGTGGACAAGCATTTGCCCCGTCGCCGCTTTGGCCGCCATTGCCAAAACCTGCCGAGCATCCTCCGCACCGCCTGCCTGCACAGCTGTAACAACTGCCTGCGCCAACGTATCTTTCCCCAGGCTCATCGCTGTCTCAAACGCAACCCGACCAACCGCAGCAACATCCTCACGCAAGCCATCAAAATAAGACCCACGGTCATTAAAAGAGTCTTTATCACCATGCATTGCATCCTTGATAATATCAATATCATCCTGCCGTCGTTGTTTTAAAGAACCAGTTTTAGGCATATTTTGCGGGCTTTCCAAAACCTCTATAAGCTGCGCGCGGTTACCTGTTTTAAGAGCTTCAACTACCTCTGGTTTATGAAAAATAGATGGAGTTTGATGGTAAATTGACACCAATCCTTCACGTTCCGTTGAAGGTGGAATACTAATATTGTATTTACGTAGTGTAGCAGTAAACCGACGTTCAGTATCTTGGAAAACTTTTTCTGAATACTTATCAACTTGAGTTTGATTTAAATAAATGCCAAAAGTGCTTTTGCTTGGTTGGTATGTACGCTGATTAAATGCCTTTTTTGTATTATCTGCAGATACATCTGGTGTATAAAACAAAGGTACGTTTTCCTTTCGTGCGGCGTCCATGGATTCTCGACTACTGTTCAGATTTGGTCTAGTACGATTCAGAGTACTGGCGGCTTCTATCAACTTTTTCCTTTGTTTGCTTGTATAACCTTTTCCTGTTACATCTTTTAAAAATTCTTCTGCTGCAGGGTCAATAACCCATTTTTTCTCGCGGGTGATTGGGTCGCGGCCATAAACAACAAGTGCTTTACCGTTCGCTGTGCTTGGAATACCGCCAAAGTCTACATATACATGGCGCACAACATCCTCTTGCTTAATAATATGTTTTTGCGCAGATTTTTGGTACTCTGACACGCTTTTAATATTATATTTAGAATGTTTTTTCATTTCGTTTCCCTTTACTTTTTAATCATTGTTCCTCATGCTTCATAATGTGAGGTTATTAAGTGTCTTACTTTTCTTTGCTCCATCCATATCCATAGGAATGACGATGGAAGAAATGCGTTTGGTATCCACCCAATCTAGCGCGGATGACATCCGCCTCCTTAATCCGCCCGCAGTGCGTCTAACCTGTCTTCCTCATGCTGATAAAGTAGTTTTTGAACCTATTAATATCAGCTCTATACCTAGTAACTCAAAAAAACAGGGGCAGTTTTTTGCTGCCGCTCAGGCGCAAAATATCTACATCGACTACAAAAAAGTTGGGCCCTTTGACGAAGATAGAGGGACTATTAAAGCATCTTGTCATACGGCAGACTTTAAGCTAGATGCGGAGTTTCGTTACACCAACTATCCACTTATTTTCAGTAAGGACGGAATAAAATTAATAGGTGAAGATCAGTGCAGTAATTTGAACAACTTAGAGCTGCTTGATCTATCTGTTAATGGTATGTCTTGGGGGGCATGGTCAAAATTTACCTCCAACTGTGTAGGGCCAAAAATTCAAAAACTTACTGTCCATCCTCAGCAAGGTAAAACTGAAGCTTGCTTCAGTTCTGGTAAGTGCACTACTACCTCTCATCCTGTTCATTAAAAAAGCTCCCTTTGGGAGCGTACAAGTAGTATTTATAGTTTTCTAAGGCTGAAACTCTACTGGTTGGTCAGCATTGTTTGGCCAGTGGTAAAATTTTACCTTATCATCTAAGTACCCCATTCCGTTGGGGGTGTGGCGCACGTAATTAACTGTAATAACGCCTGTATTTGAATCGATACTGATTTCACGAGCATCAGCATTCCAAAATGTTAATTTATTTCGTTCAATATCGTACCGGTATAAGCCCCACCCAGCCCCATTC
>JAPPOO010000083.1 GCA_028817875.1 Alphaproteobacteria bacterium | reverse complement strand
GTTATTTATATTTACTGTCGGTTTTTTTTTATGTAGCTCTTTATAAGAGCAAAAGGGAGATTATTCGTTGCATATTTTAGTTACTGTTGTTACGGGGTTGCTGTTTTTTACTGCAATACCTCATGGTTTGGCTTCTTCGTTAGGAAATATACATGATAATGCTGTGCTTGAGACTAAGTTGAGTGCGGCTGAGTCTGTACTTAACGCTTTGGATACAAAAGTTGATGAAGTTAAAACTGAGCTTGAAAACAGAATTGGTAATATTGAAAATTGTCATCTGAGTGGGCAGATATATGCATCCGGAGGTTGTCGTGACCCTCAACGTGTTGTTCAAGAAACTGACCCAAAAGTAGGTGCTTTGTGGCCTAATATGATGTGTCGTAGTGATGGTCAACAGATTATTTGTGATCGGCCTGCAGCTGGAGGAGGGAATAGTTGCCGTTGGTATGGAGGGCTAGAGACTGGTAATTCTTTTAATCAAACTCAGATAGAATGCCCTTTTGGCTGGCAAATGAGAGGTTTGTCCATTTATGGTGTACATAATTGTGAGCGTATTGGGGGAAGCTGGGAGTGCGACAGGTTTCTTGTTAAGTGTTGTCGTTAAAAATTGAAAGGTTTGACAATGATAAAGACTTTAATATTAACGGCTTGCTTTATTCTTACTTTTTCAGTGCATAGTTATGCTCAAACAACAGTTGCAGTTGACAGAGAAGTGGAGCTTACAACAGGGCAATCAAGTTCGAGATTTAATGATTTATTAAGTAATATTGATATACTGGTGAGCAGATCCAAAGCATCAGTTGACGCTTTAAAAGCTAAGCTAGATATGTTGGAATTCTGCAATAATGCAGGGCAAATACTATTGAACGGTGCATGTGTGCATCCTCAACGGGCTGTTGTTGAAAATGACCCACAGATAGGAACCCTGCAAAATGGTAGAATGTGTCGTGCTGAACCTGGCCCTTATAGTACTAGACTAAACTGTGACGTGCCTTCTACAGGAGGGGGGAATAACTGTCATTGGAGAACTGGAGTAGAGACTGGTAACCATCATAGTCAATCTCAAATAGAATGTCCTGTTGGAAGTGTGATTCAGGCAGTTTCAGTTTACAATGTACATAACTGTAATCGCATTGGTGGTCGTTGGGAGTGTAATTACATGGCTATTAAATGTTGTCAGTAGTTTTTAGTTAAGTTGGCAACTTTTTAAAACCTTGTATCCAACGCTGTTTTCGGGCTAGGGTGCAGGGCATGACATTCAAAATACTATTTTTAGGGGATATCGCGGCGCGGCCCGGACGTACAGCTGTGCAAGAATTACTACCCAATTTGCGAGAAAAACTAGGCGTAACGGCTGTCATTGCCAACGGTGAAAATGCTGCGGGCGGGTTTGGTATTTCTCATGCAGTAGCGCAGGAAGTTTACGCAGCGGGTGTAGACGTGATTACCTTAGGTGACCATACGTTTGACCAGAAGGATATGGATATTTTTCTGACGCAGGAAAAGCGGATTGTGCGCCCGATTAACTACCCCCATGGCACGCCAGGGCGCGGGTTTGCCACCTATGAAATTGGCGGCAAGAAAATTGGTGTGTTTAACGTGATGGGGCGCGTGTTTATGCGGGATTCCCTTGATTGTCCCTTTCAAGCCAGCCGTGCGCATATGATGTTGCACAAACTGGGTGAACATTATGACGCGATGATTGTGGATGCGCATACAGAGGCGACATCGGAAATTGCTGCATTGGGGCATATTTGGGATGGTCAGGCTAGTTTGGTTGTGGGGACACACACACATATTCCTACAGCAGATACGCGGATTCAGCCTAAGGGAACGGCTTTTCAGAGTGATGCTGGTATGTGCGGATACTACGAGAGTTCATTGGGGATGGATTTTGAGGCGGTTATTAAACGGTTTGAGCGGGCAGGGCGGTTTGCCATGCAGCCTGCTAGTGGCGCAGGTACGTTAAGCGGTGTGCTGGTAGAAGTTTCCGAAGAAAAAGACACGAAAGGGCTTGCTACGGCTGTACGGCCTATCCGCGTGGGTGGTGTGTTAAGCCAGACAGAAGAATAAAAAAAATGCCGCACCGTCAGCCTTTATTGGATATATTAGACAGTTATACGCCGTCTAACCATGATGAAGCGGGTGAATTGCATATGTTTAAATACTTTGTGCGGGAAAATTCTGATTGTTTTGAGCGCAGTAATTTAATTGCCCATGTCACGGCTTCTAGTTGGATTGTGACAGAAGATTTAAGCTACGTTTTACTAAATTTTCACCGCAAGCTGAACAAATGGATGCAGTTTGGTGGCCATGCAGATGGCGACCCGGATATTTACACAGTAGCAATAAAAGAAAGCCAAGAAGAAACAGGGCTTACGAGTTTACGATTATTTCAAAAAGAACCACTGGATGTAGGGCTACGCTTTTTACATGAGCATAGTGGTGTGCCTGAGCACGTGCATTTGGATGTTTGCTTTATATGTATCGCTGATATGAACCAACTATTACAGCACTCAGAGCGGGAATCCGAACGGTTGAAATGGGTGCCGTTGGGGGAAGTAAAGGATTATATCCGCCCTGAAGACAACAATTGCCAACGTTTTCTTGAAAAAACAATGAAATTGGCTAAACTGCGGGCAGCATAAAAGATTGATACTCCTACGTTTTCAGTAAGGGGTTTAAACGACGAGAGAAGGAAGAATTACATGGCAGGACATAGTAAATGGGCAAACATCAAACACCGTAAAGGCGCGCAGGATGCCAAGCGTGCCAAAGTTTTTACGCCGATTATTCGGGATATTATGGTGGCTTGTCGTTCCGGCGGGGGTGATCCGAACATGAACGCCTCTTTGCGTACCGTGTTGGCCAACGCCAAAAGTGTTAACATGCCGAAGGATGTGATTGAACGTGCCATTAAACGTGGTACGGGTGAAATTAAAGGCGAAGATTACGTAGAGCGCACGTACGAAGGTTACGCCTCGGGCGGTGTGGCGGTTATTGTGAAGGCCTTGACGGATAACGGTACCCGCACGGTGACAAACGTACGTACGGCTTTCAACAAAAACGGCGGTAACATGGGGAACGATGGTGCTGTAGCGTGGATGTTTAAAGAAGAAGGCTTTTTGTACTACCCGAAAGACATCGGCGAAGAAGACGATGTGATGGAGAAAGCCATTGAAGCGGGCGCTGATGATTTTGTGGCAGAAGAAGAGGGGTACCGTATTTCTACTAGCGTGGAAGATTTCGGCACTGTGCGGGATGCTCTGGCTGAAATTTACGGCAAGGCAGAAGAGGGTGATTTAACTTATACGCCAACCCAAACTCAGGAAGTGACAGACCTTGAGACAGCGCAAAAAGTGATGAAGGTTGTTGCTGCGTTAGAAGATGACGACGACGTGCAAGAGGCTATCAGTAATATGGATATTTCCGACGAGTTGGCTGAACAGCTTTAGAAAATTTCTTTCTTAGAGACTTCTATATTGGATATTTTTCTGTCGTTGTGGGTAACTAAAACTGTTATGTGTGAGTGGGATTCAATATTTTCCTGAATAACAGTTGCTGTTATGATGCCTTGTTTTGAAGTATCTATAGTGTCTGCATGTAATTCTAGGAAATTTTCTATACTGGAGAGAAAGCTGTTTAGCGGGAATTTTGTTATAAGTAGCTCTTGCAGTTCTTGCTCTGTTTTATAGATATGCTGCTTGAAAAAGCTAGTTTCTGCGTTAGTTGTTTGCACGGTAGTAGGTATAAAGGGGGCTGTAAATTTTTTAGACATTTGAATATCTTTAATTTTTCTACCCTTAGTGACGGTAATGGTTCCGTAATTATGCCGCCATTGTTCTCCTAGGTTTATCCACAAAAAGTGGTCGTTTTTTCTAACTTCTCTAGAAAAGGGGATGTGTTGGTCTCCCTCTTTACACTTTTCTGATTTACATGGTTTAGGGGCTGAAATACTGGCGTGCTGGGATAGGAATTGTACAAGATATTTTGAATCTGACCCAAGAGGAAAATATTCGAATAACTTCTTTTGTTGTTCATGTACATTCGGGTATTGCTCAAAGAAATTTTGGTTGGGTTGAGTGTTGCCTTTACAGGTAAATGCGAGAGCTAGTAAAATAAATAAGAAATAATGCATAACCTTGGCGAGGATAGCAACTTCATCGGCTGGGAGCTAGCTAAAAACCCCCTGCCGTGGCAGGGGGTAGCGGTTATGTACCTACCTGCTTACTTTTTAAGAGTGTGCAGTACCCACAGCATGATAAAACCACCAAGTACAGGCAGTAATAACGGTACAAATGGGCCTGATACGGTTACTCCCAACACACCTGGCATAGTGCCACCAACATAAGCACCCAAAATACCGATGATAACATCGGACGGAATGCCGTGCGTGGTTTTCAGCAGTTTACCTGTGATAAAACCGGTGATAAGACCGATTACAACATATGTAAGTAGTTCCATATTTTTCCCTCCTCTTTAGGTATATACTTATGGTGCTTATTGGGAAAATAGGTGAGAAAACCGCTGGTTTTCGGCGGCGCGGTATCCAAAATTGTTGCTACGCAATAAAGCTAAAATAATAGTCAAATATCCTGAAAAGAGCATAGGGGGCTAAATAAGCGATAAAGCAGTTAAAGGTGTGTGCAGTGCAGCATAGCGTGGCGAAACTGACACGTTTTTTAGGTGATTGTGTCTTTCAAACAACTGACAGCGATATCAGGATGAATATGGGAAGTATCGAGGTGCATATTTTCCTGCGCAACCATTTGGTTATTAACGGTTTTTTTGTAGATATCTACAAAGGTGAAACCGTGCTTTTCGGCTTCTTTTTGTAAGGATTCGTTAAATAACGCAATAATTTGTAAAAGCGTTTGCCACTGGTCGTTCTCAAGCTTTTGGTTTTCTGCCAGCGGGGCAGGCACGCCGTGAATGAAAACAGGAGCTTCGTGTTTATTAAAAGCTTGGGCGATGAATGAGATGTACGCGGCAACGGTTTGGGCGACGATGTCTTCTGCTTTTTTATCAGGGTTTTTAAGAAGGTAGGGAAGAATACCCGCAGTTTGTCGGCAGTCAATTTCTCCAACACTGAAAAGCAGAGGGGTGTTCTTCGGGAGTTGTTTGGCGAGGGTACGCATGGCTGTTTTGGCGGGGCTGGGGCGTTCCGCTGAAAAGTGAAAAGCCATGGCATTAAATAGAATGCGCGGTTGGATGGTATAGCTTTGGCCGTTTAATTCAATACTATGGTGGGCATAGCTGAGGGTATGGCTGTCTCCAATGGCGTACATGGGGAGGCTATTGGTAGGAGAAGTAGGAATGGGAAGGGCGCATAATTTGCTTAAAAAGCGATAGTACCCGCCAATCCATACGCCATCAGGGGCAGGAAAAGTTTTATAGGTTTCTGCTAAAGGTTGAAGGGTTTTTTGTACGGTCTGAATATCTGGAAATGCCGCGTACTGTAGCAATGCCTGCATGATGGTGGTTTTGGCGCGGGTGAGTTCCGTTAGTTCTTCCGTGGTTAATATGGCCTCAAGTTGGGCAAGGGTTTTATCCGTTTGCTGTAAAACCCAGTGAGCTTGCGCTAGGAGTAGCTGTTGTTCAGCAGAAAGATTTTGGCGCGTTGTGAGGAGGGATACGAGGGCGTCGGCGTCTCCTAGTGAGAAGAGAGAATTTCCTAAATTATTCAAAATTGGCTGATGATTAGGCGAACATGTTAAACCTTTACGGTAATATTGGGCTGCTTTGGTATACTCTTTTTGGTAAAAATAGGTGCTGCCAAGCATATTAAGAACATCGGCGTTTTTGGGCAGAAGTTTATCAATTTGCGTATAAACTTTTGTGGCCTGTGCCCAGTTTTTTTGGGCGGCTAAAATTTGCCCCTGCTGCAAGAGAGATTTAATCTTTTGTGCATCAGCAGGGGCAACCATGTGTTTAGGCGGATTTTTTCTTAGCTGTGGACGCCGGGCTTTTGACTAAAGCATCATTTGCACCAATGGCTAACAAAGTATCACTAAAGTGGTCTCGCTTTGTGGTATCCGTCAAAATCACATTACCGTGGGAGGCGGCATCGCTCACCATGTCCTGTCGGTTGGTTTCCAGCAGAAAATCCATAATGTCCTTATCGGTCATGCCCGGCATAGCCGTGCGGCAAGTTTCCATAGCGGCCTGAATCCCCTTGGCGATGGCTTCCCGCTGTTCGGCAATACCTTCCCCTTGCAGGCGCTTACTTTCTTTTTCAGCTTGGGCAACCCCCACAAGGCGGATGCGTTGCGCTTCTGCTTCCATTTGGGCGGCCTCTGCTTCCCGCTTGGCGGCGATAACGCGGTTAAAGGCATCTTGCACTTCGGCGCTTGGTTGAGGTTCATCTACCAACACTGTATTGATGATAAAACCAAATGTTGTAAATTCTTCTGTCAAAGCTTCTTCAACTGATTTCTTAATGCCATCTCGGTTTGCGTAAAGCTCTGACATTTCCATGCCCGAAACAGTTTGGCGCACATTATTAAGAATGTAACTGGTGATTTGTTGTTCTGGGTTTTCCAACTCGTAAAAAGCCTTAATAGCGCCCGTAGGGTCGCTACTGGCGCGGAATTGCACGGTGGCAGGTACGCTCATAAAGGCGTTGTCGCTCGTTTTAACGGAAACATTGGCTTTGATTTCCTGTTGTTGGAGGTTGATGCGTCCAGCAACAGTTTGAATGGGCCACGGCCATGTAATTTGTAGGCCGGGCATACGGGCACGGCGTTCCGGTTTACCAAAGGTTTCAACAATCATGGCTGTTTTACCGTTAACAATGTGTACCATAGTACGCAGCAATAAAAAGGCGACAACAGCTAGAACAATTAAAGTTGTGTAGGCTTCCACAGGGTTTTCTTTCGTTTATTTGTTATTCAAAGTTTAAAAAACACCGTAAGCCTAGCCCATTACAAGGCTTTTTGCTAGGGTACCAACTATGCGAAAACAAACTATTTTAGGCATAGACCCAGGCCTTGCCAAAACAGGGTGGGGGCTTATTCAAACTGAGGGAAGCAACCTACAGTATATTGCTTGCGGGACGATAAAAACCAAAGCAAGCCTTCCTAACCCACAACGGTTAAAGCAGTTGTACGAAGGCTTGAAAGATATTGTGAACCAGTACCACCCTATGGCGGCTGCAGTTGAAGAAGTTTACGTGAATAATAACGCACGGAGTTCCCTGAGTTTGGGGCAAGCACGGGGCATTGCCCTGTTGGTTCCTACTCAGGCGGGGTTGGAAGTTATGGAATACACGCCGTCTGAAGTGAAGCAATCCCTTGTTGGAACAGGGCGGGCAGATAAAACGCAAATCGGTTTTATGGTAAAAACATTGCTGCCTACTGCCAAACCTGAAACAGAAGATGCTGCTGATGCTTTGGCCATTGCCATTACTCATGCCCATATGGCAAGCTTCAAAAGGTTGGCGGGGTAAGCTTTTCTTTCTATTATAGCCTTGAAACAAGGCAAATTAGACCTAGAATAAACAAAACTTGTTTCTTTTAGCTACAAAACTTTAGAAAGGGAGAGAGGGGATGGTACTTTCTCAACTTGAAACTACAAAATTGTCTCAGCCTAACTGGTTTAACGATGAGTATAATTTTCGCGTTAGGCATGGTGATAAAGACTGTGTATTTATCGGGTACGTCGGGGTCGAAGCTCTTGAGGCAGAGTTTCTGAGAGCGGCTGTATTGGAGGATCTTCTCGAGTATTTTTTTACTGAGGGGGTTGAAAAGCTCCATTGGTTTGATTTGTTCAGATTTTTGCAGGATGAAGAATCCAAAAACCGCGTGCTGGATATTCTGTGTTCTGATGAGGTGTACGGTCTTCTGGAATTTGATGGAGATTATGTTCAAATTCGGAACAGCAGAACAATTCTTCAAGCAGCTATGGATTTAGCTGGGGTCTGGTATACAGACCTTGGGTTTAAAGCCCCAGAAGGGGAAAACGTTATTGGTTTATCGTCAATGGCTAAAGATCTTATTGAAGAAAACGGCGTTAACGCTACAGTAAAGTATTACACTGCAATGATTGGCAATGGTAGCACAACTGAAGGTAATGCATAAAATATTAAAAGGAGGGGCTTAGCCATAGCACCTCCTTTTAAACGTTTAACTGTACGGTTTAAGTGCGATTATGTAGTATGTGCACATGATTACTTTTTTGATTGGGACTTTAGATAGCACGGCGGCAGACAGCGCCGTTATTAACGTAAATGGTGTTGGGTATGAGGTTTTGTGCAGTATGCGTACATTAACCCAATGCTCTGTTGGGCAGCAAATGAAATTGCTTACACATTTACACATCCGCGAGCAAGAACACACGTTGTTCGGCTTTGCGGAAGAAGGTGAGCGGGCGATGTTCCGCCAGTTAATTCAAATTTCAGGCGTTGGCCCTAAAGTAGGGTTGGCGATTTTATCGGCTTTGCAGCCTAACCAGATTATTGATGCGATTATTACGCAGTCTGGCAAAACGTTGGCACAAGCAAATGGTGTTGGCCCCAAACTGGGCGAACGGATTGTGCGGGAATTGAAAGACAAAGTAGGTACATTACCTACTATTGCTACAGGCGGAACGGTTGAAAGTATGCCAACCAGTAGTGTTGCGGCAGATGTTCTATCGGCTTTGACGAACATGGGCTTTAAGGAAACAGACGTACAACAAGCGGTTGCCAGTGCCAGTAAAGAGCTGCCTGATGCCCCGTTTGACCAGCTGTTTAAAACATCATTACAAGCATTGCGTTAAGAGGAGAAAGGGGAAAATGAAGTTATTGATTACAACATTGCTGGTTGTACTCGCAAGTTCAGCATGGGCGCAGCCATCAAATATTCGTATTGGCAAATCAGACATTGGCCCTATTTTTCAAAATTTGGACGGCATGACCCTTTATACATTTGATAACGACCCGCTTGGGCAGTCAGCTTGTACGGGGAATTGTGCAAACCGCTGGATGCCTTTAGCAGCTAAGGGGCGTGCGGACTCAGGTGAATTTACAGCGATTACGCGGCCAAACGGTAAAAAGCAATGGGCATACCGTGGCAAACCTTTATATGTATGGGTGATGGATATGGAACCCGGGCAGATTACAGGGCATGGCGTTGGTGGCGTATGGCGTGCTGCCCAGCCGTTGGAACAGTTAGAATATTAGAGATTTAGAGGGAAAAGGAAAGTTTATGGCGGTTGTAGAACGCTTGGTAGACCCTGCCATGCCTGAAGAGTTAGACAATGCCTTGCGGCCCGAGCGGTTGCAGGATTTTGTCGGTCAGCCAAAAATACGGGACAATTTAACTGTATTTATTACAGCGGCTAAAAAGCGCGGAACGGCGTTAGACCACGTTCTGCTATTTGGCCCTCCGGGACTGGGGAAAACCTCGCTTTCTCACATTTTGTCAAAAGAGTTGGGCGTAGGGCTGCGGTCAACATCAGGGCCGGTCATTGCAAAATCGGGCGATTTGGCGGCGATTTTAACCAGTTTGGAACCGCATGACGTTTTGTTTATTGATGAAATTCATCGTTTGTCTCCGCAGGTGGAAGAAGTGCTTTACCCAGCGATGGAAGACTTTAAGTTGGACATTATTATTGGTGAAGGCCCTGCTGCGCGTACAGTGAAGGTGGATGTTCCACCGTTTACACTGGTGGGGGCAACAACACGGGCGGGGCTGCTTACAAACCCGCTGCGTGACCGTTTTGGAGTGCAGTGCCGTTTGGAATTCTATGGCACGGAAGACCTTGTGCATATTGTTAACCGTTCGGCCGCTTTGTTGGGGATTCAGATAGAAGATGACGCTGCGTGGGAGCTGGCCAAGCGTTCCCGCGGGACACCACGGATTGCCAACCGTTTGCTGCGACGGGTGAGGGACTTTGCCGAGGTGGAAGACATGGCAACAATTACCAATGCCTTAGCTGACCACGCTCTTAACCGCTTGGAAGTAGATACCAACGGGCTTGACCAAAACGACCACCGCTATTTAGAAACACTTGTAACCAAATTTGCAGGGGGGCCTGTGGGCGTAGAGACTTTGGCTGCCGCAACAGGGGAAAGCAAGGATACGCTGGAAGATGTGGTGGAGCCGTACCTTATTCAGCAGGGGCTTATTCAGCGTACGCCACGGGGGCGTTTAGCAACGCCAACCTCCCGCAAAATGTTTGAGTAGATTTTTACTTTATATTTAGTATACTGCCGCCATGACTTACTTGCCTAACCTAGGAGGTTATAATGGCAATAACTGTACAATCTACTACTATTTACCCTTGTAAAGGTTTGCAGGGAATTCCTAGAAATTCTATTATGATTAACCCAAGCTACGGCATTATAGGTGACCGTACGTTTGCTTTTGCAAAACCTGTTAATAAAACAGATGAAAAGGTATACTCTGCAGGATGGCAGCGAAAAGGAGCCTTTTTTGTTGCCATGAATACACCTGAAATGGCAGCAATTCAAATTCCTCAAATTCCTGATGGGGAAGAAATTACTGAAGAGTTGCTGTGGCGTTTGGTTACAAATCTTGATTTGCCGATTGGAACTAAATTGCTGGATTATAGGGATGCTGCTTTTAATCTAACGGATACTGACCCAGCAGAAACACCGACAGTATCGCTGTTAAATGCAGCTTCTTTGCGGAGTTTGGGCGGACAAATGGGAACTTCTGTTGATTTCCGTCGATTCCGAATGAACATCGTGGTTGATGGCTTGGCAGCTTGGCAAGAACTAGATTGGGCGCAGGAGTTTGATGCTAGAAACCCAATGGGTACACAAAATGCTGAAATCAGTATTGGTGAAGTTCGCTTTAAGGTTTTTGACGCCTGTGAGCGCTGTAAAGCTATAGAAGCAAACCCAGAGACAGGTGAGCGAGATGGAAGCCTTTTGTCACATTTGTCTGTGAGAAGCGGGCATGCGGGATATGAATCTCCTCAACGTAATAGAGGAGATGTTATGGGCGTTTTGTTGAAGCCTTTAAACTCAGGTAGAATTTATGTGGGTGATAAGCTTGTTATCTGCCAATAAACTAAGCTATTAACGAAAAGTACGAAAGCACTGCCATTTGGTGGTGCTTTTGTATTTTTTCACCCAAGTCGGTAGACATTCAAACGCTGCTGCCATACATTATGGGGCACGTGATATTCATAAGCCAATAAGGGGATTCTACTATGGAGGCAACCACGCCGAATTTATCTATTTTTGCGCTTTTTGGGGAAGCCGATTTATTCGTAAAAGCGATTATGCTGCTGCTTTTTGGGCTTTCTATTATGTCTTGGGCGTTATGGTTTTCTAAAAGCCGCCAGATGGCTGCTTTGCGTCGTAAAGGGCATAATTTTGAAGAGGCTTTTTTAAGTGGAGAAGACCTTGAGAGTTTATACGCCAATACCCGCCCTGAAGATGCCGACCACCCTATGGCAAAAGTATTTGTTGTTGGTTTGCAAGAATGGCAGGAATCTCAACAAAAAGGCGAAGCGGAAGATAATGCTTTGCGGGTTGGGATTTTGAACCGTATTCGCCGTAGAATGGATGCGACCTTGACGCGTGAATTGGAACAGTGTGAATCTTGGATGCCATTTTTGGCGACAGTTGGTTCCACAGCGCCGTTTATTGGTTTGCTTGGAACCGTTTGGGGAATTATGAATGCATTTACAAGCATTAGTGCTGCTAAAAATACATCCCTTGCCATTGTTGCCCCTGGGATTGCGGAAGCTTTGCTGGCCACAGCATTAGGGCTGTTCGCGGCGATTCCTGCTGTGGTTGCTTACAACCGTATTGCCACGCAATTAAGCCGTTACACAGGCCGTTTGGAAGCTTTTGCTACGGAGTTTTTGGCCTTGCTGGAAAAACGGGAAGAAGACCGCCAGCAAAGCGTAAAAAAGATTAAAGCCGTTAAATAGGAGACGCAACCATGGCAGGAGGCCTTCTACCCGGCGGACGGAACGCGCGCTTTAGCTACCGTCGCCCTCCCATGCATGATATTAACGTAACGCCTTTTGTGGATGTGATGTTGGTGCTATTGGTTGTGTTTATGATTACAGCACCGATGATGACACAAGGGGTGGACGTTTCGCTACCCGAAGTAGAAACAAATCCCATGAGTGATAGTGCTGAACCTTTGACGGTGAGTTTAAAGGCCAATGGGGAAATTTACTTAGAAGCACGACAGGTTAATTTAGGGAATTTGCCGGCTCGGTTAAAAGCCATTACCAAAGTGCGGGATAAAACCATGATTTTGGTACGGGCGGACAAGCGTGTGCCGTATGGGCAGGTTATGAATGTGATGGCCTCTTTACAGGAAGCAGGGCTTGTTAATGTAGGCTTGGTTACTGAGCCGCCTAAATAAAAAAGAGTGGGCACAAAAACCGTATGAAGCGCAGCCACTTTAACCTAAAGGACGGTCTGTTTTGGTCGGCAGTGTTACATGCCGTTGCGCTGCTTTTGTTAGCGGGGGTTTTTGGTAGCTTGTTTCCAAAGCCAGAAGCAAAGGTTTTGAAAGTTCAGCTTGTAAGTGCCGCGCAGTTGGCTTCTAAAAAAGCGCCAGAAAAAGAAAAGCCCAAAACTGAAGCTCCTAAAGCAAAATTAGATGAAATTAAAACACAGGCTTCAGCTGCACCAAAAGAGGCACCTAAAAAGCCTGCTAAATCTCAACCCAAACTAAAAACACAAGCACCAAAGGTAAAAGCGCCAGAAATTAAAAAGCCTGAGCCAAAAGAGAAACCTAAACCAAAGCCGAAAGAAGCAGATAAAAAAGCGACTCAAAAGACTGAAAACGAAAAAGAGAAGGCGAAGCCGCGCCCACCCAAGTTAGACAAAACACCTGATAAAGCAAAGGCGCTGCGTTCACAAAACCCGAAAGCAAAAACTGTGGCAGATGCGGATGACTTTTTGGCAGCGCTTGATTTTGTGAAGGATTTAGAGAAAAGTCAGCCTAAAGAAAAGCCTGTAGAAGAGCAGCCAACAGAGACGGAAATAGAAAGTAATGATGAGCTAACGTTGGCAGATCAATCTGAAATTGCCTTTTTGCAAAAACATATTCGCAAATACTGGATTTTACCACCAGGGGTAGAAAATGCAGAAAATATGGTTGCTTCTGTTGAACTGACTGTAAAGCAAGATGGAAGTATTGGTAGGTTAAGAATATTACAATCTTCAGGGCATCCATTTTTTGATAACGCCTTGCTGAGAGCGATTCGTAAGGCCGTGCCATTACCAATACCGCAAGGAAAGTATGATGTTTTCCGTGAATTGGAATTGCACTTTGCTGGAAAATAGGTAATTTTTGATGAAAGTAAAAGAGGGGAAACGTATGCTAAAAAAAGTACTGGGGCTATTGGTTGTTTGTGGGCTTATTGTAGGGCAGGCACACGCGCGGATTCGGATTGATATTACAAACCCGAATGCAGATCCTATTCCGTTGGCTATTCCTGTGTTGCATGCTGATTCTCCCACTGATGCCGATATGGCCAGCGATATTATGAATGTTATCACCAATAATTTTAATAACAGTGCATTATTTGAGGTAACGGATAAAGAAGCCTATTTGCAGGATAGTAGTAGCCTATTTGCAGGCGGACCTGTATATAAAGACTGGCGTTTGATTAATGTAGATGCCGTATTAAGTGCGGCTGTTAAGCGTGTTATTGTGGGTGGTGAAGAGAAAATCCGTGTGGATTTCCATTTGTATGATGTTCATGATGAAAAGCCGTTGGTAGGGCGTTACTACACGGCGAAATCTAAGGATTGGCGCCATGTTGCACACCGTATTTCTGATGATATCTTTCAAGCGTTGACGGGGGAAGAGGGGTACTTTGCTACACGTATTGTTCATATTGGGGAAGAGCAAAAACCAAACGGCCATACGGTTAAAAAATTGTGTGTGATGGACCAAGACGGTGCTGGTTACCTGTGCTTGACGGATGGTTCTCATCTTGTGCTTACACCGCGCTATAACCGTGAAGTACAGAAAATTATTTATATGTCTTACGCAAAAGGTGTACCGCGTTTGTATTTGTTAGATTTACCAACGGGGCAGCAAACACTATTGGGTGACTACAAAGGGTTGAATAGTTCACCGCGTTTTGCGCCAGATAGCCAAACGGTTGCTATGACTTTGACCCAAGGCCATGAAGGAAACCCAGAAATTTATACGATGGATTTAAATACGCGTAAGTTGAACCGTTTGACGCGTCACCGTGCGATTGATACGTCTCCGTCATTCTCACCTGATGGAACTCAGATTGTGTTTAACTCTGACCGTGGTGGTAAGCCTTCTTTGTACGTTATGAACCGTGATGGGACGAATGTACGCCGCTTAACCTTTGGAAAAGGTAAGTACTTTGCCCCTGTGTGGAGTCCACGCGGTGACCTGATTGCGTTTGTAAAATCTTTAAATGGGACATTCCATATTGGTGTGATTGATGTAGAAGGGAATGAAGAGCGTTTATTGACAGACAGCTTTTTGGATGAATCGCCTACATGGTCGCCAAATGGTCGGGTGATTGCTTTTGCACGGCAGGACCGCCGAACAGGGCGTACTAAAATTATGAGTATTGACTTAACAGGGCATAACTTGCGGGAACTTAAAACACCACGAGATGCGAGTGACCCAGCTTGGAGCCCATTGATACGGAGTGAGTAAACAAAGCTTTCCCCCTTTGAATACTACTTCAAAGGGGGAGAGCAGATAAACCTAACTATTTATCTGAAAAGGCTGGTAATCCCAGCTCTTCTCGAGCTGCTGCGGCTAGTTTATCTAAAGGCGTTTCTGAAGCTTTTCCGATAGTCCCTCTGAACATCTTTTGGAAGAGATCTAAAGTGGGAGTAATTTTTGCTTTCTCCTCACTTGTTAGCGTTTCGCCCTGTTGAAATTTTTTCAACGGACCAATCGCATGTTTCATAGGATTTGCTCCGGTAAATTGTGCTTCTATAGTTTCTATAATAGCTTTTACAGACATCTTTCATCCTCATATAAAAAGGCTAAGTTTAATAAAAAGCTGATATAGTTATGATTTAAAGAATTGCAAGCGCAAAAAGAAAAATAAATAAGTATTTTAAGCGGCGGAAATACGGAAAATTTCTTCCAAACCATCTTCCATAAAACGGCCTTTAAACCTGAGAACTGTGCAGTCTTTCTCACCAGGGCGAATAGGGAAATTGGCGCCACATAAGCCTTTTGGCGTGATTTCACACCAAGCAAGGGGGTACTTTGGATTAGGGCCAGCCTTTATGATAACAGCATTTTTACGCCACCCTTCATTAGCAGTAATAGGGTAAGTGAAGCTTTCGACCTTAAAGCCATTTAATGTCATTGTATGTGCCATAAACGTTAGCTCTCCTACTTAAAACTATTTTTTCCTAATTATTCAGGAAAAATAATGTTTTGTAAGACATATTTAGCCAAATTACTCAAAAAATAACCTGTCAAGATTGTTTTTTTTCTTTTTGAGGTGCATTCTCCGCACACAAATAGGGGCGAAGGAGGCCTGTTATGGACTTTAATAAAATTCAAAAACCCGAATCCGGTGAAAAAATAACGTTTGAGAATGGCAAGTTACAGGTGCCGGATAACCCGATTCTCTGCTTTATTGAAGGGGATGGTACGGGGCCTGATATTTGGAAGGCTTCCCAGCGTGTTTTTGATGTAGCTGTTATGAAGGCTTATGGAGGTCGTAGACGTATTTCTTGGATGGAAGTATTTGCCGGAGAAAAAGCTAATGATGTGTACAACGAAGAAATTTGGTTGCCTGATGAAACCTTAGAGGCTTTTAGGGAATACCGTGTTGGTATTAAGGGGCCGTTAACAACACCTGTGGGGGGCGGTTTCCGCTCTTTAAATGTAGCATTGCGGCAGGAGCTTGATTTATACAGTTGTTTGCGTCCTGTACGGTGGTACGAAGGTGTACCAAGCCCTGTTAAGGCACCACATAAAACCAACATGGTGGTTTTTCGGGAAAATAGTGAAGATATTTACGCGGGAATTGAATTTTCTGCCGAGTCAGCTGAGGCGAAAAAATTTACAACATTTTTACAAGATGAAATGGGGGTGGATAAAATCCGTTTTCCTGCAAGTTCAGGTATTGGCATTAAGCCTATTAGTAAAGAGGGGACGGAACGTATTACGCGCGCTGCGTTGGATTACGCGATTGAGAACAAATTGCCGTCCGTCACTGTTGTTCATAAAGGTAACATTATGAAGTATACGGAAGGCGCTTTTAAGAACTGGGCTTACGATGTAGCGCGGAAAGAATACTCAGATAGTATTTGTGTAGCTGAGGACGTAAACTGGAACGTACCTGAAGGCAAAATTGTGATGAAAGACGTGATTGCGGATGCTTTCTTGCAGCAGATTTTGACACGTCCTGCCGAGTACAGCGCTATTGTGACGATGAATTTGAATGGGGATTATATATCAGATGCTTTAGCGGCGACGGTAGGCGGTATTGGTATTGCGCCGGGGGCGAATATTAATTACACCAGCGGCCATGCTGTGTTTGAAGCGACTCACGGCACAGCGCCGAAGTATGCGAATCAGGATAAAGTGAATCCATCTTCCCTTATTTTGAGCGGAGAGCTTATGCTTCGCCATATGGGGTGGAACGAGGCGGCAGACCTTATTGTCAAAGGTTTGGAGAAAACCATTCAGGAAAAAACTGTGACGTATGACTTTGCCCGCTTGATGGACGATGCGACGGAAGTAAAATGCTCTGCCTTTGCTGAGGCTATTACGGCAAATATGTAGTTTTTCTATGTGTTAAAATCGAAGTACACTTTTTTATTGTACTTAGTTTAAATAATCATGTAGTAATTTTTGCTCTAACGTAACTTTTTTACACTTTTTTTGTTAGGAGGCAAAAATATGTCACTAGAAAAAAAACTGATAGAAGTAACTGACCAAGCAATGGCGAAAAATTTTCGTTTTAGATTGGTTCTTTTTACTCTTGTAGTCTGTTCTGTTGCTGCAATCTTAGTAACGGTGTTAAAGTTATTTGATTTGGAATATGATATCTTTTTTTCTGTTGTGGGTATCGTATCGCCAACTTTGCTGGCTCTATGGGTTCTTGCTTGTACTCTTCGCCATTTAAATGGTTTTAGAATAGTCGAAGCAGGAAAAACCATTGAATTTAAAAGTGATCAAATTCGGGATCCTCGAATAACTTTGCCAAGGCAGCGAGAGGACGGACGGCTTATCAAGAATTATTGGATTCCAACAGCAATAGAATTCACTATAGTATAAGCTTAAGCCATTTTACGAACATTATTACGAAATTGAAGGTCTTTTTTTAGGGACCTTCTTTTTTTCTGTCACGATTTTAGTCACAGTTTTGGTTACAGTTATGCTTTAAATAACTATACATATATATCAACATAAATACATATGTATGTAAAATAGAAGTTTGGGCATAGGATATAAAAAAAGGCTAAAACCGTTGTTCAGCCTTGAATTTTTAGTGGTGCCCATGGCCAGACTCGAACTGGCACTGGAAGGATTTTAAGTCCTCTATCTCTACCGATTGGATTACATGGGCATATGCTTAACCACCAGTGAGCGGCACTTTAATGCAACTTGCTGCGATAATCAACTACCACCTTGCAATAAAATAAAGAAAAGGTGTAACGATGAAGGTGGCTACTAAAAAAGGCCATACAAGCCAGAATAAGCTATCGCTTTTTCCTTTAGCTTGAATGACCCTGTAGAACAAGCTAGTAGCTAAAATAGCCAAAAACCAAACTAGCAAGAAGGTTTTAATATCCAACCAAATAATAAGTGCTGTTTGCGTGAGATTGGATATCAAGTCGCTCATGACATATTTCTAAGCTGTTTTAAAAACTGACCATGTAATTTGCTGTTAGCAGCAATAAGTTCTTTTGTTTGGGGGGTAACTGCTTGCCCTTTCAGGGTACTCACAACGCCGCCAGCTTCCTGAACAAATAGGCTGATCAGCATGGCTTCAGCAGGGGTAAGGCTTGCTTGAAGCATCACATCAATTTCACCAGCTGCAACGGCCAAAGCATCCTGCACGGGTTGGCTGGTTTTGCGGGTGTGTAGGCCTGCGGTTGCTGCAACATCTAGCATGTTAAGGCGAATAGTATCACCCGTGCGCCAAGGTAAGGAAAGCAAGCCATGCTCTAATTTTTGACGATTAGCTACACGCAGCTTGCTTTGAGAATGCACACCTTCGCCTGGGGCTGCCCAAGTAAGCTGGCCGTTTGCGAAATCAAGGTAAGCACCCCA
The DNA here is from genome assembly GCA_028817875.1 of Alphaproteobacteria bacterium. Taxonomy (GTDB): domain Bacteria; phylum Pseudomonadota; class Alphaproteobacteria; order UBA2136; family JAPPOO01; genus JAPPOO01. The sequence continues at coordinate 21,792 of JAPPOO010000083.1, read as the reverse complement.
TGTAGGCTGGTCATTTTCTAGTAATACCGCGTAAGCACCGCTGGAACGTCCGTGGCTGAGGTTGCGTAAATCTGAAAATCCTACAGCCCAACCTGTTTGAGGCAGAGCTTCCGGCATTGGGTGTGCCGTAAAGTTAGTTTTGTTCAGAACTTCCAAAACACTATGCAAGGTATTGCTCATCAAGTTTTTAGCAGCGACCTCAGCTTTTTCAGGTGTTACTTGTTGCTGTTTAATTTCGCAAAAAGCACGATAGTAGTTAGAAGCGTTTTTTTCGATAACTTCTTGTAGTAGGCGTTTGTAATGGGCTTTCATGTTAGGCTCTCCCGCTGAATGTACCATCAGCTGTATTGACGGTAATTTTAATGCCTGATTCAACGTAAGGCGGTACAAGTACAGTTTCGCCATTTTCAAGCTTAGCAGGCTTGTAAGAAGAGGAGGCGGTCTGCCCTTTTACTACAGCGTCGGCTTCTACAACTTCCATATCCACTGTTGCAGGAAGCTCTACACCAATGGGGCTGCCTTGGTGAAATTCTACGGAAACGTCCATATTTTCTTGCAGCCAAACTTTTTGGTCGCCCATAAGGTCGTAGTTGATTTCAACTTGTTCGAACGTTGTATTATCCATAAAGGCAAGGCTATCGCCACTATCATACAAATATTGCATAGGGCGTTGTTCCAAAACGGCGCGCTCAACGGATTCAGCGGAGCGGAAACGTTCATTTAGTTTTGTACCGTCAGTGATACATTTCATTTCAGCTTGCGTATAAGCACCGCCTTTACCCGGTTGTGTATGAGAGATTTTAGCGACACGCCACAGCTTTTTTTGGTGTTCTAACACCATACCGGGGCGGATTTCGTTACCGTTGATTTTCATGAAGTGGTACCCTTAACCTGTTAACTGTTTTAAAAAATATGTGCCTGTTGAGTGTTGTTTGTACCAAGTCCCATAAAAGAGAGCAAATGAAGAATTTAGTGTTTTTTATGTTTTTAGCGGTTTTGTGGCCATTTTTAGTGGTGGCGCAAACCGAAAAGTTAGATGCCAAGAGGCAAGAAGAGCTTGCTATGCTTAAAACAGCTGCTGCTTGGGTTGTCCAGTACAACTGGAATGGCGAGCAGGGGAAAATCCTTGTTATACCGGGTAAAAGAATCCAAGCTTTAGAAAATGACAGCGGCGTTGAGTATATGTTTGATATACAGCATCAAAAGGCTTTTCTTCGTTTTCCTGATGATGAAAACTGGTACTCTTTACCTGTTTCTGCCGTTAAAAAAAGGTTGTACCTTTTACCTGCGTTTGTAGACAAAAAAGCAAAAGGCCCTGATTTTCTACAATTTCCTACAAAAGTATTGGAAGTTAAAGACATTGCTATGAATGACTGTGGGAAAATGACGGTAAGTAGCGTGACAAGTTATTTGACGGGAGTTCGTTTGGTGGATTTGATTAGGTTTACCGAGAGTATTCGTCTTGCGATTGGTGGCTTATTTGTTAATAGTTGTGAATTTTATGATGTACGCCTTTTTGAATGGGGGAAAGATAGTAAAGGCGGGAAGGTCGCCAAAAATATTAAAGGGTGGTCTCCTGTACCAATTGCTATAGATTTTCCTGATAAACGGAGTTTTCGTTTGACGGGTATTGTTCCTATTATGGATGAGAAAAAGCTCCCAGATCTTGTTCAGCCAACAAATATTGTTCCTTTTACGCCAGAGGCGCGTTTGTCGCTTATGACCCGCTTTTTTGGTGGGAAAACTTTTAAATCAGGCGGAAAAACTATGGATTTTCAACAAATCAGAAAATTATTAGATCAACCTAATAAGAAATTGCCTGATTTACCCCCGTCACATCCATTTTATCAAGGGAATAAGTAGATTTTGCTAAGATATTTCTTTTTTATCCTTTGTTTGTATATTGTCAGCATTGGCTTTTCTGCCCATGCAGAGCAAAAACTATTTAAACGGCAGTATGCAGGAGCAGATGTTGTACTCAGTTACCGTTGGCAAGATAGAAGTCGCAAAAATCGCACCCTTGTTTTTAGGCTTTCTAAAAAAGATGTTGCTAAGGGCAATAGCGAATTTAAGGGGTTTGATAACCAAAAGGCAAATGATTATGCTTTTAAAAAAGTGCAAGAGTTTGTTAAAAAATTTCCTCGGTTGCGGGTTGAGGAAAACTCTTATGGATTTGATGTAATTTACATCAATATGTCGTCATCAGAGCAGGCAGTATATGCCAAAAAAATAAAAGCTGCTCAAGAACAGGCAATGGAAGAGTACACTAAACAGAACTTTTATATGCGTTACGGAGATTATGTAATGCCTGACCATAGGCATATTGCTAAACGTTATGTTACTCCTATGGAGCCTGTTGTACGGGCAATTCGTTCTAAAACCAGAGGGTATAACCAGCGTGCTACCATTAACTATATGTTAGGATGGTTACAAACAATTCCGTATGACCAGCTTGTTAACCGCGAAACCTCTAACGGCGCTGGTTTTCAAACGCCTTACGGTTTATTGCTAAATAATCGCGGTGATTGTGATACAAAAAGCGTAACGCTAGCTGCTATGTTGCGGCAGCTGTACCCACACTTGCGTAGTGTTATTGTTTATGTGCCAGAACACGCTTTTGTTGGGATTCAAATGAGACCACAAAAAGGAGACTATAGCATCCGTCTTGGAGGAGAGAATTTTATTTTATTAGACCCTACTGGTCCGGGGCTCAGTCTTTTGGGAGAAGTTGAAGAAAAATCTGAAAAATATCTGAAGGCAGGTAAGTATTCTTATCAAGAAGTACCCTTTTAAAGTTGGATACTTACAAGCGTTAAATCATCCTTAAGTGGTTTTTGTACAGTGCGGTTAAATTGCCGTAAAATGTTGTTAATAAGGGTTAGGCTATCCTCTTTATTTTGGCTGCATTGGCTCAGCTTTTCGATTAAAATATCTTCCTCCCAAATCGTATCTTCTGCATGCAAACTTTCTTCTAAAGCATCACTATATAAAAAGAGTCTGTCCCCTTTATCCAATTTAGCTTCTTGTACAGTCGTTGAAAATACTGTGCTATCCATTAATCCAACAGGCAAACCTGCTGAATCTAATAAAATTGGCTTTTTATCAGTGTCAGCTGGTATAATGATAGGGGCGGGAGCGCCACAAGATACATAGCGCAGTTTGCCTGTTTTAATATTGAGCACGCCATAGAAAAGTGTTGCGAAATGCTCAATTTTCAGCGTTTTGTATAAACGGTCATTTAGTTTATTCACTATTTCTAGAGGGTCGTGAACAATCTGTTCAAATTCATTAAAAAGAGCGTGTAAATTAACAGTGTTTAATGCTGCTAAAACACCATGCCCTGTAAAATCAGCAAGTGTTAAAGCAATATTTTCATCATCAATAGGAAAGAAATGCCAGTAGTCTCCTGCTAATTCATCACATGGGTTAAAGTGCGCATGGATAGAAATATCATACCGTTCACACGCTTGTTCTAGTACTTGAGCAGAGGGAAGAAGGCTGGCTTGAAAACGTTGAGCATGTTTAAGATCATCCACAAGCCTCTGAGAGAAAACCTGCGTTGCTTTCAACATCATACCGTTCAGAATATGGACATCGGCCCGTGCTACCATTTCGTTACGGTCAATAGGTTTATTAACGTAGTCTACAGCACCTAAGCGGTAGCCTTGAGTTCGGCTATTGGCATCGGTGAGGCCTGATAAAAATAGGACGGGAATATTGGATGTTTCAGGGTTTGCTTTGAGGGCTGTACAAGTTTCAAATCCATCCATTTCCGGCATAATAATATCTAATAAGATCAGGTCAGGGTTGAATATTTCTACCTTATCCATAGCGTCTTTTCCATCAACCGCTGTTTCGACATTTTTATAGCCGGCTGATGTTAAAAAGTGTCGTGCAAGGTCGCGGTTAATTTTTTGATCGTCAACAATAAGGATTTTACCCTTTTCTTTAGCTGTTGAGCGAGTTGGCGGGGCAAATTTAGTATGTTGAGTATAACAAGGTATTTTAAAGAAACAGCGCCTGCCACCTTTGTCATGTTTAATTTCTTCTGAGAGCTGCATAGAAAGGCCTAGTCCTCGGTTATACACCTTTGTAAACTGTACAGCTTGGCTGGTCTTATTAATATCAAAACCACCACCTTCATCTTCCACCCATACCAGTAGGCTGTCATTTTGTAATATAATGGAGATGGTTACAGTCCTACGGCCGTTATCCGTATTCGCTAGCATATCTTTTACGCGTGCGTAATATTTATCTAGCCATGTATACTCGTCTACTTTACGGTCTTTGAGACTGGAGAGACCAAGGTTACCATGTTCAATGGCGTTGGCTAACGCTTCCTGTAAAATAAGGTGAAATGTTGGGCGTTGCTCGTCTCCTAGCAAGTTTTGGCTTGCTAAATATTCCGCTAAATGCTCTGAAATGTGATTACCATATAAAAACCTGCATTCTGCAACAATAAGTAAGGCAAGCTGTCCTGTTTGGTTTTCATCCGGCCAAGTTATTTTAGAGGCAAGTTTTTCGTAAGAAGAACCAATTAAAAAAGCACTATGCTTTTCAGCAATACCCTCTAAAAGACTTTCACTATTTGTTCCAACGAATAAAGAACCATCTAAAGATTTAGGATCAATAAATTTCGTAAAAGTTTTTTTGGCCTCAGCAGCAACCCCTGCACCACAAAAGATATCTTGAAAAGCAAGCTTCAAAATAAAATCCTTCCTTGCATTGCAGGGGAAACATACACAGCCAATTACCTAGGCATATTCAATTGCAAATAACTGATCAAACTTTACAAGTTCCAGTACTTTTCGTGCATGTCCCTCTTTAAGCTGAGTAATCACAATCTGTGCCGATTTTGCATCAGCTTCGTGCTTAGCAAGCATCAGCATACCTAAAGCTGAGGAGTCTAAGTACTCTACATCAGCAAAATTGAGGCTCAAGCGTTGAGGATTCTTGTCCATAATATCTTTAATGTGCTGACGAAACTCTTTGTGAGACTCAAAATCAAATGTTTTGTCAAATTTAAGTTCAAATTCCCCTGAAACGGGCTCTGTAACTGTTAGCATAAAAAAATCCTTTTGTTCGTTTGGCAAAAATTATGAAAGCTGGGTATTTTCTTGGAAAGAAAAAAAGATGAAATATGTGATATCCCTATGGCAATTTCGCCATAGGGCATCATACCTATTGAAAATTAACCTGTAGCTAACTCCGTTACTGTTGCTGTCGCACTTTTTTCAGAATTTAAAGCCTGTTCAATAACTTTTAGTAGTTGATCAGGGTTAAAGGGTTTTACAATCCATCCAGTCACACCAGCCTGTTGTCCTGCTGTTTTTTTCTCATCGTCAGATTCTGTCGTCATCATAAAAATAGGTGTTGTTGCATAGTTTGTTTCGGTACGGAGGGATTGTGTTAATACTAAGCCATCCATATTTGGCATATTTAAATCTGTTAAGATGAGATCAACATGTTGGGATTTTGCCTTGTTTAAGCCGTCAATGCCATCTACAGCACTTACTACTGTGTACCCCGCATTCTTCAAGACAAATCCAACCATTTGGCGAATTGTCATAGAGTCATCAACGGTTAAAATTACTTTACTCATACAGTATTCCTTTTGTTTTGCCTTTTTATGTATATACAAACTTGTATAAAATACTGGCATGCTGCCATAGGTTTGCAAATGGAATTTATACGACTAACTTTTGCTATAATAGGTTTATCTATTTGTTTTTTATAGGAAAGTATTTTAAATCTTATTTTAATAGTTACTGAAATCATCGGATGTTTCAATGTATTTATCCCATTTGATTTATTGCCATACAGAGCCTTGGAGTGCTAAAGTGCCTTCACATTTTATAAGAAGGAAAAGGGGAAAAACCTATATGAGTGACCGTCAAAAAGCGTTAGATGCTGCGCTAAGTCAAATTGAACGCCAATTCGGTAAAGGAGCCATTCTAAAAATGGATGAAACAGCTGTACAAGAAGGAATTACAGCCGTTTCCACAGGTTCTTTGGGGTTGGATGTTGCACTTGGCATAGGCGGTCTTCCTAAAGGACGTATTATTGAAATTTACGGGCCTGAGTCCTCAGGTAAAACAACGCTAACATTGCACACTGTGGCGGAGGCTCAAAAAATGGGCGGAACTTGCGCGTTTGTGGATGCAGAACACGCGTTGGATACAGACTATGCGAAAAAGCTGGGTGTACAAGTTTCTGATTTATTGATTTCCCAACCGGATAGCGGTGAGCAAGCCTTAGAAATTGTTGATACACTCGTACGCAGCGGTGCTGTAGACGTTGTGGTTGTTGACTCTGTTGCCGCTTTAACGCCTAAAGCTGAACTAGAAGGGGAGATGGGGGCTTCTCATGTTGGTTTGCAAGCACGCTTGATGTCTCAAGCTTTACGTAAACTTACAGGAACAGTCGCCCGTAGCGATTGCATGGTTATCTTCATCAACCAAATCCGGATGAAGATTGGTGTGATGTTCGGTAATCCTGAAACAACAACAGGTGGTAACGCACTGAAATTCTACAGTTCTGTGCGGATGGACATCCGCCGTACAGGTGCCATTAAGGATAAGGATGAAGTTATTGGTAACACGACCCGTGTGAAGGTTGTGAAGAACAAAGTTGCCCCGCCGTTCCGTGAAGCTATTTTTGACATTATGTATGGAGAGGGTATTTCCAAAACAGGCGAAATTATTGATATGGGTGTAAACCAGAATGTCATTGAAAAAGCTGGGGCTTGGTTTAGCTATAGCGGTACCCGTATTGGCCAAGGGCGTGAAAACGCTAAGAATTGGCTGAAAGAAAACCCTGAAATTATGCAGGAAATTGAAAATAAAATTCGTGGGGAAAACCAAGCGGAGGCATCTTCCGAAGCGGAGAAAACTGAAGAAGCCGCATAGATTTTTATTCAATATGCCTAAAATACCTCGCTACAGCGGGGTATTTTTGTAGTAAGGTTTCCACCTATGTGTGCCCAAAAAATGTCCTGCTTTGATGCTGCTATCAAATTACTCAGCAAACGTGATTACAGTGTGAAGGAAATGGCTGGTAAGCTAAAAGAGAAAAGCTACGAAGGTCATACCATTGCCGAGACCATTGACCGTTTGGAAGGAAAGGGATGGCTGGATGATGAAAAGTTTGCTTTGAACAAAACCCGTTACAGGGCTGAAATCAGCAAGTGGGGAGCGCAGCGAATTCGGCAAGAACTCATGCAAAAAGGCATCGCATCTTCCCTTATTGATAAAGCGTTGGCTGAAATTAAAGAACCTGCCGACCCAAGTTATGACCAACCACACGATTTCCAAGAAAGCGCAACCCAACTGCTGGAGCGTCGGTTTGGGCTGTTGGAGCAAACGGAATCTCCCACAGAATTTGAAGAAAAACAGCAATGGCTGAAACAGCGGAAAAAAGAAAAAAAACGACGGCTAGACTTCCTTTTGCGCCGTGGTTTTAGTACCGATGAATCTTTAAAAGCGTTAAGCCAAAATATGGCAGACGCTTAGGTTTAATTCTGCTACATTGCAGGTATGATGAAGCAAAATTCTAAAACAAATACACGCCAACTTGTTCAAATTTTTAAACTTATCTGGCCTTATAAAGGTTACTTGTCTTGCGGTTTTCTAGCGCTGTTTGTGACAACGGCTTGTATGCTTGCCTTGCCGCAGTACTTAAAACAGGTGTTTGACGAATCCTTGCAAACAGGAAGTTTAGAAAATCTCAACCAGCTTATACTTGTATCTTTTGGAACAGTACTTGTGCTTTCTGCTGGCGTATTGGCACGGACATTTTTTATACAATATACAGGTGGTGTTGTTGTAGGACGTTTTCGAGAGCGGGTATTTAGCCATATTCTAAGGTTTGATATTAGTTTTTTTGAAACGTTTGGGACAGGTGAGGTTGTTTCAAGGTTGCAGGGTGATATTGTTGTTATCAGGCAGTTTATTCAGTTTGCTTTACCAGCTTTGTTGCGTGGCGTTTTACTAGCTTTCGGCAGTTCGATTTTACTCTTTTTTACAAATACTAAGCTTATGTTGATACTATGTTTAGTGGGCGCTCCTATTGTTATTACAGCGTTTGTTTTAGGAAAAACATGGAAGCAGTATTCCAAACAAATTCAAAATTTTGCAGCAAATCTTTCAGGGCAGGCGGAAGAGGCTATTTATGCCATTCGTACTGTGCGGGCATGTAACCAAAAAGATGCCACTGAACAAAAGTACCACCTTACAATGAACGAGACGATTGCAGTAGCCAAGCGGCTTATTTTATCAGAAGGAGCTTTTTTCTCTTTTAGTCTGTTGATTGCTTTTTCAGGCATTTTACTTGTATTGTGGCTTGGTGGGCGGGACGTCATCCAAGGGAATATGTCTTTAGGAGATATGATGTCATTCTTGTTATATCTCGCTTTTTTAGGGGATGGCGTTGGTAGCTTAGGGCAATTTTGGCCTGCTTTACAAAATGCAGCAGGGGCAACAGAACGAGTGTTTGAGCTATTGGCTGAAAAACCTCACATTACAGAAGTTGAAACAACGCGGAATTTACCAAAAGCAGAAAAAGGCCGACAGGTTGAATTCCAAAAAGTTGGCTTTCACTACGCAAGCCGACCAGATAGTGCAGCCTTAAGTAACCTTAACCTAACGGTACAAGCAGGAGAGACAGTTGCTATTGTTGGGCCAAGTGGTGCAGGAAAGTCTACTTTGTTAAGCCTGCTTTTGCGCTTTTATGACCCACAAACAGGTCAAATTTTGTTAGATGGCTTGCCGATTAAAGAGCTTTCCTTTGCGGATTTACGCAATGCCGTTGGCCTTGTTGCGCAGGATGCAACGGTGTTCTCCACAACTGTGGGGGAAAATATTGCTTACGGTAGGCCAGAGGCGACGGAGGAAGACATTATCCAAGCAGCTAAGGCTGCCCACGCGCATGATTTTATTATGGCTCTGCCTAAAGGTTACCAAACGGAGGTAGGGGAAAAAGGTGTACGTTTGTCTGGCGGGCAAAAACAGCGGGTTGCATTGGCGCGTACTATTTTACGAAATCCTTCCGTGTTGCTGTTGGATGAGGCGACCAGCCATTTGGATGCTGAGAGCGAGCACGCCGTTCAGCAGGCGTTGGAAGAATTGCGCCAAGACCGTACCACCCTTGTGGTGGCGCACCGTTTAAGTACCGTGCAAGCGGCTAACCGTATTATTGTGTTGGATGGTGGAAAAATCGTCGCCGAGGGAACGCATAAAGAACTCATCAAAACCTGCGACCTCTATAAAAAACTTGCTGAACTTCAGTTTTTGGGGTGAGTAAAGGCCTTCCAAATGCGTACACCGCCTAACTTATCCCGTTAAGGAAAGCTAAGCGGTGCAGCTTTGTTGCATTCTTAGGAAGATTGAGCAAACAGAGCTGTAACAACCTCGGTAATAGTTTTGCCTGTCTTAGGAAATGGCGTGATAACTGCTCTCTCAGAACTGCTTCTACGTAAAAAGGCGCTATAAGTACCGTTACGTTTTTTCAATTCAAAAGATAAAATAGTGTCATCACTACTGTTGACTTTGAAGAAAACAACCCAGCCGTAGCCAATTTTTGCTGGAGGGAGTTCTTCAATTTCTGCAAAATTAAATTTGAGGTCTTCAAGAACAGCTTGCAGTAAGCCAATCTCAGCGCAAATTACTTCCTCATACGAGGCTTCAGGAGATAAACTGATTGCTGTTAGAAACTCATTACGAGACAAATCAAGTCCATCAACACAAACTGATATTACTGCTCCAGAAGATAATGTTGCAGTAGTAGAAACTTTACCTTTTTTTAGGAATTTCACATCAGGTTTAAATGTTTGCGCGACAACAATACTCATAGACTTAACTCCGTAGTTAATACAAAACTCAGTCCCTGTTAAAACGTTATTGTAGTTAAGCCCTAAACATAGGGATTTTTGGAGGAAATGCAAGTGTTTAACGCAGGCGGGGGTCTAGGGCGTCGCGCAGGCCTTCGCCCAGCAGGTTAAAACCTAGTACAGCCAGCAAAATAGCAAGTCCGGGAAAAAGGCTCAGCCACCACGCGATTTCAATATTGGCTTTACCCTCTAGCAGAATATTGCCCCAGCTTGGTGTTGGAGGTTGTACGCCAATGCCCAAAAAGGAAAGGCCGCTTTCTACCAACACAGCACCAGCAATACCCAATGTGGCTGTAACTAACACAGGCGCCAAAGCATTGGGAAGCAAATGGCGCAACATAATGTTAATGTCTGTTGTGCCAGCCAAACGGGCGGCGGCCACATAATCTAATGTTTTGAGGCGCAAAAATTCAGCCCGTACTAGCCGTGCCGTGCCCATCCAACTGGTAAGGCCAATCACCACCATAATATTGATGATGGATGGGTCTAAAAAGGCAATAACTGCTAAAATCAGAAAAAACGCAGGGAAGGCGAGCATAACATCCACAAAGCGCATGAGGAGCCTGTCCACCCAGCCTCCGTAAAACCCTGCAAAAGCACCACATACAACGCCAACAAGCGTTGCAATACCCACAGCAACAAACCCAACCAACAAACTGACCCTTGCCCCATAAACCATACGGCTGAAAACATCCCGCCCCAAGCTATCCGTCCCTAACAGATGCATTGTTGAAGGAGGAAGCAGTTGGTCAATAAGGTTAATCTCAGCAGGGGAGTAGGGTGCTACCCATGGGGCAAACAAGGCCAACAAACCTAAAATGCTTGTTAAAATTAAGCCTGCCAGCACAAGCGGGTTGGTGAGTATGCGTTTCATTAGCTGTACTGTGCCACAGTACAAAATATTGCGCTACTAAGTCATTTGGTTGAATACATTTATAACCTGTTGTAAGTTCAAGCCAACAAGTTTTTCTTGAGGTCTATCTTATAACTTTTTTGATGGATACTCACATGCCCTCTAATTTTTTCTGGAGATTCAAAATGCTTTCACAATTGGTTCGGGTGAATCCTGACCTTAACTTAGAAGGGCCAAATAGCTCTACTCGGACGTTGGTGTTAGGTTCTAATGGCTTGCTTAGAATGCTTTTTCCAATTGAAACAGTGGCATGGCATAAAGCCATAGAGCTAGTATTTATGCAGCGAGCAGTTGTTGTTAAGTACTATGGAAATCTGCTTGTGCGTTCCCGATATTTTGCGACGCTAGCGCCAGCCGTTATCCGAATGAATAAGTCGTGCAAAATATCTAATACAGTACCGCATTATTCATATCCTAATCTACTGATAAGAGACTATAACCAATGTCAATATTGCGGGAGTGTCCCCAAAACAGTAGACCATTTTGTTCCAAAGTGGTTTACGAGGATTATGCGGATTATTGAGGACGGCAAAATACATATTTTACAAGATATGGAGATAGCTTCAGATATTATCGTAAATCTTTTGCGACAGCCGTTGACATGGAAGAACGCTTCTTGCATTTGTGAAGAGTTAGAACCAACCTTGTTGAAATTTGATTTTTCTAAATTTCCCGCCTTACCTCTTAACTGGGAAAACGCAGTAGCAGCTTGTAAAAATTGTAATGCCAAAAAAGGGCCTCACTCTATAGGCTCTGCTGAGGTCGAACTACAATATGAAGCACCTTATGCCCCTAACTCTTCTCATATGGTGGGAAATTACCTGCATGTTCATCAGGCAAATATTCCACCTGTTTGGATGAACTTTCTTCAAAAATCGTTAAGGGTTGCCAATAGGTGACCCTTAACGTATTTACGCATACCGTATTCGTGGATCAACAAGGGCATAACCAATGTCTGCCAATAGGTTACCTAATAAAGTTAAGACGGCACCTAATGTTAAAATGCCCATAATGAGCGGGTAGTCCCGCATCATTACACCATCATAAAACAGCTTGCCCATACCAGGGATAGCAAACATGGATTCCATAATGACAGAGCCGCCAATTAGCCCCGGTAGGCTTAAACCTAAAATTGTAATAACGGGCAGCAGCGCGTTTGCCAGTGCATGGCGAGTTAAAACACGGAATTCACCGCACCCTTTGGCACGGGCGGTGGTAATATAATCCTGTCGGATTGTTTCCAACATGGTTGTGCGCATGTAGCGGCTCATACCTGCAAGACTTCCAATAATGCCAATGGTAATAGGCAAGGTGAGGTGGATAGCCCAATCACCCACACGTTGCCACCAAGGCCACGTTTCCGCCCCGTAGGATGAAATCCCTGAAATTGGCAGCCATCCCAAATAAACACCAAAGTACATCATCGCCATAAGACCCAACCAAAAAGATGGGGCAGCAAAACCAAGAAAAACAAGAATTGTGGAGGTGCGGTCAAACACACCATTTTGCCAACGGGCGGCTGCAACGCCAATGGGAATAGCCAATAACAGCACAACAAATAAGCCGATAACATTCATGACCAGCGTCACGGGGAGGGCCTTGGCTACTTTATCCAATACGGCACCACCATCGGGCTGAAAGCTTTTGCCGAAGTCCAGTACAGCCAGTTTTTTAAGCCATGTAAAATATTGGATGTAAACAGGTTGATCCAACCCATAATGGGCGCGCATTTTTTGAATCATCTCTGGCGAAACTTTTGGGTTTAAATCAGCCGCTACACTGCCGGGGTCACCGGGGGCAAGCTGCATCACTAAAAAAGATACCAACGTAATCCCAATAATCATCGGCACTATGCCAAATAACCGCTTTATCAAATAAAATAACATGGTGCTAGTGTACGGGATAGCCAGCCAACCAACAAAACCTTTTCTTAAAACATCAAAACGGACACAGGTGTAAAAACCTATGTCCGTTTCGTTTATTTGATTTGCCCTTCGTGAAGGGCTTTAGCATTTTGCCCTTTCCCTGCTTTCCAGCCTTTGCAGTATGCTGATGATTTCAGTGTGGGTGCACAAGCGTACTTTTTTATTTGCTTGTGTACAAAGCCTGATCTGAATCCTTCTCTGACCTGCGTCAGTTTTTGACGCAGTTTTTTGGTCATTTCTGGAAAACTTTTTGCTTGAACGCATTCGTTCAGGACTTCGATGCAACCTTTGAAAGAGCCTTTTTTAGCTGTTTTAACCGAGACTAAAAAAAGTTCCGAGTTAGGTTGAAACTGAATTACTCCCTTCTTGAACGTACCGAACGTAATAGTACAGCCTGCGCTGCACTCTTTAGGTTTGGACGGTTCAGCTGCAAGAGCCGAAAAAGAAAAAAATGCAGAAAAAAGAATAGCCAAAATAGTTTTCATGGTAAGTTCCGATCTTGATTTTCTGGAAAAAACACACGTAACAGGATATAGTGAGAAAAAGGAAAAAATAGGTATTTCTCACTCCTTCCTTTAAAGGAAGGTACGTGTATAAAGGTAATATGGGATGTATGAAGTAAAAATCAAGAGGAGGGGGCTTCTTAAAAACAACAAAATTTTCTTAGTATAAAAAAAGAACCTGCCTTGGAGAGTCCAACAGGTCCTTTAGTTAAGAGCTTCAACCGAAACTTGAAGGATTGTAAGAAAACAAGTTCGGGATTCCTCTTTCAATCTCAGTAGTCAAACTCTGCTTTTTACAGGATTTTCTGTTTTCTGTGTTGCAAAACACCTACTCAAGAATCTCCATGCCCGTCTGATAAAGGTGGCGTTCCCTCTCAGCCTTTCTCAGCCAAGTGTAATAACCAATCTTTATTTTCTGAGAGCTTCATTTCCTCTGATTGTTTCCAGTAAAACTGTCTGCTTTATATTTAGCAGAATTCGTATACATAAATAATTAATTGCCTGTCAAGCTTTGCTTTGGCAAAAACCATCAAATAAAAAAAGCAATCCCCTCTGTTATGGTTTTGGAAAATTCGGTAGGATGCCCGCCATGCAGAATATCCAAAGTATTATTGATTCCCTAAACCCGCCCCAAGCCGAAGCCGTTAACCACCTACAAGGCCCTTTGTTGGTGCTGGCCGGTGCAGGTACAGGTAAAACCCGCGTACTTACAACCCGCCTAGCTAATTTGATTGCAACCGGAACAGCCCAACCGCACAATATTATGGCGGTCACTTTTACCAACAAAGCTGCGAAGGAACTGGCCGAACGGGTTGAACAGTTGATTGGTAGCAGCACCGCAGGCATGATGCTGGGAACCTTCCACGCTCTTGGCGCCCGTATTTTGCGCCGCCATGCAGAACGCATGGGGTTGCGCCCTGACTTTACCATTTTAGATACAGACGACCAAAAACGGTTGTTGGATGCTCTTATTAAAGAGGCAAACATTGATGCAACTGCCTACCCCGCCCGCCAGTTAGCGCATATTATTTCCAGATGGAAAGACAAAGCGTGGTTGCCAAGCGATGTACCAACTGCAGAAGATGGGTTTGCAGGCGGGCGTGGCATTAGCCTGTACCGTGCCTACCAAAACCGCTTACAGGCGCTTAATGCTTGCGACTTTGGGGATTTGCTACTGCTCCCCGTTTACTTGCTAAAACAACATAATGACATACTGGCCGAGTACCAAAACCGCCTCACCCATATTTTGGTGGATGAGTACCAAGACACCAACACCGTGCAATACCTATGGCTGCGGTTGCTTTCTATGGCGCACAAAAACATTTGCGTGGTGGGGGATGATGACCAATCTATTTATGGTTGGCGCGGCGCCCAAGTGGCCAACATTTTAAAGTTTGAGAAAGATTTTGACGGCGCGAAAGTGGTGCGGCTAGAACAAAACTACCGCTCTACGGGGACGATTTTAAAAGCCGCCAGCGCTGTGATTTCCCATAATGATGAACGACACAGCAAGACCTTGTGGACATCTGATGACGACGGGGAGAAAATCCATGTTCACCCTGTGGTGGATGACCGCGAAGAAGCGCGCTTAATTGCTGATGCGTGCGATAGCCACCAGCGGGATGGCGGTAGTTATACGGATTGTGCCGTACTCTTCCGTACTGCTGCCCAAACCCGTAGTTTGGAGGAGCAGTTTATTAAAGTTGGCGTGCCGTATGTAGTGATTGGCGGCATGAAGTTCTATGAGCGGAAGGAAATCCGCGATGCTATTGCGTACCTGCGCTTGTTCCATAACCCGCAAGATGATTTAGCCTACCAGCGGATTATTAATGTTCCGCGCCGTGGGGTGGGTAATGCTGCTCTTCAAACCATTACAGATGTTGCGCGGGAACGTACCATGCCCCTGTTGGCCGCAACGGAAATTGCACTGGGGCAGGATATGCTCTCCGGCAAAGCTAAGGGTGCACTCACCACGTTTATTGACCAACTTACCGTTTGGAAAAACCTTGGGGCAGCTCATACGCCAGACCGTTTGATGGAGTTGATTTTAGAGGAATCTGGCTATTTAGAAATGCTGCGGCAGGATAAAGCGGCTCCGCCTGATGAAACTAAAGCGCGCATGGATAACCTGAAAGAGCTTGTCCGCGCTATGCAGGATTATAGTGACGTTGGCAGCTTTTTAGAGCATGTTTCCCTTGTGATGGATGGTGAAGACGCAAACGAGGATGCTGTGCGTTTAATGACTGTTCATGCGTCCAAAGGATTGGAGTTCGATACGGTATTTCTGCCAGGGTTTGAGGATGGTTTGTTTCCCCATCAGCGCAGCCTAAATGAAACAGGGGTGAAAGGCATTGAAGAAGAACGCCGCCTTGCCTACGTGGCGATTACTCGCGCCAAACGCAAATTGGTGATTGTTTACACTGCCAGCCGCCGTATGTACGGGCAGTTTCAGCCTAGCACTGCCAGCCGCTTTCTGCAGGAAATTCCTGAAGAATGTTTGGAAATTCACGCTACCGTGGGGGCTTCCCTTCTGCGGCCGGAATGGGGTAGCCGTACTGATGCCCGCGCAACAAGTGATTGGCGCAAGCCTGCCGAGCCGTTGATGCCTTATACATCGGTCTCCACCAGTAGCGAGTGGGATATCGGCGAGCGGGTATTTCACCAAAAATTTGGTTATGGAAATATTAGAGGCACTGAAGGTGAAGGCGACAATGCGCGCCTGACCATCGCCTTTGATAAAGCCGGCCAAAAGCAACTAGTCGCCAGCTTGGCTAAACTACAACGGGCTTAGTTTAACTTCGCCTCACATATTTAGCTTGACTTAAAAGCACGTATCTTTATTTTACGGTGTAGATATCCTCTTCTTTCTTTAAAAAGAAGAGGATATCTACTATTTTTTCAAACTAGGGAACTTTAACTATGAAAACTAAGTTGCTTTCTTTCGCTACTGCAATTGTATTCTCTTTTATCGCCATTTCTTCAGCTGTTGCTGAAGAGTTGAAGGAGATTAAATGTGACGAAGGGTGTAAATACACTTATACCTTGCCGTACAAAGACGGATCAACAGAAGTAGACTATAGGGACAATGGAGCTTACCTTAACCTAGTAAAGAAGGAAGCTACAAAAGATAGGAACTTTACATCTTGCATTAAACATCCTGATACTAGAGAAACACTGAACTGTGTAACTGGTCAAACACAGGCAGAGATGGATGCTGAACTTAATAAAGCAAGGAAGAATATTGCCTTAATATATCAAGCTGGTATTAAAGCTGCCAACTCAGCAGCGCAACAGAAAAATAATTCCAACTAAAATGAAACGGGCGTAGGTGTAAAAACCTATGTCCGTTTTGTTGTGTTTTTACTCTTTTGCACCCAAATTTACACTTTTTTGACCTCAAACATCACTTTTTAATACTGAATTAAGCCTTATTCACCCTCATTTATCACTGATTTTGACGCTTTTTACGTCGGATTTTTTTTCATGTACTTTTTTTATTCTTCTTTTTTATTCAGTTTATATTTAGCCGCGGATTTGTTAGACTTCGCCCATGACTTTAGTAAGCAATAAACCATTATTCATCTCCGTTGAAGGCGTTGATGGAAGCGGAAAAACAACCCAGCTCAACTTGTTTTGCGAGTGGCTGATGGCAGAGAATGTAGATTTCATCAGAACCCGCGAACCGGGCGGCACTGAGGTTGGTACGGCCATCCGCAAACTCTTGCTGGAAGGGGATGGGGACAAGTTTGATGGCTTGTCGGAGCTGTTCTTATTCTCAGCTGACCGACACGAACACTTGCGGCAGCTTATTTTGCCAGCTCTTTCAAACGGCCAATGGGTTATAACCGACCGTTTTGCGGACTCTACCACGGTTTTTCAGTCTGTCGCCCGCGGCCTCCCTCGGGAGGTTGTTCAACAAGTTAGCCAACTGGCTGTAGGCCAACACTGGCCTGATGTAACGTTCATTTTAGATATCTCCTACGAAGAAGGGCTGGCACGCAAGCAAGCCCAAGCTGAAGAAGGATTACAAGAGACCCGTATGGAAAGTTTAGGCGCGGAATTTCACCAAAAAGTACGGCAAGGATACCAGCAAATTGCTACAGAAACGCCAGAACGCTGCCATTTAATTGATGCACGCGGTAGCATTGATGAAGTACAGCAAAGACTGCGGGACGCCCTGACAAACTACCTAACAAAGGCTGCCGCGGCGTGAGCTTAGCGCCTCTTGTTGGACATACCGAAGTTCAAAAAAGCCTTACAACCCTTGCTGAGGAGGGGCGTTTTCCACATGCGGTACTACTACACGGCCCCCAAGGTGTTGGCAAACGTTTGCTAGCAGAAACCATTGGGCGATACCTACTGTGTGGTGGAAATATGATGAGCGGCCGTATTATGGTGAATGAAAACCATGTTTTGCATCCACAGATAGAAGCTGGTGCTTGCCCTGACTATTTGCTGCTTGAAAAAGCAGAAGGGGACGCAACAATCAAAGTGGATGCCGTACGTAACTTGTTGGAAAAATTATCCCTTACCAGTGATGGACGACGTGTTGTAATTGTTGATGCGGCAGATGATTTAGGCGTAGAAGCCGCTAACGCAATCCTTAAAACACTGGAAGAGCCAGGGGTACGCATCCATTTTATTTTGGTAGCACACAATCTTTTTCGTTTACTACCAACTATTTTGTCCCGTTGTCGGAAAATGCGCGTAGGACATTTGAATGAAGATGAAACAATACAAGTACTTCAAAGGCAGGATGACATAGATGCTATCACGGCGGCAGAATTAGCTAAACAGGCTAATGGTAGCCCTGGCGAAGCTTTGAAATTAGGGCAAGAAGGGTTGGAAATTCAGCAAGAAATTCAGTCCGTTTTACGGGGTGAGCTTCAAGCTTCGGCGGTTGCAGATAAACGGCAGCAAAGCAAACAGGTAGGTACAGTCTTTTCTCTTCTGTTGCAAGAACTAGCAAGCACACTCAAGAAAGAGCCAACATTCTCAATAGCTGAAACGTATGAAAAGGTTTCTGCACTTTACCAACGTAGCCAAACGCATAATCTTACAGGTAACTGGGTTTTAGAAGAAGCATTGCATCTTGCGCAGGCATCGCGTAGGCTAGGCTCATGAATTCTTTAATGCGAATGTGATTTTTTACTATTCTTTCCGCTTTTGTGGACCTCTTAATATATAAATTTTAACGACTTGATAAATAACAGCAGACGAAAAGAGACTAATATGACTCAAAAAGCTTATATAACAACACCCATTTACTACCCAAGTGGTGCACCACATGTGGGAAGTGCCTACACAAGCACCGCAGCCGATGTTTGGGCGCGTTTTAAACGGTCAGACGGTTTTGATACTAAGTTCCTTACAGGAACGGATGAACACGGCTTAAAACTCCAACGAAAAGCGGAAGAGGCAGGGCTAACACCGCAAGATTATGTGGATGATATGTCTACTCAATTTAGAGCGCTAACAGATATCATGAATTTGTCTAACGATGATTTTATTCGTACAACAGAACCTCGACACCACAAAGCTGCGCAAGCTATTTGGCAAAAACTAGCACAAAATGGCTATATTTATAAGGATACTTATAGCGGCTGGTACTGTGTTTCTGATGAAGCTTACTACGATGAGAGTGAACTAACCGAGCAAGACGGCAAAAAGATTGCTCCTTCAGGGCATCCAGTTGAGTGGATGGAAGAAGAAAGCTACTTTTTTAAACTTTCTGCTTTTGAAGATAAATTGTTGGCACTTTATGAAGAACAACCTGACTTTATTCAACCAAACAGCCGACGTAATGAGGTGATTTCCTTCGTAAAAAGTGGACTGGCGGATATTTCAATTTCTCGCACAACATTTGATTGGGGAATTCCCGTCCCTAATGATGATAAGCACGTTATGTATGTCTGGATTGATGCACTCACTAACTACTTAACGGCAGATGGCTACCCTAACGAACTAAACTACTGGCCAGCTGTGCATTTGGTCGGAAAAGATATTTTACGTTTTCATGCCATATACTGGCCGGCTATGTTGATGGGAGCGGATATTGATACACCTCGTAAAGTTTTTGCCCATGGTTGGTGGACGAGCGAAGGCAAAAAAATGAGTAAATCCTTCGGTAATGTGGTTGATCCTAAAGAGATTACAGAAGAATTTGGAATTGATGCCGTCCGTTACTTTATGTTGCGGGAAGTGCCTTTTGGTAACGATGGTGATTTTAGCCGAGAGCGTATGATTAACCGTATCAATACGGAATTAGCCAATGATTTAGGGAACTTATTTCAGCGTGTGTTGTCAATGGTTCAAAAAAACTGTGATGGTAAAACACCTGCACTAGGAACACTTTCCAACGAAGACAAAGCCCTATTAGAACTTGCACAGAAAGCTTTAGATGCTACACAGCAAGAGATTGAAGCGCTTGCTTTTCACAAGGCTTTAGATGCTATTTGGGAAGTTATTGACGCAGGGAATAAGTATATGGATGCTGTACGGCCGTGGGAGCTCAAAAAAACAAACCCAGCCCAGATGGCGCATGTTTTACGCGTACTTATGGAGAGCTTCCAAATTATTGCAGTATTAGTAACGCCTTTTATGCCCGAAAGTGGGGAAAAATTACTGTCTCAATTAGGTATAAGTGGAACATGCATTTCTGATTTATCTGCGTTACCAAACCTAAAAGAGGGGACTGAACTACCTGTACCACAAGGTATATTTCCTCGTATTGATGTTGAAAAGGCAGCTTGATGGACTTTACTGATTCCCATTGCCACCTTACATATCCACGGGATGATGGACTCACTCCTTCTGACTTGGTCGCTAATGCTCAAGCAGAAAATGTGAATACTTTACTAACAATTGGAACAACGCATCGCTCATTTGCTGAAATGCATGCTTTTACAACAGAGCAAGAAGGGGTTTTTTGTACGTATGGTATTCATCCTCACTATGCAGGGGGAGAACTAGAACCTCAGGCACTAGCTCAAGAAATTAGGAAAGCAGCTCAGCTTACTAAGGTTGTAGGCCTTGGAGAAAGCGGGCTAGATTACCATTATGATAACGCGCCAAGAGATAAGCAGAAAGAGAGTTTTCGTGTTCATTTAGAGCTTGCTCAAGAGCTTGATTTGCCATTGGTTATTCATAGCCGCGATGCTGAAGAAGACACAATTGCTTTGCTAGAAGAAGCCTTGAGCAGGGGAGTGTTACAGGCGGTAATCCATTGTTTTACCAGTAAAAAAATATTAGCCGATTTTGCTATAAAAAATGGACTGTATTTAGGTGCAACTGGTGTTATTACATTCAAAAAAAGCCAAGAACTACGGGATATTTTTGCAGAAGTTCCAAATAATTTGCTCTTAATTGAGACGGATAGTCCTTACTTAGCGCCTGTGCCGTATCGAGGTAAACCTAACCAACCAAGTTACGTGCCTTATGTGGCAGAATGCTTAGCGGAAGCACGTGGGCAAAGCTTACAGGAAGTTGCTGAAATAACGTCAGCTAACTTCTTGCGCCTATTTCCAAAAGTAAAAGAAGAATAAATACTTAAATAAACAGGAATTTGCGGTGTGAAAGACCGTCACGTTCAGAAACTTCAACGTCAGGTTAAAAGCCTGCAAAAAGACCTGCGTAAAGCACACAAAACCGTTAAAGGGTTTCAAAAGAGTATGGAGCCCGCGCAAGAAGATAATTCATCAGGTGTTGGGAATTTTGTTAAAAATATGCTTTTTGGAGCTCAGGAAACACAACCTTCTAGAGAATTTGACCCTAGCACCATTCCTCGCGACCATATTGTGAACCCATCCTCTCTAGCTTATGCAAAAAAAGCTGTTATGGAAAAAGCAGGAAGGGGAGAGGAGGTATTAAGTGAGGCAGAAGCTATGTACGATGCCGATCTTTTATTTGAAGCTCAACTAAAAGAAATGGAACAAAGAGATGCCTCTCTTCCTCCTGCATTTATTGCAGATGCTTGTTACAACGTGGAAGACCAGCATGGCTTAAAACGTTGGCGTAAACTTTATGAAAAAAAGCAAAAAGACTTACTAAAAAATCCAGTGGATAACCATTCTGAACCAGAACCTATTTCAGTTATTGCAATGCAAGGAGGGGAGGCGGAAATTCTAACTTCTTATTTATCTGAAAAAGATAACTGTTACGGGGCACTTGGTTATGCTCCATCATTTTGTAATAGACCTCTTGATGACATCGATAGAACTTTAACTGAAGCATTTAATACTTATGAAGAACTTGTTGCTATCGGCCCCATTGGATTGGATGTTGTTCGGCTAGATAAAGAAAGCCTGCCTCAGCAAAAAGCTTTGCTTAAGAGGCAACTTGAAATTGCTGTTGATTTTTTTGTTCCTGTCTTGCTTAGCCATAGCAGTGCTGCTGACTTACTAAGAAGTACGATTGAAGAATTTCCTCAAAAAGATGAACTCATTGCTATTTGGACAAATCCGCTGTCTTGCAAGAATAGTTTTGACTGGGTCATAAAGAATGGCTTTTACATAGCTATTGACGCTCAGATAACTTACGAAAATCAAAAAGAATTTATCTCGTTTC
>JAPPOO010000035.1 GCA_028817875.1 Alphaproteobacteria bacterium | reverse complement strand
CAACACAAACATACTCTATAAACATACGTAAATAAGCTCAGCTATATGTTGGTATAAAATAGGAGTAGCGAGGCATGTATATCTTAACGCTTACAACAAAAAACGGCTTGTACTCACACAAACGCATCAAAGAGGCCGCCGAGGCCCGCGGTCATAAAATGCGCCTTATGAACACAGCAGACTGCTGGATTAACTTGGGCGATAAAGTAACAATCTCTGAAGAAAGCGAACTTCTCAGCCAAAACAATAAAAAACTTGCTGCCATTATCCCTTTCATTGGTAATAACATGACCTTCTTCGGTACATCCGTATTGCGCCACCTCAACTGCTCCAGCGTATTTTGCTTAAACACATCCGCTTCCATTCTCCGCACGCGAGATAAACTAAGAGCCCACCAAGTCTTAGCTAAAAAAGGCCTGCCTATGCCAAAAACAAGCATTGCTCACTCACCTGAAAAAACAGGGGCTATTATTGATGCTGTCGGCGGAGCCCCCGTCGTCGTCAAATTGGTAAGCGATAGCACCCACGGCGAAGGCGTTGTTTTGGCAGAAACCCGCGCAGCTGCCGTAAGCGTTATCAACGCGTTCAACGTGCTTAACACAAACATCTTAGTGCAGGAATTCATTGAAGAATCCTCCGGCCGAGACCTCCGTTGCTTTGTACTGGGTGATAAAGTTGTCGCCGCCATGGAGCGCATCGCTGCCGAAGGCGAGTTCCGTTCCAACTTCCACCAAGGCGGACGCACAGTCTCTGCTAAAATCTCAGAGGAAGAAGAAGCCCTCGCCATCAACGCCGCTAAAACCCTAGGTCTCGAAATGGCAGGGGTAGACATCCTCCGCTCTAACCGTGGCCCTCTTCTGCTAGAAGTCAACGCCTATCCGGGCTTTGAAGGCCTAGAACTCGCCACAGGTATCGATATCGCCAACTGCATTATAGAATACATCGAACAACGGGTCGAAGCCCTCCCCATGCAAGCGGTAGAGTAACCAAGAAAGGAGATTTTTTTCTCCTCTCCCTCTTGAAATCTCTATTCATCACTCATATACATTGCCCAACACATAGGTTCAGAGGAAACTTAATCCTCCACGTTTTTAAATTGACCCTGCATCTGCAGGCATTTGGAGATGTGCCTATGCGTTAAATTTCAAACTCAAATAGCCGCAAGTGGGCGGCGCTAATGGCCTCCAAGCCATGCCCGAAGGGCGGCCAAGGGTGCAAAAGCCTCCTAGCTGGAATCCGTTAGTTTCATGAGAATGGAGAAAAACATGACCAACACTACCCAAAAAATTCTAGAACAAATTGAAAAACTTGGCGAGAACCCTGAAAGAAGGGAAGTAGCATTTGAATCCTTCGTAGCTTTGTTAAACGCCCATATTGGGGGAAAGCCGGTAAACTCTCACCTAAGAACCCAGCTGGCAGAGCATGTGGATAACAATGGTAAGTTGTATCCACTCAGTGCTGCTGCCATTGGGCTTCTACTTCAAAAGCCTAAATGGAAAAACAGTGAATTGGTTAAAGCTGCTAAAGCCATCGCCCGTTCCAGAGAGAAAACAGAGGATCAAAAAACAGTAGAAGAAGCCTACAGATACCTTGGCTACCTTTACCAAATGCCTCCGCTACAAAAAGCTGTCTGGGCACATATTTACTTAGGCACACCTATTACGCCTGTTAGTGGTGTAATAGGAACGAGTGTTCCTAAAAATATACAAAATTTCTGGAACTACTACGTCGTAAACGGAAAGTTGGCACATCCAGCATATCTAGCCGCACAACAAATGATTGAGGAGGGTACAGCACCTTCTCAAGAAATACTTGGTCTGAAAAAAGTGTACTCCACTACTATCTTCTTTTTCAGCTTGGCGGAAAAGACACGTTTTCTAGAACAGTGGGGAAATACAATGCGCCAAAAAATCGAAGTTCTTGGCCAACGTATCGCCCGTGCTCAAAAAAACATGACTAAATAAAATTCTCCAAACTATGTTTTATTTAGTCACAACCTCAACCCAGCCCCTTTTTAGGGGCTGGGCTTTTTTGTGCAAATATCAGTTTTCTTATGCAGAAGCATACTTCTCATCCGCAAATAAGGCTTTTTTGAGCTCCATTATAGTATTTTGATTCATTAAAGCAGCTTTTTCCCGAACAACATCAGGCAAAACCGAAAAAGGATCTTCAACCGCATCCTTAAAAGCTCTGAACAACTTTTTCAGTTGATCAAAAGCAAACGCCGCACGAGCAGTAGGAATACCAAGACCAGAGACTTCTGTAAGATGAAAATAAAGAAATGCCAGCGGATCAACTGATGGAATCGTCGCCTGAACAGCCCAAAGGGCAGTTTTACTCAAGTTGTCAAAATTTTCACACTTAAGGGTCCAAACACCATTTTCTTCACGGTTAACCACAAGGCGCCAAGGCTTATCTTCTTCACCCTCCATTGTTTCGGAAGACCATTCAAAACAGGAAATGTTTTCCAAAGAATAGCCGTACCAAGTACGATCAAGATTGAGAAAACAGGGGACTTCTTTGTCAGGCTCTCCTTGTTTTATGCTGGAAAGAATAAAGTTTACTAAAGCCTCATTTTCGCGAATTTTTTTAGGAAGGCGCCATTCCATAAGTCTTGAAAAAGCAAGTACACCTGCTTCTGATAGTTTCCAAGTACAAGTATCCATATTAGGTTTTCCTCGTTTTTTATAAAAGTTAGTTAAGTTTTTTAAGAT
>JAPPOO010000007.1 GCA_028817875.1 Alphaproteobacteria bacterium | reverse complement strand
GCTAATGGAAGTATGATAGCGGATTCACTTAATATAGGTGTTATTTCGCCATTGCCAGATTTATTGAATAGTACAGATTTAGATACTATTAATTTTGAACCTGTTATTGAACCTAGTCGTCTTGATGTTCAATAATTTGGCTAGTTTGGTCGAATTCTTTTTTACTTTTCTTACGTAATGTACGGACTTTTTTCCATAGGGCACGGGCCCATTTCCCCATAGTAATGGCGGGGCCAAATTTGCTGGCAATAGGAACTAACCACGTATAAATTGGCATGAGTAAACTGCCTAGCCATGTACTTGAAAACCAAGCTAAGAGTGTTGTTAGTTGTGTTATGACCCACCCGAATAGCGCTGCTAAGCCAAGTTGTGCGGCTAACCAAAGGAAAAACCCCCAGATTAGGTTGATAAAAATGACTATAAAGCTAAGAATAATGGCGATTAACCCTAAAATATAAGCAAAAATAATGAGTGTAAGGGCTACGGTTAGGCCAACAGCTACAGCGAGCCAGCCTTTTTTTGTGAGTTTAATGTTTAATTTCATATGGAGACCATAGCCTAGCTTTCTATTTGATGGAAGACTTGCTTTTGTTTTGTTCTTTCGTTACATAGGTGAGTGTACTAGGTCATCGCAAGTATAAACTCCGCAAGGATGTACTTGAGGAAAGTCCGGGCATGGTAGAGCACCCTACTGGGGAAATCTCAGGCATGGTACTGGAGACGGTATTATGACAGATAGTGCAGCAGAGAGTAGACTACCGTCAATTATGATATTGTCAGGCGGTACAGGTGAAAGGGTGGGGTAAAAGCCCACCGCGTGGCTTGGCAACAGGCTGCGGCTGGTAAACCTTAGGGCATGCAAGGCCAAACGCTGAATATATTCCGTTGCTCGCGGTATTCATAGGTAGGCTGCAAGAGAATACTTGTAAAAGTATTTTTAGATGAATGATGGCCCACGACAAAACCCGGCTTATCGGTACATTATAAAAGCTCTGCTAGAGATAGTGGGGCTTTTTGCATATTTGGAGTAAGTTGCTATAATTTAGCGATTTTTTTACAATTAAGAAAGGTTTTAGTGATGGCGTATATTACAGTTTATTCAAAGAGTACTTGCCTGTATTGTGTGAAAGCATTGGCGTTGTTAGAGGATTTAGGGCAGGCCCCTGAAATTATTGATGTGAAAGAAAACCCTGAACGGCGTCCTGAAATGATTGAAAAAGCGGGTGGGCGCAATACGGTGCCGCAAATTTTTATTGGAGAGCGATACATTGGTGGGTGTGATGACCTTTTAGCACTGCATGAGCAGGATGATTTGATACCGCTATTGAAGTAATAGAGGTTAGATTTTAGTTGCTGTTGCTAGGTAACGTGTACTGGGGTGGTGGCTTAACTGCCAACGACAGTTATCAGGGTTGAATTCCATGCCTTGTATTGTTGTGACGTTAAAACTGAACTTTTGCATGAGGGAGCGGAGTTGAGTAGGGCGGTAAAAACGCCGCCATTTTCGGCTACCACGAGGCGTGCGTTTCAGCATAAATTCACTAATAAAAATATGTGTAAACCAGCTAAAAAAATTGCGGTTAATAGCTGAAATAACTAAAATTCCTTCAGGTTTAAGTAATTTATTCAGAGACCAAAAAAAGCGGTCTTTATTGTCAATGTATTCCAGTATATCTAAACAAATAATAACATCATATTGCGTTTCTTCTTTTAAAAGTTCTTCTATTTTGCCGTGTATAAAACGGATAGGCGTTCCAATGGAATCTGCGTAAGTTTGTGCTTCTTTTAAAATTTTTTCATCAATATCTAGTGCGGTAACATCAGCACCGCTGAGAGCTAAAAAACTGTTAATAGGGGAGGCACCGCAGCCTACATCTAGTAAGTTCATCTGAAAAAGAGGAGCGGGGTCGTCGTCTCGTTTTTTGAAGTGGTGGCGGGTAGCGTCTAAAATATATTCTTGTCGTAGCGTATTATACCCCTGGTGGACGGTGTGAGGTTGTGGAATACCATGCCGTAGCATACGGATAAAGCTACGCGTGCGCCTAAAAGGCGATTTTTTGTGGAGTGCTGTTGAGTTTGATGAATTTTCATTCATATTGGCGATATACTTCATGTGCTTACGCTTGCTGGCAAGTAAAAAATGCTTAAAATTGTAAAAAATGCTTGATATTTTGTGTGAACTTAGCCATAACCGCTCTACCTGTGGAAAACACAGGATTATATGAATCAGATAATTAGAAAGTGAGTTGATTTCTCATGACGATGAAGGTTGAAGTTCGTCACAATGATGTTGAGCAAGCGTTGCGTCGCCTGAAAAAGATCATGAACCGTGAAGGTTTATTTCGGGAAATGCGTCAGCGTAAACATTATGAGAAGCCGTTTGAGCGCCGCGCGCGCGTAAAGCGGGAAGCTGTCCGTCGGGCTCGTAAGGCCGAGTGGAAGCGTCAAGCTAACATGTAATTTGCTGAAAAGCATAAGCGCGGTTGAGGGATTCCCCCCCCAGCCGCGTTTTTTTATGAGTTAAAGTTAAAAGGTAGAACAAAAAGTTAGAAATATGTTTCAGGTTAAGCTTCAAAATATTGGCTTTGGCTATACGGATACTCTATTTGAAGGGCTAAACCTTGTGGTTACAGAAAAAGATCGTATTGGCATTGTTGGTCATAACGGAGAAGGAAAATCTACTTTGTTGAAGTGTTTGGCTGGAAAAGTTTCTGATATGTCAGGGCAGATTATTAAACCTAAGGGGGCACGCCTTTCTTTTGTTGAGCAGGGTGTTCCAGCAGATATATCGAATTTGTCTTTGTATGATTTTATTGCTTCCGGTATTTCGGAAGAAGAGAGGGATTACTGTTTGTGGAAAGTAGATGTGGCGTTAGATGCCTTTGGTGCAAAAAATGCTTTACGAAATCGTCCTATTTGTAAACTGAGCGGTGGTTGGCAACGTTTGGCACTGATTGCTCGTGCTATGGTAAGTGAACCTGATATGCTGTTGTTGGATGAGCCAACCAACCATTTAGATACAGAAAAAATTACTGTGTTGGAACGGTGGCTGAACGAACAAGCCTCTCAGATTCCTTTAGTGATTGTGAGTCATGATAGGCGTTTTTTAGATATATGTACGAATAAAACGTGGTTTTTGAGAGGAAAGACTGTACAAGAATATGCCAAACCCTTTACGCAGGCTAAAAAGCTACTTCAAGAAGATGATAGTGCTGCTGCTTCCCAAAGAGATAAAGAATTAACAGAGTTACGGCGTTTAGAAAAAAGTGCGCATGAGTTGCGGCAGCGTGGGGTTAATAATTATAGTGATACCTCTTTACAAAAAGCCAAGCAAATGGATCGTAAAGTGGAGCGGTTGGCCTCTCAAGTAACGCAGGTTCATACGGAGAAGGAGCGTGATATAACGCTAGATAATAGCTTTACGCATGCTAAAAACTTGCTGTCACTTAGCGAAGTAGATGTGCTTGCTCCAGATAAAAAGCATTTATTTTATATTGATAAACTGAATATTTCGCAGGGGGATAGAGTTGTGGTTATAGGTGAAAATGGTTGTGGTAAATCTCAGTTTATTAAATTGCTTAAAATGGCTTTTGAAAATAGAGGGCAACTAGACAGTATTTCTATAACACCGACAGCAAAGTTAGGATATGTTGACCAAAAGTTATCAGGGTTATTACTGAATAGAACGGTATTGGACTGTTTGCAGGAACTAGCAGGCGTAACGCAACAACGTGCGGTGAGTTTGTTAACGGAGGCGGGTTTTCCTTACGGGATGCAAAAAGTTAAAGTTGAGAAGCTGAGTTATGGTCAAAGAGCTAGGCTTAACTTACTTGTTTTACGGCTGCTGGAACCTAATTTTTATATTATGGACGAGCCAACGAATCACTTAGATATCGCTGGGCAGGAGGCCTTGGAAAGTGAGATACTAAAAAGTAATGCGTCGGGTATATTGGTTTCTCACGATAGGTTTTTTGTACAGAATTTAGGAACACGCTTTTTTGAAGTGAATGGTGGCTTATTGCAGGAAATTGATAAGCCTGATGTCTTTTTTGCTGCTTGATAGGGAATAGGCTGGTATACCTGTTCTAGTTTTAACAAGGTGATGATAGATAAAGGAAAGGACACACCGATGAGTCAAATGATGCAACCCCCAAGAGGAACCTACGATGCTTTGCCTGAACAGAGCCGTCGGTTGCATCATATTGAAGAAACAGCACGGCGTGTTTTTGGCCGCTATGGGTATGGTGAAATTCGTACGCCTATATTTGAATTCACCGATGTTTTTGCCCGTAATGTAGGGGAAGCAACGGATATTGTTTCCAAAGAGATGTACGTTTTTGAAGACCGTGGTGGTGAGAGTTTAAGTTTACGTCCAGAGGGAACTGCTGGTGTAGTGCGGGCGTACTACTCTAATAAAATGAAACACCAGTTGCCGTTAAAGCTTATGTATGCGGGTATTCCTGTTTTTCGGTATGAACGGCCTCAAAAAGGGCGTTACCGTCAGCACCACCAAGTAGGCATTGAACTGTTTGGTATTAGTGAACCATGGGCAGATGTAGAAGTTATTGCTGCTGGTATGGCGTTTTTGAAAGAACTTGGGCTGACTGGGTTACGTGTGAATATCAATACATTGGGGAGTCCCGCTGACCGGGCAGCTTATCGTGAAAAACTACTGGCTTATTTTGAGCCTGTAAAAGGTAAATTATCTGAAGAATCTCAGGCTAGGTTGCAGAAGAATCCATTGCGTGTTTTAGATTCTAAGCAAGCGGAGGACCAGTCATTTATTCCAGATGCGCCAAAACCAATTGATGTTATGAGTGAAGAGTCTCAGGCTTTTTATCGTAAGGTTAAAGAAGGGTTGGAGGTGTTAGGTATTCCTTACGATGAAGTGCCAACCTTGGTACGTGGTTTGGATTATTATACGCACACAGTTTTTGAGATTCACAGTACGGATTTGGGAGCACAAAGCCAAGTTTTATCTGGTGGGCGTTACGATGGTCTTGTTGCACAGATGGGAAATGAAGATGTTGCCGGAGTTGGTTTTGGTAGCGGTATGGAGCGTTTGGAGATGCTGATAGCAGAACTTTCTGCACCTAAACCTCCGGTCTCGTTTGTTGTGCAAGGAGACGATGCACGTTTTCAGGCAATGAAACTTGCTGAGCAGTTGCGTGAAAGTGGTTGTGAAGTTGCTGTGCCGTTAGGTGAGCAATCTATGAAAGCTCAGTTTAAACGGGCGGATAAGCTGCGAGCGCAAACGGTTATTATTATCGGTGAGACAGAATTAGCCGAAGGAACTGTGACCGTCAAAGATATGGAGAGCGGGGAACAAAAGGCCTGTAAGATGGAAGAACTTGTTTCTTTGCTGGGAGCCTGTTAGAACTGCGTCATGGATTTACTTGGAAAACTTTCGGAATTAGCGACGCGGCATGCAGAATTGGCGGATGCGTTGGGGCAACCTGATGCAACGGACGATATGGAGCGTTTTACGAAGTTGAATAAAGACTATGCTGAGCTTACACCTGTGGTAGAGGCTTACACAGCCTATAAAACTATGTTGGAAGATAAAGCCGCAGCTGAAGAAATGATTGCTGGTGGTGACGCTGATATGAAGGATTTAGCTGAAGTTGAGCTGGAAGAATTGCGTGAGAAAATTCCTGCGGCGGAGCAAGATTTAAAAATTTTGTTGTTGCCGAAAGATGAAGCGGATGACCGAAATATTATTTTGGAAATTCGTGCAGGGACAGGCGGAGACGAAGCTGCATTGTTTGCGGGAGATATGTTCCGTATGTACGCGAACTACGCAAAAACTCAAGGTTGGCAGGTGGAAATTCAAGATGAATCTGCTGCTGATGTAGGTGGTTTTAAAGAGATTATTGCTCGTATTTCAGGGGTTAATGTGTATCAACGATTTAAGTATGAATCTGGTACGCACCGTGTACAGCGGGTGCCTGCAACTGAGAGTCAGGGCCGTATTCATACCAGTGCTGTGACGGTAGCGGTGTTGCCTGAGGCGGAAGAAGTGGATGTGAATGTTAATCCTGCTGATTTGAGAATCGATATTTTTCGTTCCTCAGGGCCGGGTGGACAGAGCGTAAACACGACGGATAGCGCGGTGCGGATTACCCACGTGCCAACGGGAGTGGTGGCGACCTGTCAGGACGAGAAGTCTCAACATAAAAACCGTGAAAAGGCGATGAAAGTATTGCTGGCGCGGATATTGGATGCCGAGCGTCAGAAGGCGCATGATGAGCGGGCAGATGCGCGTAAAAGCATGGTGGGAAGTGGTGACCGGAGTGAGCGGATTCGCACGTATAATTTCCCGCAGAGCCGTGTGACGGATCACCGTGTAAACCTTACTCTGCATAGCTTAGACGCTATTTTAGCAGGGGAAAAGTTGGACGATGTGATTGAGCCGTTGGCTCAGGCTGATCAAGCTGAAAAATTAGCTGCGCTTGGCGCGTAGTTTTCATTTTTTTGTTCAAAAAAAATTGCGACGCAAAAAGCGTCAAAATCAATGATAAATGAGTGTGAATAAGGGATAAAACGGTATTAAAAAGTGATTTTCGAGGTTAAAAAAGTGTAAGTTTTGACCAAAAAATACCAAAAAATGCTAAATTTTTGCTTCTAAGCAACGTCTTTGGGCAACCTCTTCCATTTTTTGCTCATATCCCACTGCTTGTGTACTTCTATGTACACGGCGCAGCGTGCTCTGTTCAAAGAAATGAAACAATTTATCCCAAATTTTCGCTTAGAAGGACATTGAATGTTTCGCTAATCTTTTGATGTTAATTTGTTGATGAGACTGGTGAGGGCTTGTTGTTGGGCGGGTTTTAATTCTCGGAGGTTTTTGATGAGGGTAAGTTCTTTGGTGGTTATGTTGCTTGGTTTTTCGGAAAGTTGTGGTGATTTTTGGTAGTTTTTTTTGATAGCCAGTTCGCTGGCGAAGCCAGCAAATGGCTACTGGGGTAAACTACCCCAGCCCCCACAACAACCAAATGCTCCTCGCATTTGGGATGTTGGGAACCGTTAAGATACCATGTTTTCAGTGCTGTAGTTCGTTATCGAAAAAGTATTGAATGGGAACCTCTAAGACTTGGGAGAGTTGGTACAGCTTACTGGCGCTGATGCGGTTGGTGGCGTTTTCGTATTTTTGGATTTGTTGGAAGGTGATGCCAAGTTGTTTAGCGAGGCTTTCTTGGGAGATGCCTTGTAGTAAACGCTGCTGTTTCAAGCGTTTGCCAACGTGGATGTCGATGGGGTGAGAGGATTTTTTCATGCTTATTAAAAAGGTCGCCAATAAAGGCGACCGGGGCTGATAACTGCTAAATCCCGCAGCACAACACTTTTCAGCTTTCGCTTGGACATAATGTTGCACCCCGGTCATTGGACCAAAGGCACATCTATGTCGGTGTGTAATCTAGACGCAGAATTAGGATTTAAGAGTTATCAGCTCCGCACCACCTAAAGTTATATCGAGACCTTCCTCCTTTTTTTTCATTCATCTTAAAAAAGGTAGATTATACAGAAATGGTGGGGGGTTCAAGGATCAGATTTGTATACTTGATTGTTTGAGAGTGTTTTTTTATATGTCTCCTCAACTGGTTCTTTTTTACAAGAAAATTTTTGAACGATAAGGGGGAGGCGTGTTTCCCTTACAAAACTCTTCTTACCTGATGGAGATCAGTAAGAGTTTTGACTTAATCGTTCTTTGCTGGGGTGAAGCAAAATATAACGGCATGTAAGGAGGTTCTCTTATTCTTGCCGCCCAGCTACTTTTTGAATAACCGCAAGTAGGAAGGGCCTGTGTCTAGAGAGGTTCCGCTTAAAGGGGGATTCTTGTGGCCGAGAATCTTTGCTGAATATTTTAGCAAAAAACTCTTTTAAAATTTCTACTTGCTAGGGCTGGTGCAGCGTTGAGTTTTGAGGAGGTTATATTCCTACTCGAAATTCCCTTACCAGCCTGATTTTTTCTGGACAGGTTTGCTTTCTTAATAGTATACATCGTACAAATTTATTGACGGCTTTACGCCGTTGAAACATTTAGTTTTCACTTTTTAGACCCCTGCGGGGGAGAAGGATAAGGTTATGGCTACTACAAAATATTGGATGAGTCGGATTGCTATTTTTTGTGCGGTTCACGCTATTTTATTTGTTGGCGTTGCTTATGGCAAAGAGACTGATTACAGTGGGCGGTGCAGTTCTGTGACGTATAACAGCTCAATCCTGAATGAAGGGTGTGAGGAAAGTTCGGTTAAATACAGTGGTAAGCCAGTAGCTGAGCAAACTGTTGATTTAAGTTTTGCTGAGTACCAGTGTGATTTGCTGGAAAAACACATGGTTGTGGTTGTAGGAGGGATTTCTTCCCTTGAGGTGCCGCATGGTCAGAAGTTAAAGACTGGTGTAACAACTCCTGCGTTGGTTGTTAAATCTGAAAAATACAAAGGTTTTGTGTTTGAAGACTCTACGATTGGAGTGACCTTGTTGGTTTATCAAACAGCTAGTGGCGAAAACATTTTTGATGTGTACGATGGGTTGGTTGCTAAGGAACTTTTGAATGTTACTAAGAGTAATGAACTGCTGGATGTTCCCTATCACTCTATTTGTGCTGGTAAGGGGAAGTTTGAGGCAGGTAAGTTATCTGATGAGAAAAAGCAGAAGGTTTACCGTTCAGGCAATGCTTTGTTGATATATGTTATGCCTTTTGTTCGTTTGAGTGTGGAGAGTATGCAAAAAGAGCAGGAGGAAGAGTAATACTTTTCTTGGTTTTAGAAATGGCGTTCCTGTTAGGAGCGCCATTTTGTGGTTTTAGGTTGTGAGTTTTTTGAGGAGTTTAATGTGTTCATCGCTGTCGTTTAGGCAAGGGATAACGGTGAGGGTGTTGCCGCCGTTTTCCATAAATGTGTTTCGGCCTTCAATGGCGATTTCTTCCAGCGTTTCCACGCAGTCTGCCGCGAAGCCTGGGGTGATGATAGCGATGTTTTTTAAGCCTTTTTGGGCGAGAAATGCGAGGGTTTCATCTGTGTAGGGTTGTAGCCAAACTTCTTTTCCAAAAACAGATTGGAAAGTGAGGAGGAGTGTTGGTTTATCGGTGGGGATTTCCTGTTCGCGCCAGTCATTCACAAAATGCCAGCCAAGTTTTTCTGCCAATAACCGTGCGGTTTTGTGGCAGTGGCAGTAATAGGGGTCGCCTTCTTTACAGTAGCGTACAGGTAGGCCATGAAAACTACACACCAGCACTTGCGGGGGTTTTTTCTTTATATTTTTTTCCACGCTTTGGGCAAGTAGGTTGATGTAGTCGGAGTCATCGTAATATGGGGCGACTGTTTTGAGTGTCGGCACAAATTTGAGGGTTGGGATGGTACGCGCAACGGCGTCCATCACGCTGCCTGTTGTGGCCCCTGCGTATTGCGGGTAAAGAGGCAGGATGGTGAGTTCTCGCACGCCTTGGGCGCACATATTTTGAATTTTACTGCGGATATCTGGTTGGCCGTAGCGCATAGCCCAATCGACTACGGTTTCTTTTCCTACTTTGGTTTGCAGTTTTTCTGCTTGGCTGCGGGTGGTGGTTTTAAGAGGGCTTTCGTTTTTTTCTTTGTTCCAAATTTTGGCGTAGGCCTTTTGTGTTTTGAAAGGGCGCAGCGTTAAAATAAACGTATATAGAATAGGTGGCCAAACCCAACGGCTGAGGTCTACCACGCGGATGTCGTTTAGAAATTCAGAAAGATAACGGCGGATATCCCAATAGCTGAGGCTTTCTGGTGTGCCAAGGTTGACGATAAGGATGCCTTTTTTGGGTGCTGAGGATGTAGATGGGTGATTGTTTTTACTCATGGTGCCCATGATGCAGAAAACTTGGGTAAAATGCAACGAGGGGTATTGATGGAAAGAGGCGTGTATGTTAGAAACCGATTGTCTATAAAAAACGCGTATTAATCAAACGAGGGAACGAGTGATACATGTCCGTGCTGACGAAAGGGCCAGAACGACGTTATGCCACAGCTTTATTTGAACTAGCGCAGCAGCAAAAAAAGCGCGCTGATGTAGAAGCTTCTATGGCGGTATTGGCAAAAGCTTTGGAAGAAGCTCCTGTACTAGCTAGCTACTTAAAAAACAAAGTGGTTTCAGTAGCTGATAAAACTCAAGCGATTCAAGATATTTTAAAAACAGCAAAAGCCCCTGAGCTTGTTGCAAAATTCATTCGATTTGTCGGATGTGAAGGACGGTTAAGCCTTCTGCCGGAAATTGTACGTGCGTTTGGTGAAATTAGCGCATTAGCAGCCGGTAAGGTAACGGTAAAAGTAGCGACGGCGAATGCTTTGACAAGTGCGCAGCGTAAGGAAATTCAAGCCATTGCAACTAAATTAGCGGTTGATGCAAAAGAAGTAGAATTGGCTGAAGAAGTAGATGCCGATCTGATTGCAGGTGTACGGATGCAGATAGGTTCTCAAGCTTGGGATGCAACAGTGCGTAACCAGCTAAGTAATTTGAAAAACCAGTTAAGTAATTAATAAACCCATTAAGTAAGTTTAAAGAAGGAAGAAAGAAGATGGTAGATATTAAACCAGCAGAGATTTCCCGCGTATTGAAAGAGCGGCTCGCGAATTTTGAAACCAGTACAGCCCAAGCAACGGAAGTTGGTGAAGTTTTGACCGTAGGTGATGGTGTTGCTTGTATTTATGGACTAGACAACGTTCAGGCTGGTGAGATGGTAGAATTTCCCGGTGGCGTACAAGGTATGGCTTTGAACTTGGATGAAGATAATGTCGGTTGCGTTATTTTTGGTGAAGACCGCGATATTAAAGAAGGCGATACTGTTAAGCGTACCGGTAAAATTGTTCAGGTACCTGTTGGTAAGGAACTTTTGGGCCGTGTCGTAGATGGTTTAGGTAACCCAATTGACGGTAAAGGTGACATTAAAGCTAAAGAATTTGGCCGTGTGGAAGTTATTGCACCGGGGATTATTGAGCGTAAATCCGTTCACGAGCCTTTACAAACTGGTATTAAAGCGATTGATGCGTTGGTGCCTGTTGGGCGTGGCCAGCGTGAGTTGATTATTGGTGACCGTCAGACTGGTAAAACAGCTGTGGCTGTGGATGCCATTATCAACCAGAAAACAACGCAAGATGGTGATAAGCCAGTATTTTGTGTGTATGTGGCGATTGGTCAGAAGCGTTCAACTGTGGCGCAAGTTGTTAAGAAATTGGAAGACGCTGGTGCGATGGACTACACGATTGTTGTTTCCGCGACAGCTTCCGACCCTGCACCGATGCAGTTTATTGCTCCATACGTTGGGTGTGCAATGGGGGAATACTTCCGTGATAACGGCCAACACGCACTGATTGTTTACGATGATCTTTCCAAGCAAGCGGTTGCTTACCGTCAGATGTCCTTGTTGCTTCGTCGTCCTCCAGGACGTGAAGCTTACCCAGGTGACGTGTTCTACCTACACTCTCGTTTGTTGGAGCGTGCTGCAAAGCTATCCGATGAGCAAGGTGGTGGTTCTTTAACAGCATTGCCAATTATTGAAACACAAGCGGGTGACGTATCTGCGTACATCCCGACGAACGTGATTTCTATTACAGATGGTCAGATTTTCTTAGAATCTGAACTTTTCTACGCTGGTGTGCGTCCTGCGATTAACGTTGGTTTGTCTGTTTCTCGGGTGGGTGGTTCTGCTCAGATTAAGGCGATGAAGAAAATTGCTGGAACATTGCGTTTGGACTTGGCTCAGTACCGTGAGATGGCTGCGTTTAGCCAATTTGCGTCTGACTTGGATGCGTCTACACAACAATTATTATCACGTGGTGAGCGTTTGACCGAGCTTTTGAAACAAGGCCAATATGACCCATTACCAGTTGCGTTACAGATTGCACAAATTTATGCAGGTACAAAGGGTTACCTAGATAATGTTCAACCAAAGGATGTTGTAAAATTTGCTGACCACTTCCGTGGTTTGTTGGAAACAGCTCATGCAGATTTGTTGGAAGGCATTGAGGCCGAGAAAGCTTTGACAGAAGAGTTGGAAACAGAACTGAAACAAGCTGTTGAGAATGCAGTAAATAGTTTTGACCCAAATGCTGAAGTTCAACGTGTAAAAGTGGGAGGTGTTTCTGCGCCTGAAAAGAGCAAAAAGCAATCCAAGAAGAACACTAAAAAAGCGAAGAAAGCTGCATAGGAGAAAACGGTAAATGCCTTCTTTAAAGGATCTGCGTGCACGGATTCGCTCCGTAAAAAATACGCAGCAAATTACAAAAACCATGAAAATGGTGGCTGCGGCCAAAGTGCGGCGAGCGCGTAACGCTTGTGAAGCAGCACAGCCCTATGCTCAACGTTTGAATAATGTTTTGGGTAACTTAGCTGCTGCAACGTCTAGTGGGCCACTTCTTCTGACTGGAAGAGACGAAGTGAAGACGGTTCGTTTGATTGTGTTGGGTGCTGACCGTGGTTTGTGTGGCGGGTTTAACGCTAACTTGCACCGTGGGACAGTGACTGAGATTGAAAAACACCTTGCTAACGGCAAAAAAGTTGAAGTTTTTGCTGTTGGGCGGAAAGCGCGGGATTCTGTACGGATTACGCATCGTGACTTGCTTGTGGGTGAACGGACAGATGTGAGTAAAGACATCGGTTTTGAATTGGCAGAAGAGATTGCGTTAGAAGCTTTGACAGATTTTGAAGCAGGCGCATGTGATGAAGTTCATATCCTCTTTATGGAGTGTGTTTCTATGTTGACGCAGCTACCGCGCAGCCAACAACTTGTACCGTTTGCGCCTTCTGAGGAACAGTTAGCCAGCACAAGTACATTTGAGTACGAGCCAAGTGAAGGTGAGATTTTGGAAACGTTGTTGCCAAAGAATGTAAAGACGCAAGTGTTGAACGCGATGTTGAACTCTGCGGCTTCTGAACAGGCAGCGCGGATGACAGCGATGGACAATGCAACTCGTAACGCGGGCGAGATGATTCAGAACTTGACGTTGGAATACAACCGTTCCCGTCAGGCGGCAATTACTAAAGAATTGATTGAGATTATCAGTGGTGCAGAAGCACTGTAGACGAAATAGAGATATAAAAAAGTTACGTAGGAATTAAAGGAGAAGAAGTAAATGGCTAAAACAAACACAGGTAAAATTACACGAATTGTGGGGCCGGTGGTTGATGTGCAGTTTGAAGAAAATCTGCCTGAAATTTTGAATGCTCTGACAGTTAAGCGCAAAGGTGAGAGCGATTTGGTGTTGGAAACAGCCCAACATTTGGGTGAAAACACTGTGCGAACCATTGCGATGACGAGTACAGATGGTTTGGTCCGTGGAACAGAAGTGGCTGATACAGGTGCGCCGATTACGATTCCTGTTGGGCCTGCAAACTTGGGTCGTATCATGAATGTTGTGGGAGAGCCGATTGATGAAGTTGGCCCGTTGGACACAACGCACCAAATGGCGATTCACAGAGATGCGCCTGCTTTTGATGAGCAATCTACCGAAGCAGCGATTTTGGAAACAGGTATCAAGGTGATTGACCTGCTGGAGCCTTATGCTAAGGGTGGTAAGATTGGTCTGTTTGGTGGTGCTGGTGTTGGTAAAACCGTTTTGATTATGGAATTGATTAACAACATTGCTAAAGGGCACGGTGGATACTCTGTGTTTGCTGGTGTTGGAGAGCGTACCCGTGAAGGGAATGACTTGTACGAAGAGATGATGGAATCTGGCGTTATTACGCGTGGGGATGCCAAAAAATCTAAGGCGACATTGGTTTACGGTCAGATGAATGAACCTCCTGGAGCGCGTGCACGTGTTGCTTTGACTGGTTTGACTCAAGCGGAATACTTCCGTGATGAAGAAGGTCAGGACGTATTGTTCTTCGTGGATAATATTTTCCGATTCACACAGGCTGGTTCTGAGGTGTCTGCGCTGCTGGGTCGTATTCCTTCTGCTGTGGGTTACCAGCCAACATTGAGTACGGATATGGGTGCCATGCAAGAGCGTATTACGTCTACAAACAAAGGCTCTATTACTTCTGTACAGGCTGTTTACGTGCCAGCGGATGATTTGACTGACCCTGCACCTGCGACAACGTTTGCTCACTTGGATGCAACAACCGTTTTAAACCGTAGTATTTCTGAAAAAGGGATTTACCCTGCGGTTGACCCGTTGGATTCTACGTCTCGTGTGTTGGATCCTCAGGTTGTTGGAGAAGAACATTATGGTATTGCGCGTCAGGTACAGCAAACGCTTCAGCGTTACAAAGCGTTACAAGATATTATTGCGATTTTGGGTATGGATGAGCTTTCTGAAGATGACAAGATGGTGGTGCACCGTGCGCGTCGTTTGGAAAAATTCTTGTCTCAGCCTTTCCACGTAGCAGAGCAGTTTACAGGAATGCCTGGGAAGTACGTGAAGCTGGAAGATACAATCCGCAGCTTTAAGGAGATTGTGGAAGGTCAGCATGATGACTTGCCTGAAAATGCTTTCTACATGGTTGGTTCTATTGAAGAGGCCATTGAAAAAGCTAAAGATATGGAAAAGAAAGCGGCCTAAGAATATGGTAAAGCAAGTGGCTCTTATAGGGATGCTTGCTTTATTACCGTTAGGGTATGGATACGCTGAGACGAGTGCTGAATCCAAACAATCCCTACGAGAACGTATGCGTGAACACTGGGAAGCGTTGACTGATTTTGAACGGAAAACGCTGGAAAAGCGTCACCATAAGGAGCGTGTGCAAGAAAGTGATGTTCACCAAAATTGGCATGACTTGCCGTATGCGTCTCAGCAGAAATTGCGTGAAATGCGACAGCAGGAAATACGCGCCGAGGCACAAAGAAGATTAGAGCAACGCCGCAAGGAGAGATAGTGATATGAAATTTGAACTTGTTACACCTGAAAAGCTGTTTACCAGCCAAGAGGGAATTGCTTATGTTCATGCTCCGGGGAGCCAAGGGGATTTAGGGGTATTGCCCGGCCATATGCCGTTGATTGCGACCTTGAAAGAGACAGGTACTGTTATGATACGGGATGAAGAAGGCCAAGAAACGACGTATGATGTTTCCGGTGGATTTATGGAAATTACACCTACGAGTGTTACGGTATTGGCTGAAAAGGCTTCAGAGCTTTAGAAGATTATTTTTTTAAATGTAAAAAATTTAGGAACTGCCTTATTAGGCAGTTCTTTTTTGTCAAAAGGGGTGTTTTTGGATAACCTGATAAGTAACAAGAATAAATAAAAGAAAGATTCAACATGAGAATTATTACGACAAGTGTATTGTTGTTGCTGGTTGGTATTGTGCCGGTCATGGCTGAAGACCTTGAGACAACGCACCCAAGCCATATGGATTTGAAAGCCAAGTGGCAGGCCAAGCATAAGGAGGCTCAGGCAGAGAGACAAGAAATGTACAAAGACCGCATGGAATATCGTGACGAGATGCGGGAAGAGCGAATGGAGCGCCGTGAAGATAGACAAGAGAAGCGTGCTGAAAAAAGAGAAGATTTTCAAGAACGCCGTCAGGAACGTATGGAAGGCCGTATGGAACGTCGTGATGATAGGCGGGAAATGCGGAAAGAAAGACGTGAAGGTAGACAGGAAAATCGTGCTGAGCGACGAGAGCATAGACAAGATATGCGTCAAGATAGGCAAGAAAAGCGTGGTGAATACCGTCAAAATGCTCAAGACAGAAGAGGTGAAAGACGGGATAACATGCAGGACAGACGCCAAGAACGCCGTGGTAATGTTCAAGATAGGCGGCAGAACCGTCGTGATGGTGCTCAAGGGAGAAATACAGATAGGCGGCAAGATGCTAGAGGTGGGAGCCGTACAAATGACCGAAGTCATATGCGTGGGCAGAATCAACGAAATCAGCAGAAATCAAAAGGGCGTAGTGGTCAATCGCAACGCAAGGCCTCTCAGCGGCCATCGCGCTCAGGTGGTGGTGGAGGCGGTAGAGCTCCAAGGTAGTTAAAAAGAAAAGGCTCACGAAAGTGAGTCTTTTTTGTGAGAGGCTTAAGACCTGTCAGTTCTTTTATTGATGTATACAATAAGTGTAAAGGGATTATCCATTAATAAAAGAGACCATAATTATGAAATTTCTAGTAGCGAGTATACTGGCCACTGTTTTTGCATTTGTAGCTCCGGCACATGCAGGTACAACAGCCATTGATGTTGAAAAAAGAATTGCTGAAGCAAAACGTGAAGCTGCAAAACTTAAGAGAGAGGCGCAGCAAAGACGTGACAAACAACTACGTGAAGCTGAACAGAAGCGTAAGGAAATTAAGCGTGCTGTTGAGAAAAAAGTAGCTGACGCTAAGCGTGAGGTTGAGAAGCGTAAGAAGCAACAAGAAATTGATTTAAAGAAGAAGCAATTAGAAACAAAGAAAAGAGTGGCTGAAGCAAAACGCAAGGCTGATAAACTTAAGAGGGAAGCAGAGCAGAGACGTAAAAAGCAATTACGTGAAGCTGAACAGAAGCGTAAGGAAATTAAGCGTACTGTTGAGAAAAAAGTAGCTGATGCTAAGCGTGAAGCTGAGAAGAGACGTAAAGAAGCTCAAGCTAAAGCACTTAAGCTTCGTAAAGAGTTAGAACAGCTTCGAGCTAAAATCTTGAGAGATGCTGAAAAAAGACGTGTAGCATCTAAGTAAGCTTAGACGAACTTGAAAAAGACCACCTTGTGAAGGTGGTCTTTTTTGTTAACTTAGTTTTTCTACAAAATCACAGAGGCGTTGTAAGCCTTGGCGAAGAGTATCAGCATCTGTCGCGTAGCTGATGCGGATGGCGTTAGGGTCGCCGAAGGCGCTACCGGGGATGCAGGCAACTTGCTGCTCTTGTAGGAGTTTTTGGCAGAACTCAACATCATTGTTGATATCATTTTTACCAAGACAAGCAGAAATATTCGGGAATGCGTAAAAGGCCCCGCTTGGTTGGCAACATTGGATATTGTTGAGTGAGTTAAGTGCATCCATTGTTGTGTTTCTATTTTGGACGAAATCATTTTTAACGACGTTTAAAAAGCTGTGGTCTCCGCCAAATGCTGCTGCTGCAGCCATTTGTGGGACGGCAGGTAAATGGAATAGTGTTTGACCCACCAGTGTAAGAAGCTGGTTGATGAGTGCTTCAGGTGCGGCAACCATACCTACACGCCAGCATGGCATACCGTAGCTTTTGGAGACGCTTTGCACGATGGCAAGGCGGTCTTTTAGGGTTGGTTCGGCATCTAACAGGTGATGGAACTTTTGGCCATCGTAAATCAGTTTGTCGTAAATATCATCGCTGATAACCCAGACATGCGGGTATTTTTTGAGGACGGCAGCGATTTCTTTAACTTCTTCTTCCGTATAAACCATACCTGTTGGGTTAGATGGGTTATTGAACATGAAGACCTGCGTGTTTGGTGTGATGGCTGCTTCTAGCTGTGCGCCTGTTAATTTGTAGTTTTGGTCAGCACTGCAATAAATTGGTTTAGGGGTTGCGCCTGATAGAGTGACGAGGTCGTCATAACTTGTCCAATACGGGGCAGGGTAGATGACTTCTTTACCGGGGCCTGCAAGAGCAAGTAGTAAGTTGAATAGAGCGCCTTTTCCACCCATTTGGGCGCAGACTTCTTTTTCCGTATAGCCTGAGAATCCGTCTTCTTCCAAACGGTGAAGAAAAGCTTCTACAAGTTCTGGCACACCACGGCTGGAAAGGTAGGCACCGCCGTCAGAGTCTCTTTTGGCTGCATTTTCAGCGGCTTTGTAGACGTGCTCAGGTGGTAAAAAGCCGGGAACGCCGATGGAAAAACTGAATACTTTCTCGCCCGCCGCTCGCATTTTCCGCACTTCGTTAGAGATAACGACGACGGGGCTGGGCTTGATGGTGTCCATCCGTGCAGAAAATTGGTTCATAATATCAATACCTTATATTTATATTTGTTTGAAATCCAAGTAATATACAACACATGTATGCGCTTTTAAACGTATACATTGCTTGATTCGCTGTCTTTTTTGTCGTACAAATAAAGACATAGGAGAAAGCCGCATCTATTAATTATTTTTTAGATGT
Source organism: Alphaproteobacteria bacterium (assembly GCA_028817875.1). Lineage (GTDB taxonomy): Bacteria > Pseudomonadota > Alphaproteobacteria > UBA2136 > JAPPOO01 > JAPPOO01. Next base: position 22,746 of record JAPPOO010000007.1, on the reverse strand, counting down.
GACGCTTTGTACCTATTTCCATAATTTCCAGACTTTATGAAAGGTTTTATATGCGAATAGCAAGAAACCGTGGCCAAGGCTCGCGTGACCGTGGCAAACCTAAAGGTTTTTACTCTTGCTCTGAAGGCTCTGCCAAGCGGAGAAGGAGAAAACAAAAGGGGGTAAAAGCTTTGCAGAAGCCATGGGAACGATGTCAGGCTGCATGATTTTGGAAATTTACTAATGACTGCCCCAAGTTGATCCTAGCGATGGCGGGGGAGACTTGGTAATTTAAATGAAATCGCAGAAGAAGGAGATTGAAAGATGTCAACTTTATCAACTGCGAAAGGGGGTGACCAGCCGTAGGCTGTATCTACTAAGCGCTGGGTGGACACGCCTTCGCGATTGCTTAAGGCTATTTCGACACCCTATAAGGTGCTAGGCTAGGGCTTATCCCCCTAGGATAATATTCCTGTTAATTTTTAAGGCTCCTCTTAAGTGAGGGCCTTTTTTTTGTGGCGTTAAGGTGCCGTACCTACGGGAATTGTCAGAAATAAGCTTTTCTTGCTTATGCAGCTGGCTATAATAGCAGGCAAAGAAGAATAAAGGGTTGAACCAATGCCGCAAATTGAAACCACAAAAGATTTTATCAGCAATATTTATGCGACAACGCGTAAAAATTTGGATGTGATTCGTCGACGTTTGAGCCGTCCGCTCACATTGACGGAAAAAGTTTTGTACGGCCACTTGGCAGACCCTGAAAATGCAGATTTAACCCATGGTACAGCTTATATTGATACACGCCCTGACCGTGTGGCTTTGCAGGATGCGACGGCTCAGATGGCGATTCTTCAATTTATGTTGGCGGAAAAGGATGAAGCGGCAGTGCCTGTTACTGTGCATTGTGACCATTTAATCCGTGCTTATGTTGGTTCTAAGAAAGATTTGGAAACGGCCAACCATGAGAATAACGAGGTTTACAACTTTTTGTCTTCAGCTTCTCAACGGTATGGTTTTGGCTTTTGGAAGCCTGGTAGCGGTATTATCCACCAAGTGGTGATTGAGCAATATGCTTTCCCCGGTTTGATGATGTTGGGAACAGACAGCCATACGCCAAATGCTGGTGGTTTAGGCGCATTTGCCAGTGGTGTTGGCGGTGCTGATGCTGTGGATGTGATGGTGGGGATTCCTTGGGAAGTGCTGCACCCTGAAGTGGTTGGTGTGAAATTGACAGGTAAGCTTAAAGGTTGGGCGGCGCCGAAGGATGTTATTCAAAAGCTATTAGACATTTTGACCGTAAAGGGTGGTACCAACCGTGTGATTGAATACTTTGGTGAAGGCGTTGCTAGCCTTTCTGCCACTGGACGGGCAACAATTTGTAATATGGGGGCGGAGTTGGGTGCGACGACGTCTATCTTCCCGCATGACGAACGGATGGATAAATACCTTGAATCCACAGACCGTGGTGAGTTTGTTGAGTTGATTCATGCCAATAAAGATTTGATTGTAGCGGATGAAGGCTCAGAAGCTTATTACGATAAGGTGATTGAAATTAACCTGAGCGAATTGGAACCAACAGTTGTTGGCCCGCACAGCCCTGATTTATTTACGCCTGCTGGTAATATGCCGAAGCATTTAGACAGTAAGCGCGTGCTAGAGCTTAACGGAGCGCCTGCACCTGCTAACTTAACAGCAGCTTTGATTGGTTCCTGTACGAACTCTAGTTATGAAGATATTGAGCGCGTTGTCGAAATGGCGGATGTGTTAATTGAAAAAGGTGTGAAGTTGAAGTGTAAGCTTCTTGTTACGCCGGGGTCGGAACAGGTACGTGCGACGATTGAGCGTGATGGACAAATGTTTAAGTTACAACAGCTTGGTGCCATTGTGCTTGCAAATGCGTGTGGGCCATGTATTGGCCAGTGGCAGCGGGATGATGTGAAGAAAGGCGAGTTGAACTCCATTATTTCTTCTTACAACCGTAACTTCCCGAAACGGAATGACGGCAACCCTGCCACGTGTTCTTTTATTGGAAGCCCTGAAACAGTGCTGGCATTTGCGATTTTTGGACGGTTGGATGTTGACCCATTCAATACACCAATTGAAGCGGCGGATGGCTCTACCTTTACGCTGAATGATATTGTGCCTGATGCGGTGAATGAAGTGCCGACTCAAGGTTTTGAGAAGGATGAACACGGTTACCAAGGGCCAACGGCAGCAGGTAAATCCACCGAAGTTATTGTGAAGCCTGATAGTGAGCGGTTGCAGATTTTGTCTCCGTTTGATTCTTGGGGTGGGCAGGATTACATGGAATTGCCTTTGCTGGTGAAAGCTAAAGGGAAGTGCACGACTGACCATATTTCCCCCGCTGGGCCATGGTTAAGGTTCCGTGGGCATTTGGATAATATTTCCGATAATATGCTTTCTGGCGCGGTGAATGCGTTTAACGGTGAAGTTGGTAAAACAAAGAACCAGCTTACAGGCGAGTTAGGCAATAATAGTGATGTTGCTCGTGCTTACAAAGCAGCTGGCCTTGGTTGGGTTGTGGTTGGTGATGAAAACTACGGCGAAGGTTCCAGCCGAGAACATGCGGCTATGTGCCCCCGTTTGTTGGGCGCGCGGGTGGTGATTACCCGCAGTTTTGCACGGATTCACCAGACAAACCTGAAAAAACAAGGTGTATTGCCGCTGACGTTTGTGAACCCTGCGGATTATGATTTGATTGAAGAGGCGGATAAAATTTCCATCCGTGGGTTAAGCCAGCTTGCACCAAGTAAACCTGTAACGGCGACGCTGCACCATGCGGATGGTAGTACAGTGGATATTCAATTAGAGCATACCTTTAATGAAGACCAACTTGCGTGGTTTAGAGCAGGCTCTGCTTTGAATGCGATGAAAGCGGCTTAAAGAGGTAGCCTAAAACTGCGAATGGCGGCCAAAAGGCCGCCATTGCTATAGTTTGAAACAAAGCCACAGTTTAAGCAGATGCTTCTAGGTTTTCCCAAAATTTTTGGATGTAAGGTGTTGGGAAAACATAACCGTATTTTTGTTTAATAATTCTGGCAGCTGTAGCAGCTCCATTTTGTAATTTTTGGTAAGTCAGGCGTAGCTGTGCAAGGTGGTCTTGTGCTTGGCCGTATTTAGTCGTATTAATACGTAGTATTCTTTGGTTTCCGCTCATCAGTGATACTCCCTGAAGTGAAAAAACGTGACTGATGTAGAGACTGAAGTATAGGTAAAAAACTAGCTGTTGCCAAGCCCTACCAAAGCTTGGGCGAAATCTTGAGCGGAGAAGGGTTGTAAATCGTCCAGACTTTCGCCTACGCCGATGTAATAAATAGGTAATTTGAATTTTTCAGCAATGGCGAGAACAACGCCTGCTTTGGCAGAGCTATCCAATTTTGTGATAACTAACCCTGTGACGTTGGCAATGTTTATAAATGTTTCAACTTGGGAGAGTGCGTTTTGGCCAACGGTGGCATCTAGCACTAATAAGGTTGCGTGTGGGGCTGTTTCATCCTGCTTTTTGAGGACGCGTACCATCTTGGCGAGTTCGTCCATTAGGTCGGCTCTGTTTTGCAGACGGCCTGCTGTATCAGCCATGAGGATGTTTGTATTTTGCGTTTGGGCTTGTTCGTAAGCTTGGAAGAGAAGGCCAGCAGGGTCGGCGCCGTCTTTTTCCGCGCGTACAAGTGGTACGTTGGCGCGGTCTGCCCAAACGGCCAGTTGGTCTGCCGCACCGGCACGGAAGGTATCTCCCGCTGCCAATAGCAGCTTTTGTCCGCTTTTTTGCCATTTGCTGGCCAGTTTACCAATGGTTGTTGTTTTTCCGCTGCCATTGACGCCTACAAACATGATGACGGCAGGTTGAGCGGTTGGAATGTTGAACGTTTGTTCGCAAGGGGCAAGTTTTTCTGCAATTTGGTCTGCCAGCCACTGTTTAACGTCTTCCGCCGTTGCGCCATCGGCAAAGCGCTGTTTTTGAAGCTTTTGAACCAGTTGAGCGGCGTTATCCACTCCGACATCCGCTAAAATGAGCGCGTCTTCCAGCTCCTGTAGGGTTTCTTCCTCAACACGCCCATTTGGTAGGCCAACAAGGCCGCGAAAGGCATCACTAATGCCGCCAGTTGTTTTGGTAAGCCTTTGTTTTAGGCGAGAGAAAAAACTCATAAATAATATCGATATTCTTTATTTGTCAGTTGGTTCGGTTGGGTGGAGGCCTGTCCACATTGCCATGGCGTTGGAACGGTCGGACTTTTCGACTTCTAGTGCCAATTCTTGAGCTTGGTTAAAGGCTGTTACCATAATGGCTAGCAGTACAACGCTCCACCAAACGATGTAGGGCCAGTGGCGGTGGCTGTAGGCGTAGCAAATAATCCAAAGCAGTAGCACAAGCAGGGCAAGGTACACAAACCCTGTGCCTAAGTCCCCAAACCATAGGTGCGCTCCGCCGGGGAGGATGGCCAGCCCTAGTAGTACTTCTTCACTTGGATAGTGAGTGGAAAAATCCTGTAGGCGTCGGGATAATTGCTGTATGCGTGGGTCGGTATAGTCTTGTTCGGGTAAAAACCCATAGGTTTCCGCATGGTCCCACACGGCGTGGTAAATGGCTTCTTGTGTCCATGGGCTATCGGCTGCTACGCGTTCCATCAGGCGTAGTACGCTGCCGCGTTCTTCCGTGGGGACAGCTAAAGAAAGTAAATATAGAGCTTCGATAAATTGCTTATGTTTGGGGAAGGTTGTCATAAAGCGTTCTAAGGCGGCACGGGCGCGTTGAGGTTGGTCAACGTTGAGAGCAAGTCTTCCTAGTTTGAGTAAGGCATAAGCTTGCTGGGCGCCACTACTACTGTGGGCGATGCGCTGCCATTCCAGAATAGCGCTGTTGATGTCTCCAAGGTCTTCTAACTTGCGGGCAAAGGTTGGGTCACCCGTGGCGGCGGCGTTCATGGTCGGAAAATCTACAGAGGGTAGGGACGGCAAGTTTTCCGCAACAACAAAAGTGGGTAATAAACACAAAAGAAGGGCTAAAAAACGCATAGGCGGCAGTATAGGATATTTTCTCGCACTTTTCACGTAAATCCATTATAAAAAGCACATGTTTCAATTATTAGCCGATAGATTACAGAGTACGTTTTCCTCGTTACGGGGGCGTGGGGTATTAACGGAAGATGATGTTGCCGCAGCGCTGAGGGAGATTCGCCGCGCGCTTTTGGAAGCGGATGTTGCGTTGCCCGTTGTTAAAAAACTGTTGGATAAAGTAAAGGCGGAAGCGGTTGGTGAAAAATTAACGCAATCTGTTAAGCCCGGTGAACAAGTTATTAAAATTGTTCATGATTCTCTTGTTGATGTTTTGGGTGAGCCAGAGAGTTTTAGTGTTAGCGGTACAAAGCCAGTTGTTGTTTTAATGGCAGGTTTACAAGGGAGCGGTAAAACGACAACGGTTGCAAAGTTAGCAAAGTTTCTGCAAGAAAAAGAGCAGAAACAAGTGATGCTGGCATCCTTAGATATTTACCGACCTGCGGCACAGCAACAGTTGCAAACGCTGGCTGGGCGTGTTGGTGTTTCGATGTTGGATATCCGTGAAGGAGAGCAGCCTGTTGCTATTACCAAACGTGCTTTGGCGCAAGCTAAGCAGGAAGAGGCTGATGTTTTAATACTAGATACCGCAGGGCGTTTGGAAGTTGACGAGGCCTTGATGGGAGAGCTTCAACAAGTGCGAGACTTGGCGCAGCCAACCCACACGCTGCTTGTTGTAGATGCTTTGACGGGGCAGGTTGCTGTGCAAGTGGCTCAGAGTTTTCAGGAACAAATTGGTATTACGGGACTTGCTTTTACACGGGTGGATGGTGATGGCCGCGGTGGGGCAGTGCTTTCGGTACGGGATATTACAGGTGTTCCCATTTATTTCTTAGGGATGGGGGAAGCTGTTGATGCGTTGGAGCTTTACCGACCAGAAGGTTTGGCAGGACGTATTTTAGGACAAGGGGATGTGGTTGCTCTTGTTGAAAAAATGCAGAATGCCGTAAACGAAGATGACGCCATGGGGCTGCAAGAAAAGCTGATGTCCGGCCAAGGCTTTAATATGGAAGATATTAAAAAGCAGTTGAAGATGATGACCCGTTTAGGGGGCTTAGGCAGTATGTTAGGTTTATTGCCGGGGATGGGTAAGCTGAAAAAGGCGATAGACCCGTCTAAAATGGATGATAAAGTTATTAAACGGCAAATTGCGATTATTGACAGCATGACCAAGCAAGAGCGTAAGGAGCCGAAAGTTTTAAATGCCCGTCGCCGCCAACGTATTGCCAAAGGGGCAGGGGTTGAGGTTTCTGATGTGAATAAATTAGTTAAAATGCATGAGCAAATGAATAAAATGGCGAAAATGATGAAATCTGGAAAAATGCCGGTAATGCCGAAGTTTTAGTGTTTGAAATAAAAATAAGCACTGCGTTGGAGCAGTGCTTATTTTCGGGATTAGTGTGTAGTTTGGGAGTGAGAGGGGAATCTTTCTTTGAACCATTCTGGTGCTTTTATATTGTATTTTTGGAAGAAAAACCAAGTTGCACTTACAACTGCATTTAGAAAATTTACTGTTTGTTGGTGTCGAGAGTGAATTTGGATAAATTCTTCTAAAAAATAAGATTTTTTACGAAAAGTAACGATAGTAAAGCCATCAGCTTGTTCAAATTGGATGGGGAGACTGACGTGAGTTTTGTCCGTTTCATTCATCTTGGCTGTCCTCTTGTGAATGTAGAAACGTTATATTGGAATTTCTTTGGTAGTATACTGGTAAAAAAGATGTTTTGTATACTTAAAATGGCTTGACCTGTTGCTGAAAAATGCTTATATATGCCCTTGTACGGCTTGTGGCGTCAGTTACGACCCGTACCCCCTAGCTAAAAATGGTTTTGGTTAGGCCGTGATAACGGAAGTTACCAGTTTTACATGGTGACGTTAAAGAGAGAGATTTGAGATGTCCGTTAAAATTCGTTTGTCCCGTGGTGGACGTAAGAAATTGCCATTTTACCATATTGTTGCTGCTGATGCCCGTAGTCCACGTGATGGCCGTTTTATTGAGCGTTTGGGTTACTACAACCCTATGGCTAAAGAAGGTGAAATTGCTTTCCACATTAAAGAAGACCGCCTGAACTATTGGCACAGTGTTGGTGCACAAACTAATGATGCTGTTGCTAAGTTGTTGGTTGAAACAAACCAAGGGCCACAGTCTATCCGTGATGCATTTACTAAGCGTAAAAATGCTCGTATTGAACTGAAGAAAGATGAGTTGGAAGCCAAGCGTAAGGCGAAGGAAGCTGAAGAAAAAGCAGCTGCCGAAGCTAAGGCCGCTGAAGAAGCTGCTGCTGCGGCAGAAGCAAAAGCTGCCGAGGAAGCCGCTGCATCTGAAGAAGCACCTGCTGAAAATGCAGAACAAGCTGCCAGCTAAAGAAGGCTATATTTGCTTGGGCGTCGTTACTGGCGCCCATGGCATTAAAGGTGAAGTTAAGCTTAAATCTTTCACCGATGATCCTGTTGACGTTGGATGTTATGGTTGTTTAACGACGCAGGATGATCAAAAATTCTCACTCAAAAATGTTCGTAGTGGTGCTAAGGGAAGTATCATAGCCAAGATAGAAGGCGTGGATGATCGTAATGCATCGGAAGCGTTAAAGGGCACGGCCTTATTTATTACACGGGAAGCGCTGCCTAATTCTGATAATCACGATATTTTGTACGTTGATTTTATTGGTTTAACTGCTCAATATGAAAATGGAGACGTTTTAGGTGAAGTTATCGAAATTTTCCATAACGGTGCCCATGAGGTGTTGGAAATCCAGACAAAAGAAGGCTCTGTTGTTCTTGTTCCTTATGTAGATGAGTTTGTGGTTAGCACTAATATTTCTCGTAACGTTATAGTTTTGGCTGTTGAAGCTGAACAGTTTGTGAACCTGTAAAAACCAAAAAATTTAGCGGGAACTGTACTTGGTTACAGTCCCCGCAATTTTTCGCGATAATTTTTTATATAAGTATTTTTCCAGACCTGCGTTCTTTATTGAAAACTTCTGGGCAGATTTGTCTGAAGTCATTTAGATTAAAGTTTACAGTGTGTTGTCCAATTTTAAGGTCTACTTTTTTACTTCCAAGGAAGTTAGCTGCGGCAATAGCAGCTTCGACCTCGTTGTAAATCAGCTGGTGGACTGGTGTGTTTTTTCTTTTGGATGTGAAAGTGAGGTTATCACCGTCACGCTCCACAAAAATAACTATGTTCGTGGGTATTGTTTCCCCATTGATGAGTGTTTTACCTTTACAGCGTATAGGTTCGTTAGTTTTTAGATTTTGCATGGTTTTCCATGTCCTTTGCAGTTGAATAAACGCGAAAAGTTTGAGGTGTATAACGGAGAAAAAAGGTGAAATCAAACGCTATTTATGCACAATTTTAGGAAAAAAAGTGCTGCGCGAGGTTAATTTATGTGAAAACTTTCGCCACAACCGCAAGTACCTTTGGCATTGGGGTTTTTGAATGTGAAACGTTGCTCTAACTCTTCCGTTACCCAGTCCATTTCTGTGCCGAATATAACGGGAAGGGCCTGTGATGTAATGAACACAGTGACGCCATCTTGGTCGATACGGGTATCGGTTTCATCAACTGTTTTGGCGTAATCCAGCGTATGTACAAAGCCGCTGCATCCTTTGGTGGTTACACCGATGCGCAAGCCCAATATATCAGGCTCTTTGGCTATAAGCTCTTGAATGCGTGCGACGGCTGCGGAGGTCAGAGTGAGGGGAGCTTTATTCATTATTGAAGTTCTTTTTAATCCATCCGTAAAGCTGCGGAAAGGTGTCGTACCCTGCTCGGCTGTTGAGGTGGCCACCGTTTGTGACGATTGTTACATCGGTACCGAGGTGCTTAGATACATCGTAAGATTGCTGAACAGGTGCGACAGGGTCATCATCGCCGTGGAAGAGGGCTATTTTTCCGGCTTGTTTTTGGATGTGCTCCCAGTTGAAGTCGGTTTCTAAGAATGTTGTATCTAAGTGAGCAAACTCCTGAACGTTAGATGGGCCAAAAGGTGTGCTGACAAAAACGCTTCCAGCTAGTTTTTGTTGCGTGATATTTAGATAGTTTAATAGTAACAAAGCACCACCGCTGTGGCCAATGAGGACGGTTTCTTCATCAATGAAAGAACCGACTTGCTCGTCCATATGTTTTAGCCAGTTATCCTTGTTTTGTCCTTCTGGTGTTGGGAACTGGGGGACTCTAAAAGTCCAGCCTTCATCGGTTAGGCGTTTGGCTAACCAAGGAAACCAATTTTCAAACGGGTGGCCAATGCTGTCATGTAAAATAACGCCCTTCATAATATACCTCCTTAAAACCAACCTAGTTCAACTTTAGCGGCATCGCTCATGCGGTCTTTTGTCCATTTTGGTTCCCACACAAGGGAGACTGTGACGTCATGCACACCGTTAACAGCGCGTACGGCTATTTCGACGTCTTTTGGAATTTGATCCGCCACAGGACAGTTGGGTGCTGTTAATGTCATTTCAATAGCGACATGGTTACCGTTTATTGCTACTTCATAAATTAAACCGAGGTCATACACATTTACGGGTAGTTCGGGGTCGTACACATTTTGGAGGGCGTGAATGACTCGCTCTTTTAATGAGGCGTCTACAGGTAGCAGGCCTGTATCTTGCGCAATTTCTGGGGTGGTTTGAATTTGTACTTTAGCCATTAACTTACCTTTGGCAGAAGTAGTTTTTGAGCTTGTTTAACGCCATTTACCAGTTTTTCAACATCTTGCAAGGTGTTGTAGATGGCAAAGCTGGCGCGGATGGTTCCTGTGATGCCGAGCCTTTCCATAAGGGGCATGGCGCAATGGTGACCAGTGCGGACGGCGACGTTACATTCATCTAGAATTGTGGCGATATCGTGCGGGTGGGCGCCATCTACCGTAAAGCTGACGATGCTGGCGCGTGGTTCAGCCAAGCCGTGTATGGTAATGCTGCCCAGTGTTTGAAGTTTTTCGATAGCGGTATTGGCTAATGTGGCTTCGTGTTGTTGGATTTCCGTTGTATCGAACTGTTGGATGAATTTGATGGCTGCTGCAAGCCCTACGGCGCCTACAATGTTGGGTGTGCCTGCTTCAAACCGTGCAGGAGCGGGGGCGTAGGTTGTGCCCATGGGGAGGGTGACGGTTTCAATCATATCGCCACCGCCTTGGTAAGGAGGCATGTTTTCCAGTAATTCGGGTTTTACGTATAATGCGCCAATGCCTGTTGGGCCGTAAAGTTTGTGGCCTGTGAACGCGTAAAAATCTGCATTGAGGGCTTGTACATCAACAGAGCTATGGACAACAGTTTGACTGCCGTCTAGCAAAATTTTAGCACCATTTTGGTGAGCGTATTTTGTAATTTCTTGGGCGGGTAAAATGGTGCCGAGAGCGTTGCTCATATGGGTGCAGGCCACAAATTTTACGTTTGGTTGCCATGCTTTTTGGATGTTTTCCAGCGGCAAACTTCCGTCATCGCAGCAATCTGCAACAATGATGTCTAGCCCCTTTTCTTGCGCTAGCATTTGCCATGGGACGATGTTGGCATGGTGCTCTAGCACTGTGAGTAGAATGGCATCGCCTTTTTGCAGGTTTTGCTTTACCCACGTTTGAGCCACGAGGTTAATAGCCTCTGTCGTGTTGCGGGTAAAAATAATGCTGTCGGTTGTTGGTGCATTTATGAAGCTGGCGACGGTTGCGCGTGCGTCTTCATAAGCTTGGGTAGCGCGTTGGCTGAGCCCGTACAGACCGCGGTGAATGTTGGCGTAGTCGTGCTTTTGGAATTCGTCCATAGCATCTAACACAGCTTGGGCTTTTTGAGCACTGGCAGCACTATCTAGAAATGCTAAATCCGGCTGAGCTTTGAATAGTGGGAACAAGCTGCGGGCGTTTTGTACACTAAGCATGGCTGACACCTTTTAGCCATTTTTCAGTGAGTGCTAAAGCTCTTGCTGTGATGGCGTCTGGCAAGTTATCAATTAAATCATGCACTTGAGCTGCTATGAGCATTTGCTTAGCTTGCGCTTTAGGGATGCCGCGTGCTTGCAGGTAAAATAGGTGGGCTTCATCTAATGTGCCTGTGGTTGCGCCGTGGCTGCATTTAACATCGTCTGCGTAAATTTCCAGTTCAGGTTTGTGGCTGGCGCAGGCTTTTTCTCCTAATAAAATATTTTGGCAGAGCATGTAGGCGTCTGTCTGTTGGGCAATTTGGTCTACATGGAATTTCCCTTGGAATACTGCGTGCGCGGCATCTGCGACGACGTTTCGTTGGCGGATATCTGCCGTGCAGCTAGGGGCCTTGAAATGCGTGTGGTTGAGGGTATCGGCTTTTTCTTCGCCTTGGAGGAGGTTAAGGCTGACGACTTCCGCATGGGCTTTTTCACCAATGAGGTCAACAAGTGTTTCCGTGCGGGAGAGGGTACCTCCGACTGTGAGTGTGAATTGCTGATATGTGGCGTTTTCATCGGCAGTGACATTTACAATCCGTCTCTGTTGGTGCTGTGTGCCGGCGTGGAGGCGGATGTGCCGTAAGGTACTGCCTTGTTGTAGGGAGATATCAAGTGTATCTGTCAGCAAGGCTTCTGGAGCATCGCCTATGATGAACTCTACTAGAGTACGTTGTTCGTTGCTTTCAAGAGTTAAAGCGTGCTGCCCTTGGTGCCATGTGGCGGGTTGCAGGGTGTGCTCCCATGTTTCGGCATTGCTGTAATCCAAATCAGCTGTTTGTGTAATAGCACTGCGGGTGAAGGTTTGGGGCTTGGTGAATACCCAGTGTTCTTTCTCTGCCCGTGTAGCAGGAGGAGGGAAAGCTTCGGTAAGTTGGTGGTTTAAGTCAGTCATTAGGCAGCCATCACTTTATCATAACCTTCAGCCTCTAGCTGCTTAGCGAGTTCTGCTCCGCCTGATTTGACGATTTTACCGTTAGCCAAAATGTGGACGTAGTCAGGTTGGATATAATCCAACAGGCGTTGGTAGTGGGTGATGACGATGAATCCGCGGTCGTCTTGTCGCATTGCGTTGACGCCATTGGCAACAATTTTGAGGGCATCGATATCCAAACCGCTGTCTGTTTCATCCAACACTGCGAGTTTAGGTTCTAATAAAGCCATTTGAAGAATTTCAAACCGTTTTTTCTCTCCACCTGAAAAGCCGCTGTTGACAGCACGTTTTAGAAAAGCGTCGTCCATTTTTAGGTCTGCCATTTTGGCGCGGGCTAGGCGTAGGAAGTCTGCACCGTTGAGTTCTTCTTCACCGCGGGCGGTACGGTGGGCATTAAGGGCTGTTCTTAAAAACTGGGCAGCGTTGACCCCCGGTAGTTCAACAGGGTATTGGAAAGCTAAGAACAAGCCTGAATGGGCGCGCTCGTCGGGCTCTTCCATGTCTAACAAATTTTGGCCATCTAGTGTGGCGGTGCCGTTGGTTGCTTCGTACCCCGGTTTACCTGATAGAACGTGCGCCAAGGTGGATTTACCTGCACCGTTTGGCCCCATGATGGCGTGTACTTCCCCCGCTTGGACGGTGAGGTTAATGCCGTTTAAAATGGTTTTGTCGCCAGCATCTTCGGCAACTTTTGCTTGTAGGTTTTCTATTTTTAACATACCGTTTCCCATTATACCTTTAGTTCAGTTTACATTAAATTCATCTTAATTATCTTAAATTAGGGAGTTTCCTATGGCAGGAGAAAGAAATCCCTTTAACCCCCCTAAAGGAAAAATAAAAGTTGTTATTGGTGGCGTGTTGCAGCCTAAAATTGCTGAAATGCTAGAACAAGAGCGTACACGCTTGTTTCGCCCGTTGATTAACTGGTGTACGGAGGGTAGAAAACCCATAGCAAGTTCGAAGACTAAGTACTTAAAGAAAATTGGTAAACGGCAGTAAGTGCTTATATTTTGTAACGTATATGATTGCAGCCTTGTTGGTAGAACAGGGCTGTATTTTTTATTGGCTAATACCTCTACCTCTTGTAATTGTGTGAAAAAGGCCTTAGTTAGGGGGTAATCACAACGTTTTCTTAATTTTGACACTGAAGAGGGAATATTCATTATGAATACAGACCGTATGGATGCAATTATTGGGGAGCTAGATAGAACTAGCACTTCCGTATTTGTGCTAAGATTTGATGACAAACCTTCTAACTGGGGGGAAACTCTTTTTTGTAGGGAACAGGCAAAAGTTCGTTTTGATGATCCGCTTGCCAAGGGATTTCGTAAATCCAAAAAAGATAGGCGTGTGCATAACGGTAAACGAGCTATACGCAGAGTACATAGCCCAAATGTTACATAATCTGCAGAAGTAATATAACTATCGGAAAACCCCCAATGCAGGTGACTGCGGCGGGGTTTTTCTACGTTGAAGGGAAGGGCATGTGCAACCATTAGCCGACAGAGCCTTCCAAACTGATGCCGAGGAGTTTTTGTGCTTCTACGGCAAATTCCATAGGGAGCTGTTGTAAAACTTCTTTTGCAAAACCATTTACAATCATGCTGACGCTGTCTTCCATAGAAAGGCCACGTTGTTGGCAGTAAAATAATTGGTCATCCGAAATTTTACTAGTGGTTGCTTCGTGTTCTACCTGTGCGGTGGGGTTTTTGATGTTAATGTATGGCTCTGTGTGAGCGCCGCATTGGTCTCCGATGAGTAGGCTGTCGCATTGGGTATAGTTACGGGCGCCGCTGGCTTTTGGATTTACTTTGACAAGCCCGCGGTAAGTGTTTTGTCCTTGGTCGGCTGAAATACCTTTACTGATAATAACGCTTTTTGTGTTTTTACCGAGGTGAATCATTTTTGTGCCCGTATCTGCCTGTTGTTTCATACGGGTGAGGGCGACGCTGTAGAATTCACCCACGCTGTTGTCACCTTCTAAAATGCAACTGGGGTATTTCCATGTGATGGAACTGCCTGTTTCTACTTGTGTCCAACTGATTTTGCTGTTAGCACCACGGCAAGCGCCGCGTTTAGTTACGAAGTTGTAGATACCGCCTTTGCCGTCTTTATCGCCCGGGTACCAGTTTTGTACGGTTGAATATTTAATTTCGGCACCCTCTAGTGCAATAAGTTCCACCACAGCGGCATGGAGTTGGTTTTCATCCCTCATGGGGGCAGTACAGCCTTCCAAGTAACTGACATAGCTATTTTTGTCGGCAATGATGAGCGTTCGTTCGAATTGCCCTGTATTTTGTTCGTTAATACGGAAATAAGTGGAAAGTTCCATGGGGCAGGTGACGCCTTCCGGTATATAAACAAATGAACCATCAGAGAAAACGGCGCTATTGAGTGCGGAGAAGAAATTATCTCCTGCTGGTACAACGCTACCTAGGTATTTTTGTACTAGTTCGGGGTGTTCTTTGACGGCCTCTGAGATTGAACAAAAAATGACTCCTGCTTTAGCAAGTTCTTCTTTAAATGTTGTTGCTACTGACACGCTGTCAAATACAGCATCGATGGCGATATTTTTACGTTCTGGTGTTGCTTTTTTCTCTTGTACGCCTGCTAAAATTTCTTGCTCAAATAGGGGGATGCCTAGTTTTTCGTAGGTACGAAGTAGTTCAGGGTCAACGTCTTCCAGTGTTTTGGGGCCATCTGTTCCTTTGGGGGCGGCATAGTAAGAAATGCTTTGGTAATCAATAGGTTCAATATTTAGCTTTGCCCAATCTGGCATACCGTCTTGTTCCATCCGTTGCCATGTTTTGAATGCCTTAAGGCGCCATTCCAGTAGCCATTTAGGGTCGTCTTTTTTGGCAGAAATAAATTTAACGGTGTCTTCATTTAACCCTTCTGGGGCTCGCTCGGCTTCGATATCAGTTACAAAGCCGTAGCGGTAATCACCGCTGAATTCTTCAATGGTACGGGCAAAATCGCTCAACTAAAAAATATCCTACTATTTACCATGGTTATTGGCTTGGTTATACGGGGTTTTTATCTAAATTTCAACTAGAGGAAGGTATATTTAATAAGAAAATATACAAGTGGATAATCAGTATTCCTGTCTGTTTTTTTTGTGTTACTCTTCATAAGGTAAGACTTAAGGGAGTCGCATATGCTAAAAATAAAGATGTTGTTGTTTTGTGTAGGGTTTGTTCTATGCAGTTTGGGAAGTTTACAGGGGGCGAATGCCCAACAACGTGCGCATAGTTCTGGTGCGCGTTCGTCCTCGGGGGAAATAGAAAATATTTTAGCGGATATTCAAACACTGCAGGCTGAGGTAACTGCGTTGAGAAATAAGTATTTTGGTGGCGGGTCTCCATTATTGCAAATGATATCTTACATGACGACTTTAAAAAATTGCGCGAGGAATGGTAGTTTAGCGATAGGTTCAGGTTGTACTGACGGTATGGGGTTGTTGCGTGATAGTCGTGTTGTTGTAGGTAATGGTACTGTCAGTTGCCCTAGTGGTTATACAAGGACTTCTTATGGATCTATAGATGATGGTTTTGAAGTTTGGAGCGGAAGTCGTGACTATTCTTATTGTACGAGGTAAGTGGGAGTATTTTAAATGTGCAAAGTAGATAAAATAGTAGCTTGTTTTTGCACAGCTATTTGTGCTTTTTTGTTGTTGCCTGCTTTGGCTGTTGGGGTTGAAGTGGGGGCAGTATCTAACGGAAATACGCCTGAAATCATTAAACTTCGTTCTGAGTTGAGAGCTTTATCAGGGTTTTTGAGTGGTTTAGATAATAGTATTAGTGAGCGGTTGGAACACTTAGGAAAGAAACGTGAGAAACACGAGTATTGTGCTTCTATGACACCCCCTAGAATGTTGGTAAATGGTGTTTGTATTGAAGGTAACGGTTTGACGCGAGATACGCTTTTGTTAACGACTACGAACTGTAATAATGGTGCCCATCCGTCTTGTCCCAGTACTCATCCTATTGTATTGGATCGTTCTACCCATGTATCAAATACCTGTCGACGTAATTGGAATAATGGTATGACTGAGCGCCGTTTTACGTTTTGTTCACGTGGTACTTCGGGTGGTAATACAACGGCTGCAACACCACCTCCTGGAAATTGTAGTGCCGGTACCCAAGCAGAAAGAGATTTTTTATCTACTTATGGACGTTGTCCGTGTGGAGATGAGCTAACCAATGGTGTTAGCTATTGGAACTCTAAATATTATAATGAGCATTACTTTGCGTATGGTCTTTGTCCAGCTGGAGATCCTCCGCCTGCTCCTTGTGATTTTAGCAATGTAGAAGATATAGAGGTTTTTGAAGAGACAGGTCGTTGTCGATGTGTTGGTGAAAGGCCAGCTGCCTTAGCAACTTGGGACTCTAAGTTTAGGACTCAGTATTATGAGTATAATAATGTTTGCTATCCGTCTTATACATCTTCGTGTACGTTTGAAGATCAAGATGATATTGATTTTTACTTAGCAAAAGGACGTTGCCATTGTAGTGGAGAGGTTCTGAATGAGCCTGATGTATGGTTGAGAAATTCTTATGATAAATACTACGAGGAAAATGGACAGTGTCCAGCTTCTCAGTCCGATTTAACGCCTGAGCCAGCGTGTACATTTGCGACTCAGAGTGATTGGGATTTTTATCATGTAAATGGACGTTGTCACTGTGGTTCAGAGGGCTACTCGGGTGCGACATGGCAAAACGCTTTTTATAGTGATTACTATGACTTGCATGGAGCGTGCGCTGCCTCGATTCCAGCCTGTGTTGTTGATCAGACGACATCAGATTATTATTTTAGTCATGGTGAGACATGTCCGTAAGGAGGAAATAAGAGAATGATAATGTACAGGCATCAATTATATTTATTTGTATTAGTTTTGTTTATGGGGGCTGGTGTAGGCTTTGAAGTATGGGGGCAGACCGGGATCTCAAACCGTAGTAAGATTAAGACAGAAAGGCAATTGACAGACGTTCGTAATGCTTTAGATGGACTTGTTACTGAGGCTACGAGGTTGGGGCAAGATCTTAGTTATAATATGACAATATTGCAGCGTGATTTTGAGAATCTGAGAACGTGTGCTGATCGGGGGTATTTATATCCTGGGCAAGGAACAAATTGTTTTACGCCTCGCACGATTGATCATGAGATGATTCGTTTTGGCTGTACTAGGGGGCCAGGTGATGTGATGTGTCCAAATGGTTACTATAGAAGGGCTGCAGGCCGTACGACAGATAGTAGTAATTTTGTGTATTCCTGTGGAAGCTACTGCGCCAGTAAAGTAGGTTATGTATGTGTGTGGTGGGGCTATATGTACCGTAGTTATGCGCATTGTGAACGCTATAAAGCTGAAAGAAATTATCCTAATATGGTAGACCCCAATATTATTTACAGGTATTAGTAGCTGATATTGAAATAACAAATGTTTAAATGTATTAATACTTGTTTTTAAAACTAAATTTAGCCAAACTGGCCACATGAACGGAAACCATCCAGTGTTGCTTTGTGGATCAGCACATCCGGCCTTCTCAGAAGCTGTTGCTAAAGCGCTTGGGCTACCAACGCTTAATATAACGAATCAACGGTTTGCTGATGGCGAGGTCAGGGTAGAACTTCACGATAATGTTCGTAACCGCGATGTATTTATCTTGCAGCCTACGTGTCCGCCAGTAAATGATAATGTTATGGAGCTTGCCTTGCTGGTAGATATGCTAAATCGCTCATCGGTTCGTCGGATTACAGCGGTTATGCCCTACTATGGATATGCTCGACAAGATAGAAAAGCAGCAGCTAGAGCGCCGATTTCAGCTAAGTTAGTAGCAGATTTATTAACTGCTGCTGGTGTGCAGCATGTATTGACAATGGATTTACATGCTATGCAAATTCAAGGCTTTTTCGATATTCCAGTAGATCATTTGTATGCTTCTCCTGTTTTTGAAAAAGATATTCGCCAGACACATAATTTGGATGAAACGATTGTTGTATCGCCTGATGCTGGAGGAGTAGGGCGGGCTCGTGCTTTAGCGCGTCGGTTATCTGTGCCTCTTGCAATGATGGATAAGCGTCGACCTGAACCTAATAAGGTAGGTGAGTTGAGGCTTGTTGGGAATGTGAAAGGGAAGTCTTGCATTGTATTTGACGATATGGTGGATACAGGCGGTACGATTGCTGCAGTAGCTGAGGTTTTAAAGAAAAAGGGTGCAAGTCGTGTATCTGCTTATGTAACACATGGATTGTTCTCAGGTTCTGCGCCTGAGCGTTTAAAAGATTCAGCTTTTGATGAATTTGTTGTAACGGATTCTGTGCCGCTGAGGCCTGAGGTCTTGCAGCTTGGTTTTGTGCGTCAAGTGACTGTTGCTCCATACTTTGCCGAAGCAATTCGCCGGATATCAACAGGTGATTCTTTAAGTGCCTTGTATGAGGACTTTCCTGAAGAGATTGCTATTTCTTAAAACCTTGACAGTTTTGTTTGTTTCCTTTAAACGAGAGGCATCTAATCCCTAGAGAGGGTTTGGAAACAGGTGATTAGTGAGGTGCTAATTGGCTGGAGTAGAACCGTAATAAGGAGAATTCCAAATGTCTGATATTATTAAAGCGTCTGTCCGCTCTGGTAGCGGAAAAGGTGTTTCGCGCGAGTTGCGTCGTAATCAACAAATACCAGCTGTTATGTATGGTACCAAGAAAGGTGAGCCTATTGCACTGGCAATAAGTGAGTACGACCTTATGATGAGTATGCAAAAAGGTGGTTTTTTTACGCACCGCCATACTTTAGAAATTGATGGTAAAAAAACAGAAGCGTTGGCGCGGGATATTCAACGTCATCCTGTATCTGAAAAAGTAATCCACGTTGATTTTATGGAGTACGATCCAGCGCGTAAAATGCGTGTAAATGTGGGCGTACGTGTTATAGACGAAGATCAATCTCCAGGTTTGAAAAAGGGTGGTGTTCTTCAGTTGGTGCGTGCCGAAGTTGAACTGATTTGTCGTGCAGACAGCATTCCTTCAGAGCTTGTTGCCTCTATGGCTGGTAAAGATATTGGTGAAGCTGTTCATATGTCTGAGATTGAGCTACCTGAAGGTGTTCAGCCAAAAATTCATGACCGTGACTTTACTGTTGCTTCTGTTGTGGGTACGCGTACCTCTACGATGGCTGATCTTGAAGAAGATGGCGAAAGTACTGAAGCTGAGGAAGAAGCTTCTGAAGGTGAAGAAAAAGAATCTGAATAGATTGTGTCTTTACTTAAAAAGGTCGCTTAGGCGGCCTTTTCTTTTAGTATTTAAAGCCGTAAAGTGTGTTGTATGAAGTTATTAGTTGGTCTTGGAAATCCTGGCGATAAATATAAGAAAAATCGCCATAATATTGGTTGGTGGTTTATTGATGCCGTTGCTGAAGAATTTGGTTTTTCTAATTGGCAGGATAAATTTCAGGGAAAGGTAAGTAAGGGGGTAGTGGATGGGATATCTGTTACTCTTTTGAAGCCTCAGACATTTATGAATTGCTCAGGACGGAGTATTCGTGCTGCGATGGATTTTTATAAAATTCAGCCTGATGACGTTTGGGTTATTCATGATGAGCTTGATTTGGAACCTTTGCGTGTTCGTATTAAACAAGGTGGTGGAGAAGGAGGGCATAATGGCCTTAAATCTACAACGCAGTGCCTTGGCACAAAAGATTATTGGCGTATTCGTATAGGTATTGGGCACCCAGGTGATAAAAATGCGGTTTCACCTTATGTCTTGAGTGATTTTAGTAAAGTTGAACAGCCAGCTTTTGCAGAGTTGTGTCAAACGCTAGCCAAGCGGATGCCAGATGTGCTAAATGGCAAAGCTAATGATGTATTAAGCCAGTTGGCGCAGGAATAGAAGAAGGAGTTTTTATGGGGTTTCAGTGTGGTATTGTTGGATTACCAAATGTGGGTAAAAGCACGTTGTTTAATGCGTTGACTCAAACGGCCAATGCACAGGCTGCAAATTTTCCGTTTTGTACGATTGAGCCGAACAGTGGGCGTGTAGCTGTTCCAGACCAACGATTGGATACGTTGGCGGGTATTGTAAAACCTCAGAATATTATTCCAACGAGTATTGAATTTTTGGACATTGCAGGGCTTGTAGAAGGTGCTCATAAAGGTGAGGGGCTTGGTAACCAGTTTTTGGCAAATATTCGGGAAGTAGATGCGATTGCACATGTTGTTAGGTGTTTTGAAGATGAGGATATTACTCATGTTTCGGGTAAAGTAGACCCTATTGAAGACATTGAGACTATCAATACAGAGCTTATGTTGGCGGACTTGGCAACTGTAGAAAAACGGCTGGATGGTGTGGCTAAAAAAGCTAAAAGTGGTGAAAAAGAAGCTAAAATTGAGGCAATTTTGTTAGAAAAATTGATTGATTTGTTAGCAAATGGAAAACCTGCCCGTACAGTTGGGTTAGCCGATGACGAAAAGTTAATCTTTAAACATCTAAACCTGATGACAGCAAAGCCTGTCTTGTATGTTTGTAATGTGGAGGAATCTTCTGCGGCAGAAGGAAATGCATTCTCTCAAAAAGTAGCGAGTTACGCGCAGCAAGAAAACGCTCAGTGCGTAGTTGTTTCTGCTGCAATTGAAGCAGAAGTTGCTACGTTGGATGCTGATGAACGACAAGCCTTTTTGGAGGATATGGGATTAACTGAGCCGGGGTTGAACCGTGTGATTCGTGCTGGTTATGCGTTGCTAGATTTGATTACTTATTTTACGGCAGGTGTGAAAGAAGTACGGGCTTGGACGGTGCGTCGTAATAGTACAGCGCCACAAGCGGCGGGTGTGATTCATACAGATTTTGAACGTGGGTTTATTCGTGCTGAGACTGTTGCTTATGACGATTTTGTTACAAACCAAGGAGAGCAGGGGGCGAAAGAGGCTGGTAAGCTTCGTCAAGAAGGTAAAGAGTACATTGTACAAGATGGTGATGTGTTGCATTTTAAATTTAATGTTTAAGGGTGAAAGCTAAAAATATGCTGTTGTCACGTAAAAAAATTTTAGAGTGTATGGAAGCGGGAGAGATAGGTATTACTCCGTTTATTGATGAAAACTTAGAAGCCTGTAGCTATCTTTTTACGTTGGGGCATACTTACTTTGAATTGGATAATGCGTATGCAGCTAACGGCATAGATTTGCGTGAAGGAAAAATACGGACTCAGGAAAAGAGTATGGAGGATGATGGTGTTATTCTTCACCCTGGTGACTTTAAACTTTTCCCGACAGGAGAGAGTATTAAACTAAGTGATAATTATGCGTGTATTTTGGGGACGCGGAGTTCTTGTGCGCGCATGGGGTTGGATGTTATGCAGACGTCTATTTTAGTGGACCCTGGTAGTAATCACCCCCTTACAATGGAGATATCTAATGTAGGGCCGTACCCAGTGACTTTATACCCCGGTATGGGAGTTATGAAGGGGATGTTTATTCCTGTAGAATGAAAAAAGTTATTATTACAGGAGCAACGTCAGGCATTGGTTATGCTTTAGCAAAGGAGTTTCATAGCCGAGGGTATATCGTTGGTATTACAGGGCGACGGGAAAAGAGGCTTCTGCAACTAGCTGAGGAGTTAGGTCATGAACGTGTATTTATTCAGACACTAGATGTTACTGCACGAGATGTGCACGAAAAGTTAGACAGCCTTGCTGACGCAATGGATGGTGTTGATATTTTTGTAGCTAATGCTGGGGTAGGGTATGTAACACGAACGTTGGATTTAGCAAAAGACCGCCACATTATAGATGTAAATGTTACAGGGTTTGTGGCGACTGTTTGTTGGGCGGCTCAAAAATTTACCGAACAAAAACATGGACATATTGTTGGTATATCCTCTGTTGCCTCTACGTTTTATAGTGGTGTGACGGCGGCGTACAATGCAAGCAAGGCGTTTGTATGTAGCTATTTAATGGGGATTCGTTTGATGTTTAAGACACAAAAACTTCCTGTTTTTGTGACAGAAGTCCGCCCCGGTTTTGTAGAAAGTGAAATGGTTGAGGGGCAGAAAGGGATGTTTTGGGTTGCTAAAACGAGTGTTGCTGCCTACCAGATGGTTGAGGCCGTTGAACGTAAAAAGAAGGTTGTTTATATCACTTCCCGCTGGCGTATTGTTGCGTGGTTGGGAACAATGGCAGGTTGGTTTAATAAAGGACTTTAGTGCTGAAACGTCATCAGGCCGCCTTATTTAGGCGGCCTGAGACTTTTTATAAGTGTTTTTCGCAAAATGTTCTGACGACGATGTCATCGCTGTACCAGTTTACTCCAGCAGATTTTCTAGTTTTACAAAAATCTGCAAAAACAAACTGGCCTGATTTACTAATCTCTTGTGCCTCTGTGTCACTTATTTCTAAAATTCCTAGGTGAAAAGTACTAGTATCCATAGATATAGAGATAATCTCTATACGATGTTTTTCAAACGTTATTTTAGGAATGTGAATGAAGGCTTTTTGAACATCCCCTTTTTGACAAGTTTTTATTAAGTTTGCTGCTAGTATCAGCTCTTTGTTGCCTATTTTTTTAAATAATAGCTGTTTTTGATGGACTAAAAGTAGTGGTAAAAACACTTCTTTTTTTGGTTGATGATGGATAGGTCTAGAGGTGAGTTCTTTGATTTTTCTAGTATACTTTTGAGCAATGAAGTCTCTAAAGCTTGAAGGTTTAGGTGAAGGTTGGAGTTGTTGTAGCATTGTTATTCTCGAAAAAATTTCAGATGATTCGGGGCCAATCCCCAATTCATAAAGTGAGATTTATACGCCGAAAAAATGAAAATGCAATGGAAAATATGCAGTCATTTTAAAAATAAATAATATTATTTAAAT